>JBAUHN010000102.1:0-54664 GCA_049680295.1 Sulfitobacter sp.
ACGTGATGGAGCCCTCTATCGCCGCCGCCAAGGCCGGCGTGACAACCGGCGAATGGGCGGCACAAATGCGCAGCGTTTTTGGCGAATACCGGGGGCCGACAGGTGTGTCCGCGTCGAAATCCAACAAAACCGAAGGTCTGGACGATTTGCGCGACGCTGTGGATGCGGTCAGTGACAAACTGGGGCGACGGTTAAAGTTTCTGGTCGGCAAGCCCGGTCTTGACGGGCATTCCAACGGCGCCGAACAAATCGCCGTGCGCGCACGCGATTGTGGCATGGACATCGCCTATGAGGGGATCCGACTGACGCCCGCCGAAATTGTTGCAGCGGCACAAAATGACGCGGCGCATGTGGTTGGTCTGTCCATCTTGTCGGGCAGTCATGTGCCATTGGTAGAAGACCTGATGGCCCAGATGCGCGACGCCGGGCTGGGGCATGTGCCGGTCATAGTAGGCGGCATCATCCCCGAGGACGACGCCGAGCGTTTGCGCGCTATGGGGGTGGCACGGGTCTATACGCCAAAAGATTTCGAGCTGAACACGATCATGATGGATATTGTGACATTGGTCGATCCGCAGCGCGTTGCGGCGCAATAGCCGTACCCGGTAACCAGTTCGAAAAACCACGCGCTATTGCGTCTGGCTTTCGCATGGTTGTACTTTCGTTTCAGGCAAACGAAAGGACATACCTTGGAAGATCTGAAGAAAATGACGCGCAAACAACTGGAGCGCCGGATGACGGACATCCAACGCGCCCTGAAATTGATCGAAAAGAAAGAAATGCGGCAGGCGAAAAAAGCCGCCGAAAAGGCGGCTGCGAAGTTTGGATTCAAGCTTGCCGATCTGACAGACGGCCCGGCGCGAAAACAAGCCACCCCGGCCAAGACACCTGCAAAAAAGAGCCGCCCGGCAAAATATGCCAACCCTTCAGATCCGTCCCTGACGTGGTCCGGCCAGGGCCGTCAACCCGGCTGGTTCAAGCAGGCAGTAGCGGCCGGAACCGATCCAAAGGCATTGGAGATCTGAAAAATGACAATCCACATCGGAGCAAAGCCCGGCGACATCGCGCAAACAGTGTTGATGCCGGGCGATCCTTACCGCGCGAAATGGGCCGCCGAGACCTTTCTCAGCGATGTCAAATGCGTCAATGAAGTGCGCGGCATGTTGGGCTTTACTGGGATGTGGCAAGGCAACCGTGTCACCATTCAGGGATCGGGTATGGGCATGCCGTCCTTGTCGATTTACGCCAATGAATTGATGTCCCAGTATGGGGCACAAACATTGATCCGGATTGGATCTTGTGGAGGGATGCAGCCACACGTCGGTATCCGTGATGTGATCATCGCGATGACGGCAAGCACAATTACCTCGCCGTCATCGGGAATACTCCGCGAGTTGAACTATGCGCCTTGCGCGGATTGGTCGCTTTTACGCGCAGCTGTTGTGGCAGCCGAGGCGAAAGGCACCAAGACCCATGTGGGCGGCATTTATTCATCGGATGTTTTTTATGCCGAACGGCCTGATTTGGATGAACAAATGGTGCGCCACGGAATTCTGGGCGTCGAAATGGAAGCAGCGGAGCTTTATACTTTGGCGGCGCGCCATGGCCGTCGGGCCCTGGCGGTTCTAACAGTCAGCGATCATTTGCAGACCGGTGAAGCATTACCCGCAGAGGACCGCGAGCGCAGTTTTGGCGATATGGTTGAAATAGCCTTGGTCGCCGCCTTTGCATAGGATCAGGACCCATTAATCCTGCGCAGCAAAGGCGGTTTTCAAGAGATTTGATGCCTCCGGCGGCGATATTTTCGCCATTTGGAAGCTTGGGGACTGAACCCGGTTCCCTGTGCGATTAATCGCGGTGACGTCGGTCGTATGTGTTTTTGGCCGGAGAGCGCCACTTGCCGAGCGATCCGGCCTTCGGCGCAAAGACCTCGACCAGAAGAGGATGGCAAGGGGCGGTGTCGCTGGAATGCTCGGATGAGCAGTCACCACCCGGGCACGCACTAAGGGCGCCGAGCAGGTCTATTTCGGCGAAAAATTCCAGGTAGTCACCGGGGCGGACGGGGCTGGATTTCATGAAATATTGTCCGGTGTCGCGGGTAAAACCGGTGCACATAAAGACGTTGAGCACATCGTGGACATGGTGTTCGATCTGATCGACTGGCAGCTTAAGGTGCCGGGCCAGCGCGCGGGTCAGGTTTGAGTGGCAACAATGGTGGTATTGGCCGCCGTTCGTCAGCAAAGCGTGGGTGTAGGGATCGCAGCGGGTGCCAATCACGTCATGCACAGAGCCGCCAAAGCTGTCGATGCCGTACCAGTCCAACGTGTCATGCGCGATTGTGGCCATCGGGCGCAAATTTGGAAAGCTGGACCACATGCGTTGACCGGTAGTGATATGGGTGCCGTGCAGGGCGCGTGTTTTTCCAGAGTAGAAACGTTCGGTCAGGTCATCTGCGTTCCATAGGTTCAGATCGCCAACCTGCGGCCCCTGAACCGAGGATATGCGAAAGAAATGGCCTGCCGGGACATTGAAACAAGCCGCTTCGCGCGCAGGCACGATGATCTCGTCTATTTTTTCGCAGGTCTTTCGGGCAGCATCGTAAAGCGGCAAGTCGGCGGGAGGCAAGGTGTCTTCTGGATAACAGATCACGGGGGCGATGGCCCTGCGGGCGGCTGCGTCAGTGGGTTCGGTCATGTCATCGCTCCTGTGAGATGTGGGTGATGGTACAGTTGCCCGCCCGCGCATTTGGGTAAAGCCCCGTTGACCCGCAAAATCGGTTTTGCAAAGATAATGCCACCAATTGGAGAGAATTTATGTTGTTTAGAAATTGCATTTACGCGTTTGTGGGTTTGGTCTTTGGGATTGGCCCGGCTTTCGCGCAAAACAACGGTTGGGGTGATTTGGACGGGTTGCTTTGGCAATCCCTGGCGCCGGGCCGCACGGGCGAGGCCAGCTATTGGTTGCCAGACAATGCCGATCCGGCAGTTGCGACCGTGGCTTTGGGTATTACCTATTCCCACGGCATTGAAGCAAGCGGCAGCATCGGGATTGATCTGGGCCTGTTCCGGCCGGAGGCTGGAAACTGGGCGCTGTTTCAACCCGTTGGAGATGCATTTGGCTTTGAACCTCGCGATGCGGTGTTTTTTGCAGATCGCATTGAAATCAGCACATCCACTCTTGGGCCAAATGATGCACGTTGTTGTCCGACCGCTGTGACACGGTGGTCGATTGATCGCGCGACAGGTGCCGTCTCCAAGGTTCAGTAACACTATTTCTGCGGCGATTTGCAGTCGATGGGAGGATTGCCTGTAGCGGTAAACCCGTCAGCGCCGCAAGCTGCACAGCGGTACTTTTTCAATGCCCCGCGATCCCCAGTGCGGTCAGCGCGCCAGCGGCACTTGCGGGTTGCTGCACCGCGGCGGGCAAAGATCGCCACGATGATAAATGCAATAATAAGGCCGATGATGATGTGCATATGGGTCCAATCCTCAGACGGGTGGGATGCGTATCAACATTTCCTAGACCGTCCGGTCTACCATCATCTTTTTGATGTTTGAGATTGCCTGCGCCGGGTTCAGACCTTTGGGGCAGGTCTTGGCGCAGTTCATGATGGTGTGACAGCGGTACAGTTTGAACGGATCCTCCAGATCATCCAGCCGCTCGCCGGTGCCTTCATCGCGCGAATCGATAATCCAGCGGTACGCATGCAACAGCGCGGCCGGCCCGAGGTAGCGGTCGCCATTCCACCAATAGCTGGGGCATGAAGTCGAGCAGCAGGCACACATCACGCATTCGTAAAGCCCATCCAGCTTTTCGCGATCCTCGACCGATTGTTTCCATTCTTTCGCAGGACGGTTGGTTTTGGTCTCAAGCCACGGCATGATGGAAGCATGTTGCGCATAGAAATGCGTCAGGTCCGGGACTAGATCCTTGACCACAGGCATATGTGGCAGTGGATAGATTTTCACGTCGCCGTTGATTTCGTCCATGCCGTAGATGCAGGCCAGCGTGTTGATGCCGTCGATGTTCATCGCGCAAGACCCACAGATGCCTTCGCGGCACGAACGGCGAAAGGTCAGCGTCGGGTCGATTTCATTTTTGATCTTGATCAGCGCGTCCAGGATCATCGGGCCGCAATTGTCCATATCGACAAAATATGTGTCCACCGCCGGGTTTTTCCCGTCATCGGGGTTCCAGCGGTAGATGCTGAACTTGCGCAGGTTTGTGGCCCCTTGGGGTTTGGGCCATGTTTTTCCCGTCGTCATGCGGGAATTCTTGGGGAGCGTCAGTTCGACCATGGGGCGTCTCCTGTAATATTAATAGCTGAGGGCGGCGGCGGCGGGCGCGGCGGTCGTCAGGCAGCGGGCAGTTTGCGGCCTTGCCAATACGGTTTTGATCGTCGTGACAGTTTCGTCATCGACACCAACCACTGCGTCCTGCGCCAATGCGGCGATTTCCGCGCCGGTGGCGTTGTCGATGATACAATCTGTAAAGACCGATGTCAGTTCTTTGGGCACTTGCGGAAAGCGCACAAACAAGGCCTCGGTGACGGCGCGTTTGGCGGTGTTGCGCCCGGCTGTGTCTGCGGCTTGCTGGACTTCGACGCAAGCGGTCAGCGTCAGTATCAGGCCTAACAGGGCTGCTCGGATCATCGGGTATCCTTTCGGCTGGGCAAGGTGATGTCAAAAGACGCCGCTTGCGCCAGTGCGGTCAGGCGGGCAGCATCATCGGGAAAATGAGGCATCAGGCGCTGGATCGCATGTGCATCTTGCGCGATGGTCCAGAGCAGCATTTGGTATTCGCGATCATCGGCCATTTCGGCGACGCGCGACAGGCTGTTCAAGGCTGCGGCGCCACCTGCTTCGGGTTGAAAGGATGACCCGCCACCAAACCGTTGCACCTGGCCGCGGGTGTTGTCACGACATGGCAAGCCAAGGGATTGCAACAGGCGGGCACGAGCATCGGGGAATGCCATCCAATCATCATAACAGATATTGACCGATCGGTTTTCCGCAACGCAGTCCAGCCCGTCCAGATAGGTAGACACGGCGTTCATCATCACGCGAAACCGCTCAACCGGGCCGTATCCGGGGTTACGCTGAAGCTTGGCCAACAACGATGCCGACCAGTTCAAAACGCTACGGTATATCAGGACTGAATGGGTGAAATCGCTGTCCGAGTAGCCGCGACTGGCTTTTTGCGGCGCACCAATATGTGCTGGCATCCGGTCTTCGTAAGACACCACAACCATTGGGCGGGGGCCGGCGTCCTGAATGCGTCTTTTGGGGCCACGCGCCTCGGGCAGCACAGCCACACCCTGCGCGTCATAGACATCCAGCGAAGCGAATTTCATCAGCGGATCAGCGCCATAGCGACAGTTGTTATAAAAAAGAGCGCCTGTGGCGTTGGTCGGGGCATTGCGCACCAACCAATTGGCGATGCCATGATTTCCAGCGCGCCGCATACCAAACAGTTGGAACGCGCAGGCAGGGGTGATTCCATGCTGCTGCCATCCTGACTGTGGGTGTGCCATGTCTTTCACGCCTAGTAGACCCGCGCTTTGGGGGCGATTTTTTTCAGGTCGATGCCACCCTCTTTTGCGGTTGTCAGGGGTTTCAGATGCACAGGGCGGAAATCAAGCGAGGCCGCCTTGTCATCAAAACGCACAAGGCTGTGTTTGCGCCATACTTTGTCGTCGCGGTCGGGGTAATCTTCGTGTGCATGGGCGCCACGGCTTTCCTTGCGCGCTGCGGCTGCGGTGATTGTTGCCACGGCATTGGGCATCAGGTTGGTCAACTCCAGCGTTTCCATCAGGTCCGAATTCCACACCAGCGATCTGTCAGTGACATACAGGTCAACCAGTTTGGCAGAGACGCCCTTCATTTTTTCTTCGCCTTCGGCAAGGGTTTTGTCGGTGCGGAAAACGGCAGCATCGGCCTGCATGGTTTGCTGCATCTCAAGGCGCAATTCGGCGGTGGGGATTGCCCCTTTGGCGTGGCGCAGCCCGTCAAAACGGTCAAAGGCGGCCGCAATGGATGCCGCATTGGGCGTTGGCACCGCCGATTTAGGATCAACAACTTCGGCCGCACGGATGGCAGCTGCGCGCCCAAAGACCACAAGGTCAATCAGCGAGTTCGATCCAAGCCGGTTGGCGCCATGTACCGAGGCGCAGCCCGCTTCGCCGACGGCCATCAGGCCCGGCGAAACTGCATCTGGTTTGTCTTTTGTCGGGGCCAGAACTTCGCCCCAATAGTTGGTTGGGATACCGCCCATGTTATAGTGAACGGTTGGCAAGACCGGGATCGGTTCCTTGGTCAGATCGACGCCCGCAAAAATACGCGCAGATTCCGAAATGCCCGGCAGGCGCAGGTCCAGCGTTTCCGGCGGCAGGTGATTTAGGTGCAAATGGATGTGGTCACCCTTGTCACCTACACCCCGGCCTTCGCGGATTTCCATTGTCATACAACGACTGACAACATCGCGGCTGGCCAGATCCTTATAGGTCGGCGCGTAGCGTTCCATAAAACGCTCGCCTTCGGAATTGGTCAGGTACCCCCCCTCGCCCCGCGCACCTTCGGTGATCAGGCAGCCGGCACCGTAAATACCGGTGGGATGAAATTGCACGAACTCCATATCTTGTAGTGGCAGCCCGGCACGGGCGGTCATACCACCGCCGTCACCCGTGCAAGTATGTGCAGATGTCGCGCTAAAGTAGGCGCGTCCATAACCGCCTGTCGCCAGCACAACCATCTTGGCACTGAACAGATGCATGGTGCCATCGTCCAGTTTCCAGCACAAAACGCCCTGACAGACACCATCATCCGACATGATCAGATCAATCGCGAAATATTCGATGTAGAATTCGGCGTTGTTTTTCAACGACTGGCCATAAAGCGTGTGCAGGATCGCGTGGCCAGTCCGGTCTGCAGCAGCACAGGTCCGCTGCACGGGTGGGCCTTCGCCAAATTCGGTGGTGTGGCCGCCGAAGGGACGTTGGTATATTTTGCCCTCATCGGTGCGGCTGAAGGGCACGCCATAATGTTCCAGTTCATAAACCGCTTTGGGGGCCTCGCGGGCGAGGTATTCCATCGCATCGGTGTCACCCAGCCAATCCGATCCTTTGACGGTGTCGTACATGTGCCATTGCCAGTTGTCCGGACCCATGTTGGACAATGACGCCGCAATCCCACCTTGTGCTGCAACTGTATGGGACCGTGTTGGGAAAACCTTGGTCACGCAGGCCGTGCGCAGGCCCTGTTCGGCCATGCCGAGCGTGGCGCGCAGCCCGGCACCACCGGCGCCAACGACAACCACGTCATATTCATGTGTTTCATATTCGTATGCAGCCATGGATCGGTCTCCTGGATGAAATCTGTGCAACCCTTGGGTGCGTATTAAAGAGCGAGCCGTACCAGAGCATAAAGCCCGGTTGCCGCGGCCGCGTATGAGATACAGGTCATCGCGATGATGGCCACTTTCTGGGCAAGCCCGTGTACATAATCCTCGATCATGATCTGCACGCCGCCTTTGAAGTGTTTGAACGTCACCACAATTGTCAGACCCGCAACAATCGCCGGGAAAGGGCGCGCAAAATAGGCGGTGACCACCTCATGCGGTTCGCCCAGCATCGGCCCAAAGGTGAAAATGAACAGCGGGATAAGCACCAGTAAAGCCACGGCACTGACGGTCATCGCCCAATGATGCGCGGTGCCGGTCTTGGCAGACCCCATTCCGGCGGCGCGTTTGCGGTCGGTTAAAAAGCTCATGTCTGGCCCCCTATATCGCCACGATGGTGATCAGCGTCAGCAAAACTGACCCCCCGATCACCGCGTAGCCCAGTTTTTCCGCCGTCGGAATATCCATGGCGCGACCCGTATCCCAGATCAGGTGACGCACACCGGCCAACGTGTGATACCAAACGCCCCACAGCGACAAGGTCATCACAAGATCGCCAAACCAACTGGTCAATATGCCATCAACCGTCGCGAAATAAGCGGGCGACGTGGCAGCAGCCAGAAACCACCAGACCACCAGCAAAGACGAGATCAGCAAGGCATTCCCGGTGATCCTGGTCAGGATGGACGTCATTGAAGTTAGCTGCGGACGGTAAATTGTCAGGTGCGGCGACAATGGGCGGTTGCCCCTATTCACATCGGCCATTTTGGCTCCTTTTCACGTCGTTGGTGTATTCCTATAGGAATTTTACGCGGTGTCACGTCTATGTGGCGTGTTAGTTGATGAAAATTTGCACTGATTGCGCAAACATCGGCAATCTGGACAAGCTTGTGATCACAGTAGAAAATTATGTGATCACGGCGCGGCAACCGGACGCAACCCGCTGAGTTGTTTGGTCGTCTCGCGTTGAAGTTTGCGACGGATTTGTGCCGGATAGTCCTGAAAGCCATTGGCTGTGACCACAAATGCACCTTCGCCGGTGATCAGGTTCTCGAAAAACCACGCGGTCAGATCCTCATCGTCGGTTTCGATTGCCAACGCGTTCACAATGATCCCATCGCGTCGCAGATCCGCGTGGCGTTTGTGGGGTTCTACCCCTTCGTTTGAAACACCGTCACCCGACACATCTACCACCTTGCGCCGGCATTGGGGCACGTCGGAAAACGCCGCCTGAGACACCATCAATGCCTCGCCAATGGCTGTCGAATAGTTGCGCCATTCGCGCGGGTTACCTGCGATCTGGTCAGCCAGACGGGCCACATCGACGTCCGTGTTAATGGCCGTCCAGGGAATGGTCTGTTTCTGGCGCGATGCGCCGGTCCATTGGATCAATGTCACTTGGGCGTTTTGCTCAATCAGCGCGTCGGTGACGATTCCATCGCGCAATGCGGCCGCCAATCCCTGCATCTGCACCGCGTATTCCTCGGCATCCACCGAGCCTGAGACATCCACCGCCAAAACCAGCGCCAGATCACAGGCGCGTGGGGCAGTGGCAAAAACCGCTAAAAGAGATAAAAGAGCCGCCCTAAAAAACATATCTTAGTGTAGCGCTGCCTGCCTCGATTGCATCCAACGTTTCCGCGAGGAGGCGTATTCGGGCAATAACCCTGTTTTGCCGCCGCGCAAACCAAACTACATCGGCATCAGCGCCCAGTAGTCCATATCCAAAAGCACATTCGGGTCATAACGCCCGTCTGCGTCTTTTAGTGTAAACGGTGCCCCGCCTTTGGTCGCAACCAGTCGAAGGCGCAATGCGCCCACACCGGGCGCGTCCGTTTCGGCTTTGTCCAACACCTCGGACCATGCACGCACCGTGTCACCGGCCAAACAGGGGTTGGCATGTGCGCCACCATTCAGCCCGACAATCATCTGCGCGTTAGCCAGACCATTAAACGACAACGCGCGGGCCATGGAAATAACGTGACCGCCATAAATCAATCGGGTGCCATCGGGCCGGGCGGATATGTCGAAGTGCACTTTGGCGGTGTTTTGCCATAGCCGCGTTGCCATCATATGCTCGGCCTCTTCGATGGTCACGCCGTCGACATGGTCAATTTTTTCGCCAATTGCATAGTCGCCCCAACGGTGCGACTCGCCCGCCAATGCATAGTTGTAGTTCTCGAAATTCAGCCCGCTTGGTATCACCAATTGGTCTGGCGTCAGTACGGCAGGCAAATCAGGGACATGCGGCGCGGGCGCAGGCGCATCCAGGTTATTTTTGCGCACCATCACCCAGCGGACATACTCTAACACCGGCTCATCATGCTGGTTATAGCCGGTGGTGCGAACGTAGACGATACCGGTTTTGCCGTTGGAGTTTTGTTTCAAGCCAATGACTTCTGACTGACTGCGCAGCGTATCGCCCGGCCAGATCGGCAGCAACCAGCGTCCTTGCGCATAGCCCAGATTGGCCACCGCATTCAGCGACACATCCGGTACGGTTTTGCCAAAAACCACGTGAAAGGCGATCAGGTCATCCAGAGGGCTGAAAGGCAGACCGCAGCTTTGGGCAAACTGGTCGGAAGAATAAAGCGCGTGTCGCGCCGGATAAAGCATGTGGTAGAGCGCGCGTTCGCCCATTTTGACCGTACGCGGGACGGCGTGGTCAATTACGTCGCCAAGGGAATAATCCTCAAAAAACCGGCCTGCGTTGGTCTTTAGCATCACTGTTGTCCTAGCTTTAAGTCGGGCGAATAGTCGCCTTTGGCGTCTTTGGTCACCGCCTGCCCACAGCGCATGATCCCTGCCTTGGGATCATAGGTCTGCGTCGGCGAGCCATAAAGCGCCCAACCTTTGTTCAGTGCTTCGGTCACCTTGTGACAGAACGCCGATGTGTCGTCTTCGGACAGGAAACGATATAATTTCAATGGCCTACGCTCCGGCTTTAGCTGGGGAAAGGCCAGCGGTTCAACATCACATGGATTGCGGTGACTGCGGCAAACATGACCAAGGTGATCACCAAGAGGCGCATCTTGGCCGGAAATTCCGCAGTGGGCGGGGCTGTCCAGGCTGGCTCGGACCGGTTGATCAGAATGACCGACCCGACTGCCCATGCCAGCAAACCGCCAAAAAGCACGATCGCGGCCAATTCACCATTGACCAGCAAATGCGCCACCGCCCAGATTTTTACTGCCGTCAGCATCGGGTGGCGGATTTTATTGGCAGGCCAGACCTTGGCGCCTTTGGCCGCACTTGATCCAAACACCCAAAGCGCCAAAAGCATCAGCGCGTTGTTGATGTGCATCATAAAGGCGGGTGGGTTCCAGATAACGGCAGAGCTTTGCGGATCATAGCCCATCACCATCATCACCACAGACAGCACTATCGCAATTGCAACAGGTCCGCGCCCTTTGTCGCCCATGGCCGCGCGGCGCGCGGGCATCAGGCGTTTGAAATAATGTGCGCCGGTCCAAAGTAGTAGTCCCAGAATCAATAGTGTCATATTGCGTTACTCCGCGTTCAGGGCTGCAATTGCATCTACCTTTGACAGAGTTTCAAGTGCCGTGGCAACGTGCAGGTTTTCCACAATGCGCCCATCAACGACCGCGACCCCCTGACCGGCGGCTTGTGCCTCTTCATAGGCGGCAATCTGGCGGCGCGCAGTCTCGATGTCTTCGTCTGATGGGGAAAACGCCAAATTGGCAATCTCGATTTGTGCCGGGTGGATCAGTGTTTTGCCGTCAAAACCCATGTCGCGGCCTTGTTCGCATTCCGCGCGCAACCCGTCGTCATCCTTGAACGCGTTGTAAACGCCATCCACAATGGCGCAACCTTCGGCTTTGGCGGCCAGCAGGCACAGTCCAAGGCCTGTCAGCAACGGTGCGCGATCAGGCACGAACCGTGTTTGCATATCTTTGGCCAAGTCATTTGTCCCCATCACCATGCCCTGAAGCCCTGAATGAGCGGCGATTGCAGCCGCGTTCAATATGCCCTTTGGCGATTCCATCATCGCCCAAAGCGGTAAATCACCTGTCAGCGCCGCCAAAGTGTCCAGATCGGCAGGGTCGCCGACCTTTGGTAACAAGACTGCATCCGCATCCATCTTGGCAACTGCTGCGGCGTCCTCCCTGCCCCATGACGTGTCCAACCCATTGATCCGCACAATTTTCAATCGCGTGCCATAGCCGCCCGCTTGCAAGGCTTGCGCCAATGTGGCGCGCGCTGCGGGTTTTTCGTCAGGCGCTACCGCGTCCTCAAGGTCAAAGATGATCGCATCCACCGGCAACCCGCGTGCTTTTTCGAGCGCCCGCGGTCTTGAGCCGGGAATGTAAAGCACGGATCGCAGAGGACGGGGACTGAATGACATGGTAAAGCTCCGGACATAATGTTGCGCGCAAAGGTGCATTTTTTTGCAATTTGTTCAAGGGCGATTTTGCCGCACTGCAGCAAATCCGGCGTTTGGCATATCTCCGATCAGGAAAATGCACGCAGGATTAACCATTATTTCAGAGGTTATGGAGGAGGCTGATGAGGTCAGGCAACACCCGTCGGGTCACATTTGTGAAAGCCAATCTTCTGACAACCGGCCCGCCAGTATCTGAATTTAGCCGGGTCAACGGCGTCGCTTGAAACAGATTTGAACCAAGGGCGGCTTTGCCATCGACCTTCGGCAAACAGGCACGCACTTTGACATGAGGCAGTTTGATTATGACACGTTACTCGAAAATTCTTCATCTTGGCGCATTAACAGCCGCAGCGGCCCTGTTATTGGCAAGTACAACCGATGTTTTGGCACAAAGCGCACGCAATTGCGCGGCCCGAGACGCCGTTTTAAAGCGGTTAGCGGAAGGATACGGCGAAACGCGCCAGTCCATCGGGGTTGGCAACAATAACTCGGTTGTTGAGGTTTTCGCCTCAGTCGATACCGGAACATGGACCATCACTGTAACCCTGCCTAATGGCATGACCTGCCTTGTTGCATCCGGAAAATCGTTTGAGACATTGGCCGAAGCCTTGCCTGTCAAAGGCAATGACGCCTGAGTATTGACACTGAAGACCGCTCAAGTATTCAAAAAGCGTGGGGAACAGACCATGTATCTGCTTTGCGTCTCTTGGCGACTATTGGGATTTCTCCGTTTTATCTGTCTGGCCATTGGCGGATTTTGCGACCCTTTGTGATGTGACACCAAGGAAACTTGCACAGCGACCCGTGATTGGATAGCACAAGCGCAACTTCAACCCACTCCCGGAGAGAACAAAAATGGCTAGACCCAAAATCGCGCTGATTGGCGCAGGTCAGATCGGCGGCACCCTTGCCCATCTTGCAGCGATCAAAGAACTTGGCGACGTCGTGCTATTCGATATTGCCGAAGGCATTCCAGAAGGCAAAGCGCTTGATATTGCCGAAAGCGGACCCGCCGCCAAATTCGACGCCAGAATGTCAGGCACCCAGTCATATGCTGACATTGCCGGCGCCGACGTCTGCATTGTTACAGCCGGTGTCGCCCGCAAACCAGGGATGAGCCGCGATGACCTGCTGGGCATCAACCTGAAAGTCATGAAATCAGTTGGCGAAGGTATTGCCGCCCACGCGCCAAACGCCTTTGTAATCTGCATCACCAACCCTCTTGATGCGATGGTTTGGGCGCTGCGCGAATTTTCCGGTCTGCCGCATGAAAAAGTCTGCGGCATGGCGGGTGTCCTTGATTCCGCGCGTTTCCGTCATTTCCTTGCCGATGAATTCAATGTGTCGATGCGCGATGTTTCGGCCTTTGTGCTGGGTGGGCATGGCGACACAATGGTACCGCTGGTCCGCTATTCGACCGTCGCAGGCATTCCTTTGCCGGATCTGGTGAAAATGGGTTGGACAAGCCAGGAAAAACTGGACGCAATCGTTCAGCGCACCCGTGATGGCGGCGCCGAAATCGTGGGCCTTTTGAAAACCGGGTCCGCGTTTTATGCGCCTGCAACTTCGGCCATCGAAATGGCCGAATCCTACCTGAAAGACCAAAAACGCGTATTGCCCTGTGCGGCCTACGTTGATGGCGCTTACGGGTTGAACGGTTTTTACGTTGGTGTCCCGACCGTTATTGGGGCTGGTGGCATTGAAAAAGTCGTCGAGATCAAAATGAACAAAGACGAACAGTCCATGTTCGACAATTCGGTCAACGCCGTCAAAGGCTTGGTCGAGGCGTGCAAAGGTATCGACAGCAGCTTGTCCTAAACGGCGGCTCTTACACAACCAATGAAAGGCGCGTCACTTTGTGGCGCGCCTTTTTTTGTGAAATATTGTGCGTACCGCACCCGCCGGACGCAGAACACTCACTCAAAACAGCGCGAATTTGATTTAGTTGGTACGATTCGGTGGTTTTCTGGGTTTTGTGATCACACATTTTTACCGTGTGATCACAAAAATAGAATTATTCGCAACAATAAGCGCTAACAACCGGAAACCGCTTACCAAGCGTTAAGAAGAAGTCCTATAACCCGGGTTAAACCGAACCAAACAGAACGGATCCTTTTCATGAACATTCACGAATATCAGGCAAAAGCACTGTTGCGCAGCTACGGTGCTCCGGTTTCCGATGGCCGCGTGGTGCTAAAGGCAGAAGACGCCAAAACCGCCGCAGGTGAAATGGATGGGCCGCTTTGGGTGGTCAAGGCACAAATCCACGCCGGTGGACGTGGCAAAGGCAGCTTTAAAGAGGCCGACGCCGGAGAAAAGGGCGGTGTACGCCTGACCAAATCGGTCGAGGAAGCATCGCAAGAAGCCAAGAAAATGCTGGGGCGCACGTTGGTGACCCATCAAACCGGCCCCGCCGGCAAGCAGGTCAACCGGATCTACATTGAGGACGGGTCCGGCATTGAAACTGAACTTTACTTAGCGCTTCTGGTCGACCGTCAAACCAGTCGGGTGTCATTTGTCTGTTCAACCGAGGGCGGTATGGACATCGAAGAAGTGGCAGCCAGCACGCCCGAAAAAATCCTGTCCTTTAGCGTTGATCCTGCTACCGGATACCAGGCGTTTCACGGGCGTCGCATCGCGTTTTCTCTGGGCCTTAGTGGCAAGCAAGTTAAGCAATGCGTCGGCCTGATGGCTTTGCTTTACAAAGCGTTCATTGAAAAAGACATGGAGATGCTTGAAATCAATCCTTTGATTGTGACCGATGGTGGCGATCTCAAAGTGCTTGATGCCAAGGTCAGCTTTGACGGGAACGCCGTCTACCGCCATGCGGATGTTGCCGAATTGCGCGACACCACCGAAGAGGATTCCAAAGAGCTGGAGGCGTCGAAATACGACCTGAACTACATCGCTCTGGACGGTGAAATCGGCTGTATGGTGAACGGCGCCGGTCTGGCGATGGCGACCATGGACATCATCAAACTTTATGGTGCGGAACCGGCCAACTTTCTGGACGTAGGCGGTGGTGCGACCAAAGAAAAAGTCACCGAGGCGTTCAAGATTATCACCTCAGACCCGCAGGTTAAAGGTATTCTGGTCAACATTTTTGGCGGCATCATGCGTTGCGACGTGATCGCCGAAGGCGTCGTGGCAGCCGTCAAAGAAGTCGGCTTGAAAGTACCGTTGGTTGTGCGTCTGGAAGGCACAAATGTGCAGCAAGGCAAAGATATTATCAACAATTCCGGCCTTGATGTTATTGCCGCTGAAGATCTGAAAGACGGGGCGCAAAAAATTGTGAAGGCGGTGAAGGGATAGGTCGAATGAACCGCCTTCGTCGAACCAGCCGATTGCCCACCTCCATTGCACCCGGAGGAAATTGATGCTGACCCCCACCTCATATCGCCCCTGCCCCACATGTGGCAGCGTGGACTGCGCGCCTGAAAATGCGTATTCACCTGATCCATGGCAAATCGTGACATGCGACAGTTGTGCGCTGACGTATTTGCGAAATCCGGTCGACTATGCCGCTCTGGAAGAAGATTTCGCATGGGAAAAGACATCCGTGGCCAAACGGCAGGAGGTGGCCCAAGGGTCTTCCTTTTTGAGCCCCTACATACGTAAACTGCGCACCAAACTCGGCATTCTGCACCGCGACAAACAATCCAGCTTTCGGCAGTGGTTCAATGACGGACATGTTTTGGATATCGGCTGCGGTCAGGGCAACCGTATCCAACCGCCAATGACGCCCTATGGCATTGAATTATCCAGAGGCTTGCACGCTAATGCGGACGTTCAGATGCGCAAATGGGGCGGTTTTTGCCAGTTTGGTGCAGGTGCGAAAGCCATATATGAATTCGACCGCACTATGTTCGACGGTATTGTAATGTTTTCATATCTGGAACATGAAACTGACGTAATGGGCGTGCTGAAGGGGGCGCACCGGGCGCTTAAAGACGACGGCGCAGTCTATATTCGTGTTCCCAACTTTGGATCCCTTAATCGCCGTATCTTTGGCAAAAAATGGTGCGGCTTTCGATATCCCGATCACGTCAATTATTTTACGTTGAAATCGCTGAAGGACACAGCGGCACGCGCCGGATTTACCACCAAATTGGTCAACTCCGTCACCTTGCCGGTCGATGATAATATTTCCGTATTGCTACGAAAGGTATCGGTATGACGCTCTTCATACACACAAACACCCGCGTATCCGATGATTTTGTGGTGCCACAATATTTCACCGCGCGTATCGAAGGGGAGGCGTTTTAGATGAAACCCGCAGGAAACCATGATTTGCCCCGCTTTCTACCTCTTATTGCAGCAGCCGCGCTATTGCTGACCGCCTGTGTCCAGGAGCCAAAAGATCTGACAAAAGAGCCATCGTATTTCCCGCCTTTAGGGTTGGGTGGAATGGCCGCTGATCTGGAAGCGCGCAATGTACGCCTTAGCGCGAATGCCACTGCTGCGGTTCAGGCTGATCCCGCAGTGACGCCGGTAGCCGCAGCACCCGTCGTGGCCCCATCCGGGTCAATTGCCGTTGCCGCCCAAGCGTTTCGAGACGTCTGCGTGGCATCCCTGCCCACTATGGCGGGCGTCAAAAGCCGGTTGGATCAGGTCAGCAGGCGCGACTTTGGCGTCGGCACCAATGATATTGGCTCCCAGTTAACGGTGACGGGCAAGAAAAGCGACTTTATTTACATGACCGTTCAGACGAAAGGTGGCAGTTCGAACGCGAACCTTTGCAGCCTGTCGATGCGTAAAACCGACCCTTCGGCCATGATCCGAACCCTGCTGGGAACAATCACATCGGCTGGTTATCAACTGACGCCAACCGCTTCAAAAGGGCAGTTGCAACGCTGGCGGATCAACGGCGCCGCCCCCGGCACGATCGTCAGTGTTGGCGGCAAACGAAACTTTCTGGGTCAGCAAGTCACTGGCCTATCCATCATTTGGCCCTGAGCCATCCCCTCCCCCTTCGAAATACCATAGACAGGATTTAACCAATGGCCGTACTCATCGACGAAAACACCAAAGTCATCTGCCAGGGGCTGACCGGGTCCCAAGGCACGTTCCATTCGGAACAAGCCATCGCATATGGCACGAAAATGGTCGGCGGTGTGACCCCCGGCAAGGGCGGACAAACCCATCTGGACCTGCCGGTGTTCAATTCCGTGCACGAAGCGCGCGCCAAGACCGAAGCCAACGCCAGCGTCATCTACGTGCCACCGCCCTTTGCCGCGGATTCCATACTGGAGGCGATCGACGCTGAGATGGAATTGGTTGTCTGCATCACCGAAGGCATACCTGTGCTGGACATGATGCGGGTCAAGCGGGCGCTTGAAGGATCAAAATCACGACTGGTTGGCCCCAATTGTCCCGGTGTTATCACGCCAGATGCCTGTAAAATCGGTATTATGCCCGGACATATCCACAAACGCGGGTCCTGCGGTGTTGTGTCCCGGTCCGGCACCCTGACCTATGAGGCGGTCAAGCAAACCTCGGATCTGGGGTTGGGCCAGTCTACCGCTGTCGGCATTGGCGGTGACCCGATCAAGGGCACCGAACATATTGACGTGTTGGAAATGTTTCTCGCCGATCCCGAAACGACCTCGATCATCATGATTGGTGAGATTGGTGGCAGCGCCGAGGAAGAAGCCGCACAGTTTCTGGCCGATGAGCGTAAAAAAGGCCGCTGGAAACCGACAGCGGGCTTTATTGCAGGCCGCACCGCCCCTCCGGGCCGCCGCATGGGCCACGCCGGCGCAATTGTTGCAGGCGGAAAAGGCGACGCAGAATCCAAGATCGAAGCCATGCGCGCGGCTGGTATCGTGGTGGCAGACAGCCCGGCTACATTGGGCGAAGCGGTGCAAGAGGCGATTGCGAAGGGGTGATTCATGACTATACGTCTCCGGCGACTAAAAACTGGCATCTTTCTGACAGCGAGCCTGTTGGCGGGAAGCCCTGTGGTTGCCGGAGAACTTTTGCAAGCAACATCCGACATCTGTGTTGCCAACGGCACCAACAAAAACGCGGTGGTTGACGCGGTCATGTCCCTTGGATGGACACCTGTGAAACCTGTTAATTTTTCCGGAAATCTACGCGAACTTTATGCAGTCCGTTTTCTCGCAAACGCAGCTTACAAAAATGAGCATTCTCCGACGTGGGAACAAGCATGGAACGAGGGCTTATTGAAAGCCGACCGACACACCGACAGAGGAGCAAAAACGAGCAAGTTCTCTTCTGCCGACCTGTTCACCCGGGACGGTGATACCGCATTGCTATTTGTGGAAAGTCGGACACTTCCCAATTGGTTTCTTCTGTCTTGCTATGTTGTTGATAGCAAATATGCCTTCGACAACGCAGCCACCATTCCCGATGCCGGGGCCAAGAGGTTGGATCCTGCAGGGGTTCTCAGCATAGTTCTTGCAGAACAAGTCAAATTGGGTGCGTTCAAGGTAGCGCGCACCGGAATACGCCTTGATGCCGATTTGGTAACCGCTTCTCTTGGCCACCCGATACCCGCCACCGCGTACGTACTCACATTCGTCAGCGGCTCTCCAAAGGACTGAAAAATGACCGAACACTCCCGCAACGACCAATTCCACGCCTCGTCTTTCATGCAAGGGCACAACGCCGAATACCTCGAACAGATGTACGCGCGCTATGCCAATGACCCCAATGCCGTCGATGAAAGCTGGCAGGCGTTTTTCAGGGAATTGGGCGATGATGAAATCAGCGTCAAACGCGAGGCCGAAGGGCCAAGTTGGGCGCGCACCGACTGGCCGCCGATGCCCGTCGATGATCTGACGGGTGCTTTGACCGGCGAATGGGCGCCACAGGCAGAAGTCAAAGGCGCCGGTGACAAAATCAAGGCCAAGGCCGCGGAAAAGGGTATCCCGGTCAGTGATGATCAGATCAAACGCGCGGTGCTGGACAGTATTCGCGCGCTGATGATCATCCGCGCCTACCGCATCCGGGGCCATCTGGTGGCTGATCTTGATCCGCTGGGCATGCGCGAAGTGACACCGCATCCTGAACTTGACCCGAAATCCTACGGCTTTGTCGAAGCCGACATGGACCGGCCTATTTTCATCGACAATGTTCTGGGTCTGGAAATCGCGTCGATGCGCGAAATTCTGGCCATCGTAAAACGTACCTATTGCGGTACATTCGCGTTGCAATACATGCACATCTCGAACCCCGAAGAAGCCGGCTGGCTGAAAGAACGGATCGAAGGGTATGGCAAGGAAATCCAGTTTTCCCGCGAAGGACGCCGGGCGATTCTGAACAAGCTGGTTGAGGCCGAAGGCTTTGAAAAATTCCTGCATGTCAAATACATGGGCACCAAACGGTTCGGCCTGGACGGCGGCGAAAGCCTGATCCCGGCGATGGAGCAGATCATCAAACGTGGCGGTGCCTTGGGGGTGCGTGACATCGTGATCGGCATGCCACACAGGGGTCGGTTGTCGATTCTCGCCAATGTGATGATGAAACCCTACAAGGCGATCTTTAACGAATTTCAGGGCGGATCGTTCAAACCCGAAGATGTGGATGGATCGGGCGATGTAAAATATCACCTTGGCGCCTCATCCGACCGGGAATTTGACGGCAATTCCGTGCACCTGAGCCTGACCGCCAACCCCAGCCATCTTGAGGCTGTGAACCCGGTTGTCCTTGGCAAAGTCCGTGCCAAACAGGACCAGTATAAAGACGCCAAGCGTACATCGGTGATGCCGATTTTGCTGCATGGCGATGCGGCCTTTGCCGGTCAGGGCGTTGTGGCGGAATGTTTTGCGCTGTCAGGCCTGCGCGGTCACCGGGCCGGCGGCACAATGCATATCGTGGTCAACAACCAGATCGGTTTCACCACCGCGCCGCATTTTTCGCGCTCGTCCCCTTACCCCACCGACAATGCGCTGGTGGTTGAGGCGCCGATCTTCCACGTCAACGGCGACGACCCGGAAGCGGTGGTGCACGCCGCCAAGGTTGCCACGGAATTCCGCCAGAAATTCCGCAAAGACGTTGTGCTGGATATTTTTTGCTACCGCCGCTTTGGTCACAACGAAGGCGATGAGCCAATGTTCACCAACCCGGTGATGTACAAAAAGATCAAAACCCAGAAAACCACGCTTAGCCTATACACCGAACGTCTGGTCAAAGACGGGCTGATCCCCGAGGGCGAGATCGAAGATATGAAGGCCGCGTTTCAGGCGCAAATGAGCGACGAATTTGAAGCCGGTAAGGACTATCGCCCGAACAAAGCGGACTGGCTGGATGGCAAATGGTCGCATCTGGATCGACAAAAAGAACAATATCAGCGCGGAAAAACCGCAATTCCTGCAAAAACCATGGCGGAAATTGGCAAAGCGCTGACAACGGTGCCAGCAGATTTCCCGACCCATAAGACAGTTGGGCGGCTTTTTGATGCTAAATCGGAAATGTTCAAAAATGGTGCAGGTTTTGATTGGGCAACAGCCGAAGCCATGGCCTTTGGCAGCCTGCTGACCGAAGGCTATCCGGTGCGTCTGGCCGGACAGGACAGCACGCGCGGCACCTTCAGTCAGCGCCACTCCGGCATCATTAACCAAGACACCGAAGAGCGTTACTACCCGCTTAACAACATCCGGGATGGGCAGTCGCAGTACGAAGTGATCGATTCCATGTTGTCGGAATATGCGGTGCTTGGATTTGAGTACGGCTATTCGCTGGCTGAACCCAATGCACTGACCCTGTGGGAGGCGCAGTTCGGCGATTTTGCCAATGGTGCGCAGATCATGTTCGACCAGTTTGTCAGTTCTGGCGAAAGCAAATGGTTGCGGATGTCCGGCCTCGTTTGCCTGCTGCCGCACGGCTATGAAGGGCAAGGGCCGGAACACTCATCCGCCCGGTTGGAGCGGTTTTTGCAAATGTGCGGGCAGGACAACTGGATTGTTGCCAATTGTTCCACACCTGCCAACTATTTCCACATCCTGCGCCGACAAATCCACCGAACGTTCCGCAAACCGCTGATCCTGATGACGCCAAAGTCGTTGTTGCGCCACAAAATGGCCGTCAGCCGGGCCGAGGAATTCACCACCGGATCTTCCTTTCACAGGGTCCTTTGGGACGATGCACAGCAGGGCAATTCTGACACGAAATTGGTTGCAGACAGCAAAATCAAACGCGTGGTGATGTGTTCGGGCAAGGTTTACTTTGATCTGCTGGAAGAACGCGACGCGCGCGGCATCGACGATGTCTATATCATGCGGTTTGAACAGTTCTATCCGTTCCCGGCGCAATCCGCCGTCAAGGAATTGGAGCGTTTCAAGAAGGCGCAAATGGTCTGGTGTCAGGAAGAACCCAAAAATCAGGGCGCCTGGACGTTCATTGAACCCAATCTTGAGTGGGTCCTTGGCCGTATCAAAGCGAAACATCTGCGCCCGACTTATGTAGGTCGCGCCACCTCTGCCTCGCCTGCCACAGGGCTGGCCAGCCAACACAAAGCACAACAAGCAGCGCTCGTGAACGAAGCACTGACGATTGAAGGAAGCAAAGCATGACCACCGAAGTCCGCGTGCCCACTTTGGGTGAATCTGTCACTGAAGCCACCGTTGCAACCTGGTTCAAGAAACCGGGTGACGCTGTGGCGGTTGATGAAATGCTGTGTGAGCTGGAAACCGACAAAGTGACCGTCGAAGTCCCCTGTCCGGTGGCGGGCACTCTTTCAGACATCATCGCTGCCGAGGGCGACACGGTCGGTGTATCTGCATTGCTGGCAAACATCGCCGAAGGCGACAGTGCAGCGCCCGCCAAGCCAGCCGCCAAAGCCGCACCCGCTGCGGCCCCTGCGGGCAAAGCCGCCGCCGTTGACGTCATGGTGCCAACTCTCGGTGAAAGCGTCACCGAAGCGACCGTCAGCACATGGTTCAAGAAAGTCGGTGACGCGGTCGCCCAGGACGAAATGCTGTGCGAATTGGAAACCGACAAGGTCAGCGTCGAGGTGCCCAGCCCGGCAGCAGGCACATTGTCTGAAATTATTGCCGCCGAAGGCACCACGGTTGAGGCATCCGCAAAACTGGCCGTGATCGCATCGGGGGCCGGGGCAGCCGCAGCACCGGCGGCATCCAGCGATACGCCCGCACCCGCAGCCGCAGCATCCGGCCGCGACGTAGAGGATGCCCCCTCTGCCAAGAAAGCCATGGCCGAGGCCGGGATCAACCGCGATGCGGTTGCTGGCACCGGCCGTGATGGCCGCGTGATGAAAGAGGACGTGGCCAAGGCCGTCGCGGCAGGCACCTCTGCCGCTGCTGCTGCACCTGCAGCCGCCGCTGCGCCGCGCGCACCTGTGTCATCAGACGATGCCAGCCGCGAGGAACGGGTCAAGATGACGCGCCTGCGCCAAACCATTGCCAGACGCCTGAAAGACAGCCAGAACACGGCGGCAATGCTGACCACCTACAATGAGGTCGACATGACCGAGGTGGTGGCATTGCGCAATGAATACAAAGAGCTGTTCCTGAAAAAGCACGGTGTGAAACTGGGCTTTATGTCGTTTTTCACCAAGGCTTGCGTGCATGCCCTGCGCGAAGTGCCCGAAGTCAACGCCGAAATCGACGGCACCGACATCGTGTATAAAAACTTTGTCCATATGGGGATCGCGGCGGGCACGCCCACCGGCCTTGTGGTGCCGGTAATCCGCGACACCGATCAGATGGGCTTTGCCGCGATTGAAAAAGCCATTGCCGAAAAAGGCGCGCGCGCCCGCGATGGCAAGCTGAGCATGGCCGAAATGCAGGGGGGGACGTTTACCATCTCAAACGGTGGTGTTTACGGGTCCTTGATGTCCTCGCCGATCCTGAACCCGCCACAATCGGGTATCCTGGGAATGCACAAAATTCAGGACCGCCCGATGGCGATCAATGGACAGGTCGTGATCCGCCCGATGATGTATCTGGCGCTTAGCTATGACCACCGGATTGTGGATGGCAAGGGGGCGGTGACGTTCCTTGTGCGGGTTAAGGAAGCACTGGAAGATCCGCGTCGATTGCTGATGGGTTTGTGAACCGCCGGGCGGGGTCGTTTTTGGTCAACAGTTTCGATGGAAACCGGATAGGATGTTGCGTTTCTCGCTTTTCGGTTGGATCGTGACACTTGTTCTATTCTCTGTTCAAATCACCCCAATCAGGTCGAACTGCATTTTTGAGCCGAACAAATAGGGACACCGCCATGACCGAAACAACAATTCTCGCCCTCTACGGGCTGCTTGTGATGCTGACTATTCTGTTGCAAGCGACAGGGTATATGCAAAAACTGGGCCTTGGGTATCTGATGTCCAGCCGGGATGAAGACCGGATTGTCGAAGGTAAAACCGCCCGGATGGGCCGGGCTTTAAACAACTCAGTCACGGCGATGGTGCTGTTTGCCCCCGCGATCCTGTTGCTGGTCCTGACTGACAAAACTTCGACCGATACATTACTGGCCGCACAGGTGTTTCTGGTCGCTCGACTGGTGTATTTGCCCGCGTATTTCTTTGGCATGGTCGGCATCCGTACTCTGGCGTGGTTCGCAGGGTTTGGTGCTACAGCCATCCTGTATTTCCTCAGCCTTTGACACATTTGATGGACCCAATACACGCCCATGACGCCTGAACTCACAGTTCTGACGCTCGCCGCATTGCTGCAGGTGGTGCAATATGTGTTGATGTCGGTGCCTGCCAATCTGGAACTGGGGCCAGGCAAAACCATGTCACCGCGTGACCCTGACAAATTGGGCGGCAGCATACAGGAATTGCTCAGCCCGCGCACCGGGCGCCTGTACCGGGCGCTGAACAATCATTTCGAGGGGTTGATCCTGTTCACCATCGCCTGCGTGGTCATCACCCTGTCCGGTCAATCGACGCCGTTTACCGCCGCCTGCGCCTGGACCTACCTGATTGCACGTGTTCTCTATATTCCGGCTTATGCCTACGGGTTGCGGCCCTGGCGCAGCTATATCTGGTTGGTTGGATTTGTGGCCACGACGTGTATGCTGGCCGCGGCCCTTATCCAATGAACGACACAAGCTGCGGCCCAAGGTGATAGATACTGACCGATCGCACTAATTTACACTGCCCAAACTAACCCAGGAGACCTTCATGTCCAGTTACGACGTCATCATCATCGGCTCCGGCCCCGGCGGATATGTTTGCGCCATTCGTTGCGCGCAATTGGGTCTCAAGGTTGCCTGTGTTGAAGGTCGCGAAACATTGGGTGGCACCTGCCTGAATGTTGGCTGTATTCCGTCCAAAGCATTGCTGCACGCCAGCCATATGCTGCATGAGGCAGAACATAACTTCGCCGAGATGGGCCTGAAGGGCAAAAGCCCGTCGGTCGATTGGAAACAGATGCTTGCTTATAAGCAAACCACAATCGACACCAACACCAAGGGCATCGAATTTCTGTTCAAAAAGAACAAGATCGACTGGATCAAAGGCTGGGCATCGGTGCCTGAGGCCGGCAAGGTCAAGGTTGGCGACGACATTTACGATGCCAAAAACATCATCATTGCCGCCGGGTCCGAACCTGCCGCCCTGAACGGCGTCGAGGTGGATGAAAAGACCGTCGTAACCTCAACCGGTGCGCTGGAGCTTGGCAAAGTTCCTAAAAAACTGGTGGTGATCGGCGCAGGTGTGATCGGTCTGGAATTAGGCAGCGTCTATGCGCGCCTTGGGTCAGAAGTGACAGTTGTTGAATTTCTGGACGTCGTCACCCCCGGCATGGACGGCGAAGTGCAAAAAGTGTTCCAGCGCATGCTGAAAAAGCAGGGGCTAAAGTTTGTGATGGGCGCTGCCGTGCAAAGCACTGAAATCCTGAAAACCAAAGCCAAGGTCACCTACAAACTGCGCAAGGACGACAGCGAACATGTGATCGACGCCGATTGCGTTCTAGTTGCTACCGGGCGCAAACCCTTTACCGAAGGTCTGGGTCTGGACGCTTTGGGTGTTGCGTTGACTGAACGTGGGCAAATTAACGTCGACGATCACTGGCAGACAAATGTCAAAGGCCTCTACGCGATTGGCGACGTCATTGAGGGCCCGATGCTGGCCCACAAAGCCGAAGACGAAGGCATGGCCGTGGCCGAGGTTGTCGCGGGCAAACATGGCCACGTTAACTATGGCGTGATACCCGGTGTGATCTATACCCACCCCGAAGTGGCCAATGTAGGCGAGACCGAACAGACCCTGAAAGAGGCGGGGCGCGCCTATAAGGTCGGCAAGTTTAGTTTCATGGGCAATGCCCGCGCCAAGGCGGTGTTTGCCGGTGACGGCTTTGTCAAAATTCTGGCCGACAAAGACACCGACCGGATTTTGGGCGCACATATCATCGGGCCCGGTGCTGGTGATCTGATCCATGAGGTCTGTGTTGCAATGGAATTTGGCGCATCCGCTCAGGACCTGGCGATGACCTGCCACGCGCACCCCACCTATTCCGAAGCCGTCCGCGAGGCCGCATTGGCCTGTGGAGATGGCCCTATCCATATGTAAATCCAGCGACGTGCGGCCGCTACCACATGGTTTTGGCTGCACGCGCGCCCCAGGCTGCATCATAGGGCGCGCCACCTTCTTCGCCGCTGGTCATCTCTGCCAGAATCTCGCCCGCTGTGGGCAAGTCTTGGCCACCCTCACCACCAGACCACGTACCTGCCCGCATCAATGCCCGTGCGCATTGGGTGTAGATTTCGGATATTGTAATCACGATAACGGTGGCAGGCTGACGGCTGTTTTTTTCAAACCGCGTGCGCAAAGCCGCGTCATTTGTCAGTCGGGCATATCCGTTGACACGCACAACCGTATTCGATCCCGGCACCAGAAACATCAGCGATACGCGGCCATCTTCGACGATATTGCGCAGTGAATCCAATCGGTTGTTTCCGCGCCAATCCGGCATCGCCAATGTCTTGGGGTCCAGTTCAGTGACGACAGGCCCATCGTCACCGCGTGGGCTGCCATCGGTGCCATTTGCGCCAACCGTGCTAAGAACACATAGCTTTGAGGCCATGATCCACGCCCGGTAAAGCGGTGTCATTTGGCTTGCCACTTTGCGAATGGCGGGTGCACCGGGGGTGCCATAAAGCGCCTCAAGCTCGGTCACGTTGTCAATGAACTGCATCTGGATCAAACCCCGCTTCACGCAACAGGTGATCGGTCTTACCTTCAACCTCAGCTTCCAGCTTTGGCATAAATGTCTCTCGTGGCAGTCCCGGTTCGATTACCGGCAAGAACTCGACAACTGCCAGCCCCGGTTTGCGCAGGATGCCTTTGCGCGGCCAGAAGACCCCAACATTGGTTGCCACAGGCACGCAAGGCTGATCCAATTGTTCGTACAATACACCCGTGCCAACTTTGTAAGGCATCTTGCGCCCCGGTGCGACGCGGGTGCCCTGACTGTAAATGATCAACTGTCCCGCCGTTGTGCGACCGTTTTTGACGTCTTCGACCATCTTGGCGATTGCCGCCCCCCGCTTGCCCCGGTTCACCGCGACACAGCCCATACGCATCGCGTATAATCCTATCACCGGCGTGAACAGGATTTCGCGTTTCATAATGAACTTACCCGCAGGCACCGCGTTGAATATCATCATAATGTCCAGAAACGACTGGTGTTTTGCGGCAATCAAAACCTCGCCCTGCGGCACTTCTCCGCGGACTTCACAGCGGATGCCAACCATCCACTGCGCGGTCCAGAATACGTAGCGACAGTAGGTTTTGCAGGCTGCATAGGCGCCTTTACGGCTGAACATCGCCCAAGGTGCAAAGGCCAGTCCGATGATCGGCATGGCCAGATAAACCTGCCCGACAAATAGCAACGAGCGCAGATATTGAACCATTACGCCAACCCTTCAAGCGTGTGGCGGGCGGCGACACCCGTTGCCACAAAGGCAATTCCGGCTGACAAAAACGGGACGAGCCCCGGCACCATCCAATGCCAGCCCTCAAACCCAAGCCCGGTCAAAAACCCCGTGCCTTGCGCCGATGTCGGGATCAGTGTGATGGTCAGAACCCCAAGAAACGTGCCCAATGCCGCGCCCAAAAAGGCGCGCAGGGTAAACCGACGCGTAAACGCTTGTCCAATGTAGCGATCCGTCGCCCCGACCAGTCGCAAGACCTGTATCACTTGCGCATTCGCGGCAAGTGCTGCGCGTGCCGCCAGCGTTACCATCGCGACAATTGTCAGGACAATCAGAACCGTCGCCATCCACCCCAGCAACCGCAATCGGGCCGCTGCTTTGACCAACGGCTCGCGCCAGCGTGCATGATCATCCAAGGCGGCACCCGGCACATCAGAGAGCAAACGCAAACGCAGTCCATCAGCGTCAAACCCCTGAGGTTCCTCAATTATTTCGATCAGCCGCGGAACCGGAAGGCTGGACACATCCAAATCTGATCCGAACCACGGGGCCAGCAACGCCGCCTGTTCCGCATCATCCAAAGCGCGCGCAGACGCGATGCCACGGGTCGTCTGAAGAATTTGCAACGCGGCCTCGGTTTGCTGTTGGCGCTGATCGGCGGGTGCCACGATACGGATCGTGGCCGTGCGCGCCAGTTCGTCCCCCCAAAGCGATGCCAGACGTCCACTGGCCAGCGACAATGCCAACGCAAAGACCGCCAAAAAAGCCATTGCCCCAGCCGCAAACAACGTCAGGTGCGCAGTAAAGCCTGTGGAAGGGACCACTTTGTCCGCTTGCGCATCACCGGCGGCAAACTGCCAGACTTTCATCGCCAACGCCCTCACAGGTCCGCCCCTGCAAGCTGCAACCGCTTGTTGGCGATCCTCAATACGCGCGCCTGGACTTCGGTTTTTGCAATCCGGATAAGGCTAAGGTCATGGGTCGCAATCAGGACCGTTTTGCCCAATTTGTTCAGTTCAATCAGCAGGCGCAATAACCGTTGCGACATCTCCCAATCCACATTTCCAGTCGGTTCATCCGCAAGGACAACATCAGGCGACAGGATTACGCTGCGCGCAAGTGCCGCGCGCTGACGCTCGCCGCCCGATAGCTCTGCGGGGAAAGCATCTGCGCGGTGGGTCAAACCAACCCAGGCCAAAAGCTCATTTAGATCAGCGCCCTCTGCTTCGGCGTGACGTCCCGAAACCGTTAGGGGAAGTGCAATGTTTTCGCGGACGGTCAGGTGGTCGAGAAACTGGCAATTCTGGTGCACGACCCCCATACGGCGGCGCAGCATTGTAACCTTGTCACGGTTCAGTTCACGCATATCCGTGTCGAATATGTTGATGTTCCCGGCTGTCGGCGACAACGCTGCATAACACAGTTTCAGCAGCGTGGTTTTTCCCGCCCCCGACGGGCCAGTCAGGAAATGAAATGATCCCGGCGCCAATTTCACCGAAACATCAGAGAAAAGTTCTCCGCCCCCATAACTATAGGCGACATTTTCCAACTCAATCACGGGGGTCCTCACCTGTTGTTGGACCTGTTGTGCCTCAGCATCGCATTGGTTTCAATCCACCACTTCACCGTGTGTGTGGCATATTCCACTTTTCCGCAGGCAATCTAGGTCATATGCTGTTTTTCAAGCTATAAGGTAATGTGAATGATGCGGCGGATGATGACATGAGACTGATTTGTCCCAACTGTGATGCACAGTATGAGGTTCCTGATGACGTCATGCCGCTTGCCGGACGTGACGTGCAATGCTCAAACTGTGGCCACACGTGGTTTGAACATCACCCCAATCATGCACCCGATGCCTACGGAGACCCTGACGGCGGCGAAGACGACGATGGCCTTGAAGACAATCACGAAGATGAAATCGTCATGTCATCGGACAAGGAAACTGAAAGACCAGCCATCACCCAAGCACAGCGCAAATCACTGGACCCAGCCGTCACCGACATTCTGCGCGAAGAAGCAAAACGCGAGACGCAAGCCAGACAAAGCGACAGCGCAGGCGGCGTCGAAAGCCAGCCAGATCTGGGGTTGGATAAAGGGCCGGACGCGAGTGTTGAGGCCGCAAAACGGGCCGATCAGGCCCGCGAACGCATGGCGCGGATGCGCGGTTCGGACACCGAATATGAAGATGCCGCCGAAGCGGCTGCAACGGCAGCGGCACTTGGGTCGCGCCGCGATATGTTGCCTGACATCGAAGAAATCAATTCAACACTGCGCTCCAGCAGTGACCGGGTAACAGCCATGGCTGATGACGGTGAATTCGGCGCTCCAGCGGTTACAAAACAGCGCAACTTTCGCAGCGGTTTTCTGATGGTCTTGCTGATCGCGGTTTTGGTGCTGTTGGTTTATATCTACGCCCCGGCGATCGCCCAAAAATTTCCGCAACTAGAACCGGTCTTGACCGGATTTGTCGGATTGATTGATCAGGCACGGGCATGGCTGGACGGGCATGTAGTGGCGCTGTTGCAATGGCTGGATGTCAAGGCGAACACAGGCTGAAACGGATCTTTCACAAGGCTCCGCTATAGGGTTTCGCCTTAAAATCGATCTAACAGCCGCTTCAGATAATCGCGCTCTGCTTCAGGACGTGCCGTTTCGCCGGAACGCCGGCGGATTTCATCCAGCAATTCACGCGCCCGGCCATAGGCATCGTCGTTCAGCGCCAAAGGACCCTCGCCCGCCTCAGCCCCGGAATTACCCTGTTCGCGGCCCAAGGGGTCCTGACTATCGGCGCGGCGGTCTGATTGCGCGGTTCCCTGTCCGGGCTGATTTTCGCGCTGTTGCTGCGCCATAGCTTCGCCCAATGAACGCATTCCCTCGCGTAGGGCCTCCATGGCTTGCGCCTGATTATCAATCGCTTCGGCCAGATCATCCTGGCGCAGAGCCTCTTCGGCGCCTTCCATCGCGCGGCCCGCGCGGTCAAGCGCTTCGCGCGCGGCATCGCCTTCGGGGGTTCCCGCACCGGGCAGGTTTTGTTGCTGGCGGCGCAATTCATCACGCAGGGCTTGTTGGCGCTCGGCGATGTCGTCGCCCTGCCCCTGATCGCCACCGGGCTGGCCTTCTGATCCGTTTTGACTTTGCTCGCCCTCGGCGGTGCCCTGCCCCCCCTGACCTTCATGGCTTTCGCCGCGCCCCAGACCGCCATTACGGCCCTCGTTGCCCTGACTTTCGCCTGCCTGCGCGCCCGGATTGAACTGTTCTTGCAGATCGCGGAACGCCTGATCGGACAGACCTTGCTGTTCGCGCAATGTCTCGGCAAGCCCTTCCATCGCCTGTTCGCCCGCCGACTGGCCCTGCTGGCTTTGGCTCATCCGCATGTTTTCCATCAGTTCCTGCAATTCCTGCAAGGCTTGCTGGGCTTCGGCCATCCGGCCTTCCTCCATCAACTCCTGAATGCGGTCCATCATCCGCTGCAAATCATCCTGGGTCATTTGCATTTCGTTTTGCGGATTTTGCGGGCCGTCCTGTTCGCCGTTTTGCTGGTCGCGCTGCGCCTGACGCGACAGTTGTTGCAGATATTCTTCGGTCGCACGGCGCAATTCCTGCATCAATTCCGCAATCTCCGCGTCCGAGGCGCCGTTTTTCATCGCTTCGTTCAAACGGTCCTGCGCACGGCGCATCCTTTCCAGCGCATCGGCCAGATCGCCTTCCTCCAGGATCAATGCCAGCCCCCAAAGCTCGGCTGCCAAATTATCCTGCTGTTCGTCGCTTAGCCCGTAGGAGGCGAAAACCTCAAGCCGCTGGATCAGTTTTTGCAAACGCAGGTGGTCGGTTTGCTTGCGAAAAGCGTCTTGCGGCAAGTGCGAAACGGCGCGCAGAACCTGCGCGATGCGTGCGCTATTGGCCCGCGACCACAGCAGATCGCGGCGTTGTTCAATGATCGCAGCGGCCATCGGGTCAAAGAACCTGCGGCCCGGCAACGTGATCGCACGCGGTTCAGAATGCGTCTGTTGTTCGGCGGCATCCAACGCCATCAACGTAATCTTGACGGGCAGGTTGGCCCAAGGGTGTTCCGAAAAATCCTCGGCAAGGCTTTCCTCAAAGTCTTGCCTGTTGCCAGCAATGGGCGTGGGCAGCGGCACCACAAGGTCGGGGCGCATTTCCGGCGCGATTGTCAGACCGTAGACCCGTGTCACTTTGTCCAGATCAAGGCTGATGCGGGCCTCGCCTGCCTCAACGCCGTAGTCATCACTGGCTGCAAACGGCAGTGTCATCTGACCCAGCGCCGTGGCCTCCGGATCCGACAGCATTGCGATTTTTGGTGCCTCATCCCGCACAATCTGAACATCCCAGTTACGCCCACCGGGTCCGTTGATAGCTATTGATCCGTCCTGAACCACAGTGAAATCCTGCGCCGGATTCGACGCTGCCGGCACCTCGTTTGTTCGGTTTGACACCGTTTCGGACAGGGTCAACGCGCCAACCTCGCCATAAAGCCGCAAAGTGATCAGGCTGCCAACAGGCACCATCAAAACGCCCTCCGGAATGTCATTCAGATAGATCGTCGGACGCCCGGTATAGCGCGGGCTTTCGACCCAACCTTCCCACACAGGTCCCTGCGCCAGCGGATCATGCCCCGGCGTCATTTCGCCAACGGAGCCGACTTTCCAGATCGAGCCAAAGAGCAAGGCAATCCCAAAGGCCAGCACCGCCAGATAGCGCAGTGCGTAAGGATCTCGGTCCGACACCCGCAAATCACCTGCCACCGGAGCCGCGGACGCCGCGCGTGTTGCCATTCTGGACTTATGCGCCCGCCAGACGGCTGCGGAATTGGTATCGCCCTCGCCAATGGCTTGCGTATCCAGCAACGCCTGCAAAGGACGCCCCGGCAGGCTGGCATCCAACCGCGCCATGGCTTGAGTCCGGGTTGGCAAACGAAAGCGTCGAAAGGCAAAGATGAGAGTACCGCCGAATGCGACCGCTGATACAACGGCGCACAGCCATACCACCTCGATCAAAACGAGGTCTTGCAGACCCAGCATCAAAAGCGCCAGCACGATCAGGCACACGGTCATCAACGGCCACAGGCTTTGAACCAGGTTTTCCGCCAGCATTCCAAGGCGTGTCCAGGCCAACGGCCACCGCACGGCGGTCAAGGCCCGTTCCGCATCGTGTTTGGAAAATGATGACATTGCGCAGTCTCCTTATGACCCCGCCGCGCATTTTGCGCCTAGAGCCATTCGGGTATGGTATCGCGATTTATCATTTCGTCAAAGGTCGGTCGTCGGCGAATAACCGCAAATTGATCACCATGCACCAAAACCTCCGGGATCAGGGGGCGGGTATTGTATTCGCTGCTCATCACCGCGCCATAGGCGCCCGCACTGCGAAACGCCACCAAATCGCCTGTGACCACTGGCGGCATCATCCGTTCGCGCGCAAAAGTATCACCAGATTCGCAGACCGGCCCTACGATGTCATATTTGGCCTGTTCAACACCGGGTGCGGCCTCAACCACCGGGATGATGTCGTGATAGGCCTCATACATTGCCGGGCGGATCAGGTCGTTCATCGCCCCGTCGAGGATCAGGAAATCACGTCCCTCGCCGGATTTGACGTAAATCACTTTGCTGACCATCAGCCCTGCGTTGCCCGCAATCAGACGCCCCGGTTCGATCTCAATCTCGCAACCCAAATGGCCAACCGTGCGTTTGATCAACGCACCATATTCAACCGGCAATGGTGGCGCGTCGTTGCTGTACGAATAGGGGATGCCAAGCCCGCCGCCCAGGTCAAGACGGCGAATCTCGTGGCCGTCACCGCGCAGTTGTTCGGTCAGTTCCGCCACCTTAAGGTAGGCCTGTTCAAACGGGGCAAGATCCGTCAACTGGCTGCCAATATGCACGTCAATGCCGATCACTTTCAGTCCTTTGAGGCTGGCGGCCAGCGCATAGACGTCACGCGCGCGGGCAATCGGGATGCCAAACTTATTTTCGGATTTGCCGGTTGCGATCTTGGCATGGGTTTTGGCATCCACATCCGGGTTCACGCGAATGGTGATCGGGGCGATTTTGCCCATTTCCAACGCTATGGCATTCAAAACTTCCATTTCCGGCTCGGATTCGACGTTGAATTGCCGAATGCCACCCGCCAGAGCCAACCGGATTTCATCTGCCGTTTTGCCGACACCGGAAAATACAATCCGGTCACCGGGAACGCCCGCCGCCTTGGCGCGCAGATATTCGCCGCCCGACACGACGTCCATCCCCGCCCCGGCTTGCGCCAGTGTTTTCAGGATCGCCTGATTACTGGCCGCCTTCATCGCGTAGCAGACCAGATGATCCATCCCGTCCAACGCCTCGTCAAACAGCCGGAAATGGCGCAACAAGGTGGCAGTTGAGTAGACATAAAACGGCGTGCCGACACTGGCTGCAATTTCGGCGATGGCGACGTCTTCGGCGCAAAGCACGCCATCTTTGTAAAGAAAATGATCCATGATCCGCGCTTTATGCAATACTGCGACGGTTTTCAATCATGCACGGCGTCTAAGCTTGCTAATTCGCCGGTTTTGAACGCAAAAACAGATAAAGCGGCAATCCGCAGCTGACGCCAATGCCAAATGTGGCCGGGATCGCGATCAAGGCAACCCAATTTCGCCGGGTGGATGTTTCGGCGATAATCCAGACCGTCAGGGCGATGGCCGCAATGGTCAGATCCCAGACCAACCCGCTTGAGGCCGCATTGGCATGCCAAGCATCCACCATGGCCATCATATCGACGCCATTGGCCTGAAACCATTGGATAAAGTAGTACATCGGATGAATGGTGCCCCAGATCGCCAGGGCAAGATAGACCATCCTAAGAGCTGACATTGACTGTCAAAGGCCCAGAAAGATCGACAAAGGCCCTTTGCTCAGACCTACACTCGCACCGGTATGCACGCCATGGTTCGAAACGCTGACCGATCCATTTACAGACGGGCGCACCGGTTCGCCATCGGCACCGCAAGCCGTCAAAGTAGCCAAAGCCAGAATTGCAATTGCTCGGGTCATGCGATCATCTCCTTCCACCTGGCGACTTGCACGCGTACTTGTGCGGGCGCAGTGCCCCCATAAGATGTACGCGAATTAACGGAATTTTCCACCCCAAGCACGTCAAATACCTGATCTGTGATCTCGGCGTGGACCGATTGCATGTCGGCAAGGCTCAGATCCGGCAGATCGCAGCCTTTGCGTTCGGCCATGCCCACCAGCGACCCGGTGATGTGATGCGCATCGCGAAAGGGCAGCCCAAGAACCCGAACCAGCCAATCGGCCAGATCGGTTGCGGTGGAAAACCCGGCACCCGCAGCGGCAGCCAAAGCATCGCGGTTGGCGGTCATATCGCGCACCATGCCCTCCATCGCGGCCAGTGCCAGCATCAAATTGTCGGCGGCATCAAAGACCTGTTCCTTGTCTTCCTGCATGTCTTTGGAATAGGCCAGCGGCAGACCCTTCATGATCATCATCAACGCCGTGTTGGCGCCAAAAATGCGGCCCACTTTGGCGCGGATCAGCTCTGCCGCATCGGGGTTCTTCTTTTGTGGCATGATCGAGGATCCGGTTGAAAACCGATCCGACAAGGTGACAAAACGAAACTGCGCTGAGGACCAGATCACCAATTCCTCGGCAAACCGGCTAAGATGCATGGCGCAGATCGACGCAGTCCCCAGAAATTCCAGTGCAAAGTCGCGGTCACTGACCGCATCCAGTGAATTGGCCGAAGGGGCATCAAACCCCAACGCCTGCGACGTCACATCACGGTCAATGGGAAAGGATGTGCCTGCCAGCGCCGCTGTCCCCAAAGGACAGGTATTCATCCGCACACGGGCATCGCGTACCCGGCTTAAGTCACGGCCAAACATCTCGACGTAGGCCATCATGTGGTGGCCCCATGTCACGGGCTGCGCGGTTTGCAGATGGGTGAAACCGGGCATGACCCAATTGGCCCCGGCCTCGGCCTGCCCCAACAGCGCCTTGATCAATGCCAACAATGCGCCTTCGGTGGCGTCCAGTTGATCACGCACCCAAAGTTTGAAATCGGTCGCTACCTGATCATTGCGGCTGCGTGCCGTGTGCAGACGGCCAGCAGGTTCGCCGATGATCTCTTTCAGACGCGCCTCGACGTTCATGTGGATATCTTCCAGCGCCGTGGAAAATTCGAAACTACCGCCTTCGATCTCTGACAAGACCGTGAGCAGGCCTTTTCGAATGGCATCCGCGTCGTTACTGTCAATAATGCCTGTGGCGCCCAACATGGCGGCATGGGCACGCGATCCGGCGATATCCTGGGAAGCCATCCGCTTGTCAAACCCGATCGAGGCATTGATTGCCTCCATGATCGCGTCAGGGCCTGCGGCGAAACGGCCGCCCCACATTTTGTTCGAGCTCGTGTCTGTCATTGATAAACCACCCTTCGGAGGGGATATGAAATTTCTGTCTGCCGCGCTCGTTTATACGGCCCTTGGGCTTGGTGCAATCTCGCTTGGCGTGCCGGCACGCGCAAATTCCGAAGCCATTGCAGGTCTCAGAGTGGGCGATATGAAAAAACTGATCGTGCATACGACGCCAAAGGCAACATCCTCGGCCGCGTTTCAATTGGCCGATGACGCAGGCCCCGTGTCGCTGGATGACTATCGCGGCAAATACATTTTGTTGAATTTCTGGGCCACATGGTGCGCGCCCTGCCGCAAGGAAATGCCCATGCTGTCAGCGTTGCAAACTGAATTTGGCGGCCCTGATTTCGAAGTTCTGACCATCGCCACGGGGCGTAATTCGCCCGCTGGCATTACCAAGTTTTTCAAAGAACAGAACATCTCTAACCTGCCCCGCCACCAGGACCCCAAACAACAGCTTGCCAGTCAGATGGGCATTTTCGGGCTGCCGATCACTGTTATTCTGGACCGGGAGGGACGCGAAATTGCCCGTCTGCGCGGCGATGCCGATTGGAATTCAGACAGCGCAAAAGCGATCATCAAAGCGTTGATCACTGAATAGCTTTACGCCGCATGCCCTAAAATCGCTGCCTCGGACGCAGATAAGTTACGCCGCGCGTAGCCGCCGTAGGTATGCGGGTCGTTGGCCAATGCGGGGTATTGCGCGAAAAGACAGGCGCGGTCCTGCGCATCCAATGTCGTCAATGCGGTGTTTGCGGGATGAAAGCTTTCGGTTTCGACACCATTGGCCCACAGCACGTTATGGCGCGGCAACAGCAGATGGATGTAGGTCACTTCGGTTACGCTGAGATCCACCGAAATTGTGCTGCCATTGATCATGTCGCGGGCGGTCACAAGAACTTCGGACGTGTTGAACAGGGATCTTGCGACATCGCCTTGCACCAGCATCCGGTGTTCCGGCGACACCAGCAATTCGTGATCAGGTCGGTCCACCCCTAACACACCCGCTCGAAACCGGATTGGGCGCAGCTTTGGCATTGCAAACAGACGCGCGCCGGTCATGCGGCGGCTGCCGATCCATTCCACCGGCTGCGGGCCATTGTCTTTGGTCTGAACAAAATCACCGACCTCAAGATCATCAATAAGAACCAGGCCATTTGGCGTCGCAATGCGGGTTCCGGGGGTAAAACAGATCACGCCACCGTCTTCAGGCCCCAACGGATCGGTCGTGCGGATGCCCAGCGTGTGATGCACGATCCATAGATCGGTATCACGGGGAGGTATTTCATCCAGAAACATCAACAACGGCTGACTGCCGCCACCCACTTCGATCAAGGTCACCGAATAGCTCTGGGCGCCATCGGTCACGACAAAACTGCTGTCTACCAACGTCGCCTCATTGTGGTCGTCATCAACAACAACTGATTTTGCAGGATCAAGTGCTGCACCAACCAGACGGTGCACCATGCGCGCCGCACGACTGCGAAGTCTTTCTGAACCGTCTGCCCTATCCAGCCGCAAAACATCCCATGGACCATCAACGCGAACCGCGTCGCCGCGCCAGGACCATGCTGCACCCACATTAAGCGAGCCAACCGGAGGCGCATCTAGACCGTCTACTTCTGTTTGCGACCAGGAAATGACAAACGTGCCACGTAAGCCCGTTTTCATTGCCTGTTTGCCTGCCACTGTCGTTTCTTATTGCGAGAACCGTAGCAAAGGTGATTCGGTAAGAAAAGCTAAAAAATGCGGGCATTTCAAAGTGTTGCAAATTGAACTTCGCGCATCGCAAATTTAGGACCCACTACATGTAGTTGCAATTGGCTCAACTTACGCTAGATATGTGCCGAATTTTCAAACAAGCAATTTCAGGTTGTGCAGCGTAAATAAAATTCACCTAAGCGCCAATTTCATGCACATGAAATTTTCACCGCCACATGTCTCAATGACCACCCAAAATACCAGTGCGCACCTGATAATTCACGGCCAGTGCATAGTCGGGGTCATCATCACTATCAATCACCAGATGGCCTGCCCTGGTCAAAAGCTTGTGGCAGTCGGGGCTCAGGTGGCGCAATTGGATCCGCTTGCCCACCTCTTCATATTTCAGTGCCACCGCCTCAATCGCCTGCAAGGCGGACTGATCGACAACCCGGCTGTCCGCAAAGTCCACAATTACTTCGGCGGGATCCCCGTGCACGTCAAACAATTCTGAGAACCCTTCGCTGGAGCCAAAGAAAAGCGGGCCCTGAACCTGATAGACCCGCGCACCTTCCGGGGTGAAATAGCTTTTGGCATGGATGCGACGCGCGTTGTTCCACGCATAGGCCAGTGCCGATACAATCACCCCGACCACAACCGCAACTGCCAAATCTTCCATGACTGTCACTACTGTCACCAGCAAGATCACAAACGCGTCCATCAACGGCACTTTGCGCAGGATCGTCAGCGAGTTCCAGGCGAAGGTGCCGATCACCACCATGAACATCACACCCACAAGTGCGGCCAGCGGGATCAATTCGATGACCGAACTGCCCACAAGAATGAACAGCAACAAGAACACTGCCGCAGCAATCCCGGCCACACGGGTCCGGCCGCCGGATTTCACATTTATCATCGACTGACCAATCATCGCACAACCGCCCATACCGCCAAAGAACCCGGTCACGGTATTTGCGACCCCTTGGGCGATGCATTCCTGACTGGCGCCCCCGCGCGTGCCAGTCATATCGCCGACAAGGTTCAGCGTCAGCAGGCTTTCGATCAGCCCAATGGCGGCCAGAATAACTGCGTAGGGCAAAATAATCTCAAGCGTATCAAGGTTCAAAGGCACCATAGGGACATGCCAAGCAGGCAATCCGCCCTGAATAGATGCCAAATCGCCGACACGCGGCACCTCCATGCCAAATGCAATCACGACGGCCGCAACAATGCCAATGCCCGCCAAAGGTGCCGGAATAATTCTGGTGATCCGCGGCGTGATCCAGATGATCGCCATAGTCGCTGCCACCAGTGCCAGCATCAGTATCAGTGGCCAACCCGACAGCCATTCACCGCCGCCCAGGCCATGGCCGGTATTCTGGATTGATCCGGGCACCTTGAACTGGCTCATCTGGGCCAGAAAAATAACGATTGCCAACCCGTTTACAAACCCCAGCATCACAGGATGCGGCACCAGGCGGATAAACTTGCCCCACTGCATGACCCCGGCGAAAACCTGCAACAGTCCCATCAACACAACCGTCGCAAACAAATATTCGACGCCATGCTGGGCCACCAATGCAACCATAACCACAGCCAAGGCGCCCGTCGCACCGGATATCATGCCCGGACGGCCGCCGATCAACGCAGTGATCAGCCCAACCAGAAACGCCGCATAAAGACCCACCAAAGGATGCACACCCGCAACAAAGGCAAAGGCAACAGCTTCGGGCACCAAGGCAAGGGCCACGGTCAAACCAGACAGCAACTCAACGCGCAGCCGCCCAATACTGAACCCCTCATCCGGCATCCACCGCAAATCGGTCAATTCCAGGTTCTTGGTAAAGCTGCGAAACGTGGCGCGTGGCATAAAACTAGGCCCTCATCGGTCAATATATGGATGCGGCCGTTACCCCGAACAGGGCGGCCTTTGCCCGGTCCCTAACTGCTTTGTCACCGAAAGGAAAGACGCGTGCAATGACCCGTGTTAAGGGCCGATGGTTCTGCAATTGATTGTGTGATTTGAAAATGTGCCACTGGCCGCCATTTTCCACCTGCAAGACATTGCGCGGTAATAATACCGATTTCGATATTGATCTTCACCGCCATCCCCACCACGGTCTTTCCACCAATTAGCCAGAGGTAGCCCATGTCCCAGACCCACCCCAAACCCAAGATCGCTGTGATCGGCGGATCAGGTATTTACGATGTTGACGGTTTGACAAACGCCGAATGGACTACTGTGGACACGCCATGGGGCGCTGCTTCGGATGCGATCCTGACCGGCACGCTCGATGGCACGGACATGGCGTTTTTGCCCCGCCACGGACGCGGTCATATCCATTCCCCCAGCACCGTTCCTTACCGCGCCAACATCGACGCGCTAAAACGCATCGGCGTGACAGACGTGATTTCAGTGTCAGCTTGCGGGTCCTTTCGCGAAGACATGGCGCCCGGTGATTTTGTCATTATCGACCAATTCATCGACCGGACATTTGCCCGCGAAAAGTCCTTTTTCGGCGCAGGCTGTGTGGCCCATGTCTCTGTCGCGCACCCGACCTGCGCGCGCCTTGGAGATGCGTGTTTTGCCGCCGCCCAAGCCAGCGGCATCACTGTCCACCGGGGCGGCACCTATCTGGCAATGGAAGGCCCACAATTCAGCACCCTTGCCGAAAGCAAGCTTTACCGCGAGGTTTGGCACGCAGACGTCATCGGCATGACCAACATGCCCGAGGCCAAACTCGCCCGCGAGGCCGAACTTTGCTACGCCTCGGTCGCAATGATTACCGATTACGACAGCTGGCACCCCGACCACGGCGAAGTCGATGTGACCCAGATCATCGCCACCTTGATGGGCAATGCGGACAAAGCCCGCGATATGGTCAAAAGACTGCCCGCAGCTCTGGGCAAACCCCATGCGCCCTGCGCGCACGGCTGCGACCGCGCGCTGGAATACGCGATCCTGACCGCTCCCGATGTCCGCGACCCAGCCCTTGTGGGCAAACTAGACGCCGTCGCGGGACGCGTTTTGGACAGATAAAAGGAATAATCCGCTGTGCCGTTTGACATTTGACGGCGTTTCTCGCCGCAAATACCGCAGTAACGCTGACCACGGCCCAGGTCTTTCTTCACAATGCGTCGGCCCCTTCCCTGAGGAACACATGAAAAACATCCAAGACTACATCCGCACAATCGTCGACTTCCCACATGAAGGGATCATGTTTCGCGACGTGACCACACTTTTCGCTGACCCGCGGGGCTTTAGAATGGCGATCGACCAGATGCTGCTGCCCTATGCCGGCGTGAACATCGACAAAGTAGTGGGCCTTGAGGCGCGCGGCTTTATCCTGGGCGGCGCCATTGCACATCAACTCAGCGTCGGCTTTGTGCCAATCCGCAAAAAAGGCAAATTGCCAGGCACAACAATCAGCCAGGACTACAAACTGGAATACGGCGACGCGATTGTCGAAATCCACGATGACGCCATAGCGCCGGGCGAAAAAATACTGGTCGTCGATGATCTGCTGGCCACCGGCGGCACTGCCGAGGCCGGGATCAAACTGATCGAACGCCTGGGCGGCGAAATAGTATCCTGCGCATTCATCATAGATCTGCCGCAGCTTGGCGGTCGCAAAAAACTCGAAGCGATGGGCATGCAAGTCCACGCCCTTTGCGCCTTCGACGGGCTTTGAACCACGCCCGCGGCTTCCAAATGGCACCAATATCGCCGCCGGAGGCATAAACGCACACTCCCGGAGGGAGGGTGCAAACATCATGCGGCGCGTCAGCGCCTCAATTTCTGACAATCACCCCGGGGTTCATGATGCCCTTAGGGTCAAGCGCTGCTTTTATCGCGCGCAAGGCGGACAGCTTTGCGGGATCGCCATACCGCTCCAACTCCGCCACTTTCATGCGTCCGATGCCATGCTCGGCACTGACCGAGCCGCCACTTTCATTCACCAGATCATGCACTGTGCGGATGATCTGATCTGCCACGCCCGCATAATCTGACCGGGTTTCGCCCGCATTTGGAAACACATTGAAATGCAGATTGCCGTCTCCCAAATGGCCAAAGCAATTGATCCGAAATGCACCAATATCTGCAATCCGCGCCGTGGCTACGGCGATAAATTCTGATACTGCGCCCAAGGGCACCGACACGTCAGTTGACGCCACCGCACCGATCAACTTGTTGGCCTCCGGAATATGTTCGCGCACAGACCAGAACTCCGCAGCCTGCTGTGCGTTTTGCGCAATGACCCCGCCCTCAACCAGGCCCGATGCGCAGGCATCTGTATACAAGCCTTCCAACACATCTTGCGGGTTCATGCCCTGCGCCATGCCGACCTCAATCAGCACTGACCACTCCGGTGGATCGGCAAAGGGCTGGCGCACTTCCGGCAGAACCTGAGCCAAAAACCCATACCCCTGCCGGTGGATCAATTCAAATGCGCTGACCATTTCGCCCACCCGCGCCCGCGCCATTGAAAGCAACGCCAGGGCCGCGTTGACGTCGCGCACGACGAAAATCGCAGTGCCCACAGACGCAGGTCGGGGCGACAGCTTTAAAGACGCCGCTGTGATCACCCCCAAGCTGCCTTCTGCACCAATCAGCAAATGGCGCAGATCATATCCGGTGTTGTCTTTGCGCAACCGCGACAACCCATTCCAGATTTGCCCATCCGGCAAGACCGCTTCCAATCCGAGACACAAGTCGCGGGTGTTCCCATAGCGCAAAACGCCCGTGCCACCGGCATTGGTCGACAGGTTCCCGCCAATGCGCGCCGACCCTTCGGATGCCAGCGACAATGGAAACAACCGGTCAACGTCCTCAGCCGCTTTTTGGATATCCTCCAAAATTGCTCCGGCTTCACAGACCAGCACGTTTTCATCCGGGTATAGGGCTGTGATCTGGTTCATCCGTTCCAAAGACAGAATCAACGGGATCGGGCCGTCCGGCGCAACTTGTCCGCTGACCAACCCGGTGCCGCCGCCATAGGGCACAATGCCAACCCGCGCCTGTGCCGCCAGCGTGACGATCCGGGCCACCTGAGCCTTATCGCGCGGCAATGCCACAAAGCCGGGGCGGCCAAAAAACCGACCGCGCGGTTCTTCCAGATACCGCGCATCCGCGCCCCGCACCACGTCATTTGGCAAGGCGGCGCTCAGCATGTCGGCAAAGGCGGGATCAGCAGGATTAAGTGTCATGCCCTTTCATCCCCAATCCTGCCTGCGGAAACAAGGTCGAATGGCACTTTCAATACTAATTGAGACGCCTAACACGGCCCGAAATCCTGGACTTCAGCGTGTTAAGAATTATCCGGGCCTAAGCGAGAGTTGTCTTATTCTGCTTTCAGCCATTCCGCACGCAACACCATGATCGTGGGCCGCGACGGCAAACGGTCCAGCGAGATATCAAGCGATGGCCCGATATCCTGCACAATCGCAAATTCGTCGCGCATTCCGGCCAAAAACGTATCAAGCGTCAAATCGCTAAACCAATGCATCGGGATCACCACCGAAGACTTGAGACGTTTCAATATGCGCATCATCGTTGGCAGATCAACAGTATAGCCGCCATCAACCGCTGCCATAACCACATCCAACCGCCCAAGGGCGGCATATTGCGCCGCATCGGGTTCGTGATGCAAATGCCCCAGATGACCGATGCACAGACCGGCCACTTCAAACACGAAAATCGAGTTGCCCTTGGTCTCGATCCCGGCAAACTGCGACCGAATATCGGTCGACACATTGCGGATCAGAACTTCGCCCAGATCAAGATGATGTTTCACCCCTTCGCCAAACGGCCCCCAGCCCGGCAACACCCGGACAATTGCCGGGTCAGGTGCGGCTGTCCAATGCGACGTATGTGCGTGGTTCATTGTCACGACATCCGGGATCATCGGTGCCGTGCCGATAAATCCGTTAAAATCCGTGACTATGTTCAACCCGCCATGGGTGCGGATCAGGAAACTGGAATGCGCAATATAATGTATGCGGACCTGATCGCGCGCCACTGGTGACAGGCTGGCGGGCACAACATATTCCAACCCATGCGTATTTTCCGCCAAAGCGATGCAGTGACTGGGTTGCCGGTCCTGCGCCCAGGCAGCACCTGAACACAGTATCAAAAGCACCAGGAATTTGATCAGCTTCATTTCACCCCCTCCTCGGACTGGCTTTTTGTGACCTTAGCACGGGTCACGCACCACAAGCGCCAAAACCTATCATGCTACCCAGTTTTGTCTGATCCCGAATTTGTTGAATGACACGGCAGGTTTAGTGGTAAAAGCCCAATACCACGCTATAAATTGTTACCAAACTGTCAGCTAAGTTTATCTCAGCAAGATTGCAAAACCAATCCTTTGGTGAGATATCGTCACTTGGATCGGCTCAATATTAAAAAGTGCAAGGCCCTTAGTCAGACCTTTATTGTTAACGAGTGACCAGAAATTTATTACAAATCTCTTGGGCCGATCCACGACTGTCCCTTCGCAAACGTCGATTGTCGCATTTGCAGACATCTATGTCAGGTTTGCACCTGACGGAATCAATGTATCGTTAGATACCTTTTGGCAAAGAAGGATGAACTGATGCGGTATTCCGGTTTTCGCGTTATCAAAGAAGCGCTCGGTGGTCACAAAGGCTGGGCACAAGCCTGGCGCGATCCTGAACCGCAATCCCATTACGACATCGTGATCATCGGTGGTGGTGGCCACGGATTGGCAACAGCCTATTATCTGGCCAAGGAGTTCCGGCAAAAGAAAATCGCCGTGATCGAAAAAGGCTGGATCGGCGGCGGCAATGCCGGTCGCAATACAACCATTATCCGTTCAAATTATCTTTTGGACGGAAATGAACCTTTCTACGAATTCTCCCTGAAACTTTGGGAGGGTCTGGAACAGGATTTTAACTTCAACGCCATGGTTTCGCAGCGCGGGATTTTGAACCTGATCCATTCGGATGCGCAACGCGATGCATTCATCCGGCGCGGCAATGCCATGATCCTGAACGGCGCCGATGCCGAGATGCTGAGCGTGGAACAGATCAAGGCGCGCTATCCGTTTTTGAACACCCAAGACGCGCGGTTCCCGATCAAAGGTGGTCTGGCCCAGCATCGCGGCGGCACCGTGCGTCATGATGCGGTTGCATGGGGCTACGCGCGTGGTGCCGACAGCCATGGCGTGGACATTTTGCAAAACTGCGAAGTGACCGGTTTCAAAATCGAGAACGGTAAATGTCTTGGGGTAGAAACCTCCAAAGGGTTTATCGGTGCAGGTAAGGTCGGCTGCGCTGTTGCCGGATCATCGGGCCGGTTGATGGCCAAAGCCGATATGCGCCTGCCGCTTGAAAGCCACGTCTTGCAGGCCTTCGTCTCGGAAGGGCTGAAACCGGTTCTGCCGGGCGTCATCACCTTTGGCGCCGGGCATTTCTATTGCAGTCAATCCGACAAGGGCGGGCTTGTGTTTGGCGGCGACCTGGATGGCTATAATTCTTATGCCCAACGCGGCAACCTGCCCGTCGTCGAGGACGTCTGCGAGGGCGGCATGGCGATATTCCCCATGCTTGGCCGCGCGCGGCTTTTGCGCATGTGGGGCGGGATCATGGACATGTCGATGGACGGCTCGCCGATCATAGATCGCACCCATATAGACGGGCTCTATTTCAACGGCGGCTGGTGTTACGGCGGCTTCAAGGCGACGCCTGCCAGCGGGTTTTGCTTTGCCCATTTGCTGGCCAGGGATGCGCCCCATCCGGTGGCCACTGCCTACCGGTTTGACCGCTTTGAGACGGGCCGCATGATTGATGAGAAAGGGATGGGCAATCAGCCCAATCTGCACTGATATGAACCTTCACGACACGCGCGATTTATCGCCAAGGACATTGCCATGATTATCAATCACCCGCTGCTTGGGCCCCGCGACGCCAGCGAATTCACCTATCTGGGCGATGCCGCAATGATCGACCGGCCAGATTGGCAATCAGACACGGCAGCTAAAGAATTCTACGAATACGCCTATTTGCGCGACAACCCGGCAGGCCCGCACCGCGAACTTTGGTTCCATGGCTCCGGTGACAGATCGTGGCTGGTGGTCACACGCGATACAACCACCCATGAAATTTCCAAGGTTGAACTGGCGCGCGATGTCGCCCGCAGCCAGGGGCGCAGCAAATGACCCAAGCAAACCGACTGACCGGCGGCCAGATAGACACCGGCCAAACACTGGACTTCACCTTTGACGGTCGTGCCTACAAGGGTCACGCAGGCGACACGCTGGCGTCTGCCCTGCTGGCCAATGGTGTGCGGCTGATGGGCCGGTCGTTCAAATATCACCGCCCGCGGGGGGTGCTGACTGCGGGATCCGAGGAACCCAACGCGCTGGTTGAGTTGCGCAGCGGCGCACGGCAGGAACCCAACACACGTGCCACCACGACCGAGCTTTTTGACGGATTATCCGCCAAAAGCCAAAACCGCATCGGATCACTGCGATTTGATCTGATGGCGATAAATGACCGGTTCTCGAATTTTCTGACTGCCGGGTTCTACTATAAAACCTTCATGTGGCCGGCTGCGTTTTGGGAAAAACTGTATGAACCGATCATCCGCCGTGCTGCAGGCTTAGGATCATTGTCCCTGCAAGATGACCCTGACGTCTATGACAAAGGTTTTTTGCATTGTGATCTGCTAATAATCGGCGCCGGTCCTGCGGGCCTGTCTGCGGCCTTGACTGCCGGACGCGCCGGAAGTTCAGTCATTCTGGCAGACGAAGATTTTCGCATGGGGGGTCGCCTGAACAGTGATACCTTAACGATCGGGGATCAATCAGGGGCCGATTGGGCCGCCGCCGCCGTCGCGGAACTGGCCAGTTTGCCAAACGTGCGCATGATGCCGCGCACCACCGTCATCGGTGCCTTTGATCACGGGATATTTGGCGCGGTCGAGCGTGTCAGCGATCACTTGGCAATACCTGCGCCGGGCAAACCGCGTCAGATATTGTGGCGCATCTACACGCAGAAATCGCTGCTCTGTGCCGGTGCGACCGAGCGTCCGATTGCGTTTGAAAACAACGACCGGCCCGGCATCATGCTGGCCTCGGCCATCCGCACTTATGCCAACCGTTTTGCCGTTGCTGCCGACCGCCGGGTTGCGATCTTTACCAACAACGATGATGGCCACCGCACCGCGGCCGATCTGCACGCCAAAGGCATAACCGTTTGCGCGGTTGTGGATATCCGCCCCGATGCCCCGCTCAGCCCGGATTTCGAAGTGTTGTCCGGCGCGCAAGTCATCAACTCCAAAGGGCGTCTTGGCCTGACATTTATCGATGTGAAACTGGCTGATGGATCACCCCGCGTGCTGGAATGCGGCGCTTTGGGCGTGTCGGGGGGATGGAACCCGAACGTGCATATGACCTGTCACCAACGCGGACGCCCCCAGTGGGATGACACGCTGGCTGCATTTGTGCCTGGTGACGTCCTGCCTGACGGGATGTCTGTCGCAGGGGCGGCAAACGGTCAAATGTCGACCGCCGCCGCGCTCAAAACCGGGGCGCAGGCTGCGAAATCGGCACTGGACCTGAAAGGCCGTTTGCCAAAGCTGCCCCAGGCCGAAGATGCGCCCGTCAGCATTACGCCGTTCTGGTATGTTCAGGGCGCTTCCCGCGCCTGGCTCGACCAGCAAAACGATGTGACAGTCAAGGATGTGAAGCTGAGCCATCAGGAAGGTTACGTTTCGGTAGAACATCTGAAACGCTATACCACCTTGGGCATGGCCACTGATCAGGGTAAGACCTCGAACATGGGCGGGCTGGCGATCATGGCCGAACTGGCGGGGAAATCCATTCCGCAAACCGGCACCACCATTTTCCGGCCTCCCTATACACCCACATCCATCGGTGTTCTGGCAGGCAGGGCGCGCGGTCAGGAATTTCATCCCAAACGCCTGACACCCAGCCACAAATGGGCCACCGAACAAGGCGCCGTCTTTGTCGAGGTTGGCAATTGGCTGCGCGCCCAATGGTATCCCAAACCCGGCGAAGATCACTGGCGCACCAGCGTTGATCGCGAGGTTCTGGCGACGCGCAAATCGGTCGGCGTCTGCGATGTTACCACCTTGGGAAAAATCGACGTTCAGGGAACGGATGCCGCACTGTTCCTGAACAAAATCTACTGTAACGGTTTTGCCAAACTCGCCGTTGGCAAGGTACGGTATGGGCTGATGCTGCGCGAAGACGGCATCGCCATGGACGATGGCACCGCCGCCCGTTTGGCGGAGGACCATTTCGTTGTGACCACCACAACGGCAAATGCGCTAACCGTTTACCGTCACATGGAATTTGTGCATCAATGCCTGTTTCCTGACATGGACGTGCAGTTGATCTCGACCACCGAGGCCTGGGCACAATATGCGGTTGCAGGGCCAAATTCACGCAAGCTGCTGCAAAAGATCGTCGACGCCGACGTGGATCTGTCGAATGACGCGTTCCCCTTTATGGGATGTGCCAATATCACCATCTGCGGCGGGCTGCGCGCGCGGCTGTTCCGGATCTCGTTCAGTGGCGAATTGGCCTATGAAATCGCCGTGCCAACGGCCTATGGCGACGCGCTGATCCGGCGGCTTATGGAGGCCGGTGCCGAATTCGACGTCACCCCATATGGCACCGAGGCACTGGGCGTTATGCGAATCGAAAAAGGCCATGCGACCGGCAATGAATTGAACGGCACAACAACCGCGTTGAACCTTGGAATGGGCCGTATGGTCAGCAAGGCAAAAGACAGCATTGGTTCGATTTTGTCCGAACGCGAAGGGTTAAACCAGCCCGACGCGCTGGCACAGGTTGGGATAAAACCGGTCGACCCGGCAAACAATGTTCCCGCCGGTGCACATCTGATGAATGCAACCGGGCCTGTCGATGCCGCCCGTGATCAGGGCTATGCGACATCCGCATGTTATTCGCCCAACCTAGGCCATGCCATCGCCCTGGGGTTTTTGAAAAACGGGGCCGACCGGATCGGCGAGAAAATGCGCCTGGTCAGCCCTTTGACAGGCGTGGAAACCCAGGTCGAGATTGTGAGTTCTCATTTCATCGACCCCGAAGGGGAGCGTCTTCGTGCATAATCTGACAGCCATCACGCCGCTGGGCGGCACAATTGCACAAGAAGACACTATCGGATCCCTGAAGATACGCGAGGTGCCCGGCGTGGCCTTGGCATCGGTATCGGCACGGATCGGTGGTGAAAAGGCGACAAGTGCAGCCTTGAAAAAACTGACCGGATCGGCCGCCCCAACCCCCGGAAAAGCAACCCTTTCGGATGCGATCAGCGCCTTTTGGACCGGACCGGATCAGTGGATGCTTATGGCACCTTTGCCGGGGTACGAGATGCTGGCTGAAGCTGCGATCGATGCATTCAAAAGCAAGGCCTCGATCACCGAGCAGACCGGCGGGTGGGCGCGCTTTGACGTGGAAGGGCGCGATACCTTTGACCTTTTCGAACGGCTTTGCGCCCTGCCGGTCCGAAAAATGGCCCCCGGCGATGCGAACCGAACGCGGATTGAGCATTTGGAGTGTTTTGTAATCTGTACCGCGTCCGGCTTCAGCGTTCTTGGCCCCAGATCATCTGCAAAGTCACTGCATCACGCACTGACAACGGCGGCATCCTCTGTCGCCTGATCTTATCTGCGCTTGGGCCAAACGCGACCAATAACTTTCCGCGTTAAACAAAGGGTGCCGGAACGATTGAGTTTTCGCGCACACGAAAGATATTGATCTTTTGGCGGTCTTCTGTCGGATGCAGACCAAATGCCTCTTCGTAGTTTTGGATCATCGGCGTGGCTGATGTGTACCCAACGGCCAAGGCAATCTGTGTCATCGTATCCTTTGAATAAAGCACCAATTGGCGCGCGGCGGCCATGCGCATGGCGCGGTAGTAGTGCAGCGGGCTTTTGCCGGTGGTTTTTTTAAACATCCGTTCCATCTGCCTGACCGAAACGCCCAAGGATTGCGCCACATCTGCGACGTTAACCGGGTCTTCGATATGATCGGCGAACATACCCACTGCATCCCGCACGATACGCGGCAGCATGTCATTGGTACTGTCCGCATTCACTGTAGGTTTGCGCTGCGTCACCCCTTGGCCGCGCACCAAGGGGTGTTGGAACCAGCACGCAACCTCGGTCGCGACACCGGACCCAAGAACGTCCTTGATCATATGAAGCGATAGATCAAAAGCCGCCGCTGACCCCGACGCGGTCATCCGCCGCCGATCAATCGCTATGACATCTTCGGTCGCCGCAAGCGCGGGAAATTCCGCAGCAAATGCCGCAGCATAACACCAGTGAACAGATGCTACGTGCCCCTCAAGCAGCCCGGCGCGGGCCATCGGAAACACACCGCCGCTGACCGCCCCAAGGGTCATGCCATGACGTGCAAATTTGCGCAGTTTACCATTTGAAACAACCGGATGCGCGAAATTCGATGACGGTCCGCTTAACAAAAACAACTGATCCAGACCATCCGCCTGATCCAATGAAACATTCGGCTCAAACCAAACTTTTGCACTGGCTTCGACCCGGTCGCCGTTTTCAGATACCAATGTCCAGGCAAAGGCCTCACGGCCGGCGATTTCGTTTGCAGCGCGCAACGGCTCAATCAACGACGTCAGGCCGGCCATCGGGAAATCGGGGAAAATCAGGAACCCGATTTTGATGCTGTCTATCTTGTTCATATGCGCAATTTACCCGCGAAACCACGTGCGTGGCCAGTCAAAAAATTTAGCATTCACGATGGCTGGGTTGCATCATGTGTTTGCAGCAAGGCCGCGACTTCATCTCCGGGGGCTGCATTCATGATATCGGAAAAATCCCCGTCATTCAGAATGTGGCGCGCGGCATGGATCAGCGCGCCTTGGGTAACCCGCGCCAATCCTGACCCAAGCGAAATACGGGCGACGCCAATCTGAGCATATTCAGCCTTGGAGATTTGCGAGAACTGTCCAACGGCCAGCGCGTTCACCGGTTTGTCCGTCGCCTCGCAAATCCGTTGCAAATCTTGCAGCGTTTTAGGCAATGGCGCATAGAGACAATCAGCCCCCGCCGCGTCAAAGGCCCGCAACCGGCTCAACGCCTCTTCGATGTCGTAGTTCCTGTTCATCATCCCATCGGCACGCGCGACCAGCACGAAATCATGTCGCAAGGCACGCGCAGCCGATACCGCGGCCCGAATACGTTCCACCGCGAGGTCAAAATCGTAGTATCCGATGCTGGCCATGTCCGTGTCTTCGATCGAGCACCCCGCCAACCCGATTTCCGCGGACAACTTGATGGTTTCGGCGACCGTGTCAGGATCATCGCCATACCCGTTTTCAAAATCCCCGGAGACCGGCAAATGGGTCGCGGCCACAATGGACTGTGCATGCGCCAGCGCCTCGTCACGGCTGATGGTTCCCATATCAATGCGGCCAAGCGTAAAGGCATGACCACTGGACGTCGTGCCGATGGCCTGCGCGCCCAGTGCGGTCAAAACTTTGGTGCTGCCCAGATCATAGGCATTGGCCAAAACAAAAGGATTGCCGCGTTGGTGAAGCGCGCGAAACGTCTCGCCTATTGTCATCGTGCTGCCCCTTCTGGCCAAGAATACCAATTCAGCGCCTGGATGGCGTGCCGCTTAGCCGCATTTAGAGTGCCCGCAACTGCCGCAGGTCATGCAGCCTTCGACCATCCGCAAATCAAACTGTCCGCAGCTTGAACAGGCTTTGCCGCGTGGCGCATCAAGGCCTACCACTTGCGCTTTTGGATCGGATTTCAACCCCATCCCTTCGCCCGCAATAAACCCTGTGGCAATCATATGTTGTTCGATAACGCCACCAATCGCGGCCAGAATCGAGGGAATGTATTTGCCCTGCATCCACGCCCCACCGCGCGGATCGAACACCGCCTTTAGTTCTTCGACAACAAAGGACACATCACCGCCACGCCGGAACACCGCTGATATCATCCGTGTCAGGGCCACCGTCCAGGCAAAATGCTCCATGTTTTTGGAGTTGATGAACACTTCAAAGGGACGTCGGTGACCGTTCATCACAATGTCATTGATGGTGATATAGAGCGCGTGTTCGCTGTCGGGCCATTTGACTTTGTAGGTGTTGCCCTCCAATTCGTTCGGGCGGTCCAGCGGTTCGGACATATAGATGACGTCGCCCCCATCTGAAGCCTGTGCCGGGGCTTCGCCCGGGGCCTTGTCCGAGGTTTCGCTGACGCTTAACACCGATCCGGTCACAGCATTGGGCCGATAGGTCGTGCAGCCCTTACAGCCACTGTCCCAGGCCGCCATATAGACATCTTTGAAACTGTCAAAGCTGATGTCTTCGGGGCAGTTGATGGTTTTGGAAATCGACGAATCCACCCATTTTTGCGCGGCCGCCTGCATCTTGACATGATCCATCGGCGCCAGAGTTTGCGCATTTACGAAATAGTCTGGCAACGGCGCATCGCCTTTTAGCTCGCGCCAAAGGTTTACTGCATAATCAACGACTTCTTCTTCGGTGCGGGTGCCGTCCTTTTGCAGAACCTTGCGGGTGTAAGCGTAGGCAAAGACCGGTTCAATCCCGGAACTGACGTTGCCCGCGTAAAGGCTGATCGTGCCCGTCGGTGCAATCGACGTCAGCAAAGCGTTGCGGATGCCATGTGTCCGTATGGCATCGCGCACATCCTCGTCCATCATCTGCATGGTGCCGGAATTCAGATAGGCCTCGGCGTCAAACAGCGGAAACGGGCCTTTTTCGCGGGCCAGATCAACCGACGCCAGATAGGCCGCACGGGCAATCGCCTTAAGCCAGCTTTCGGTCTGCGCCGCAGCCGCGTCTGATCCATAACGCAGCCCGACCATCAGCAACGCATCCGCCAGACCGGTTACGCCCAAACCAATCCGCCGTTTCGCCGCAGCCTCGCGGGCCTGCGCCTCAAGCGGGAATTTCGAGGCATCAACCACATTGTCCATCATCCGAACGGACGTGGCCACCAACTCGCTCAGCGCATCTGCGTCGAGTGCTGCTGCGTCCGAGAACGGATCCGTCACCAGACGCGCCAGATTGATCGAGCCCAGCAAACAGGCCCCATAGGGCGGCAAAGGTTGCTCGCCACAGGGATTTGTGGCGGCAATGGTTTCGCAATAGCTTAGGTTATTGGCCTGATTGATCCGGTCGATGAAAATCACACCGGGTTCGGCAAAATCATAGGTCGCCTGCATGATCCGATTCCAAAGATCGCGCGCCTCGAGGGTGCGGTACACTTTGTCGCCGAATTTCAGATCCCATTTACCATCCGATTTGACGGCCTCCATAAACGGATCGGTGATCAGCACCGACATGTTGAACATCCGCAACCGCGCGGCGTCGGATTTTGCGGTGATAAAATCCTCAATATCGGGGTGATCGCAACGCATCGTCGCCATCATCGCCCCGCGCCTGCTGCCTGCTGACATAATCGTGCGGCACATCGCGTCCCAGACATCCATGAACGACAAAGGCCCCGAGGCATCCGCCGAAACCCCCAAAACATCTGCGCCCTTGGGCCGGATGGTGGAAAAATCATAGCCGATCCCACCGCCCTGCTGCATGGTTAATGCGGCCTCTTTCAGCATATCGAAAATGCCGCCCATACTATCGGGAACAGTTCCCATCACAAAACAATTGAACAGCGTCACCCGACGCGCGGTACCTGCCCCGGCAGTGATGCGTCCTGCGGGGAGATATTTGAAATCCTCCAGCGCCTGGTAAAACTGATCTTCCCAATCGCCCGGCGCCTTTTCAACCTGCGCCAGATCGCGTGCAATCCGGCGCCAGGTGTCTTCGACCGTGACATCCCTGGGCCTGCCATCCGCGTCTTTGAAACGGTATTTCATATCCCAGATCTGTTCGGCAATCGGGGCAGCAAATCGGGTCATCGGGCGATTCTTTCATGGAATAAGCAGGATCGCACAATAAACCGAAACGCCGGAAAACCACAACACTTTGCAGTCGCGGGAAAACGCTCTACCCTATCTGGCACAGTGGACGAATCTGTTTTGAACAGATGTGTATAACTTCGTGTATACTTTGGTGGGAAACTCTGTGGATAAAATCACCAACCTGATAAAACTGTCCGTTGGCACAGAATCCGTCGAGGATCTGATCCGTTGGCACAGTACAAAACGCGCCCAAGCGCCCGATGGATTGCCCCGTCACGTGACCCGCATGTGGCCCAAGCGCGCGGCGGAAATCCTTAATGGCGGGTCGATTTTCTGGGTCATCAAAGGCACCATCCAATGTCGCCAGCGCATTTTGCGACTGGATGAACAGATCGGATCGGACGGCATCCGGCGGTGCGCCATTGTGCTTGACCCGGAACTACACCGCACACATTCCGTGTTGAAACGTCCCTTTCAGGGCTGGCGCTACCTGGCCCCCGAAGACGCGCCGCAAGATTTACCGGAAAACCGCGAAACCGACGACACCTTGCCGGTCGATTTGAACCTTGCCTTGGCGGAAATCGGCGTTTTGTGAGGGCAGCCAGACCCTAATTGCCATGACGTTCCAGCCGCGCAAGAAATCCCGCGAGAACGTCCCGATCAACATCTGAAATCCCGGCCACTCGACTGCGCCACAAGGTCGCCTGAGACTGCAAAATCGGCGCATCCGACAGCGTTTTCAGATGGTTGGCTCGCAAGGTTTCACCACTCGACGTGATATCGGCCACTGCTTCGGCGGTCAGGTTGGCGACGGTACCTTCCGTCGCACCCTGACTGTCGACCAAGGCATAATCGGCAACCCCGGCCAAACGCAGATAATCGCGCACCAAGCGGTGGTATTTCGTAGCGATCCGCAATCTGAACCCGTGATGCGCCCTGAAAGCGGCGGCAACAGCGTCCAGATCATCCACCGTGTCGACGTCAACCCATGCCTTTGGCACCGCAAGGATCAGATTGGCATGGCCGAACTGCAACGGCTCGACCTCTTCAACCTGTTGCTCCCACAGAGGCAACTTCTCCTGAATCAGATCGGTGCCGGTGACGCCAAGATTGATCCGGCCTGCCGCAAGTTCACGGGGAATTTCGCTGGCCGATAACAATACCAACGACACACCATCCACCCCGTCAACAGCACCGGCATATTCGCGGTCTGACCCAGTACGCGACAAGGAAATGCCGCGCGCGCCGAACCACTCAAACGTTTTTTCCATCAACCGGCCTTTGGACGGCACCCCCAGCTTAACGCTCATGATGCGGCCTCCAGTTCCAGCATCAGGCCCGGCCGCAATACGCCGCCCACGGCCGGAATTTCGGCGCCCTGCCCCAACCGCCGTGTCAGCGCATCATATCTGCCACCCGTCGCCACAGCGGGTTTGTCCGGGTGTGCCACGCTGTAAAAGCCAAAGACAAAGCCGTCGTAATACTCCATCGACGTGCGGCCATAGTTGGCCTCAAACGGCAGGGATGCGACGTCAATTCCGGAGGTGTCCATCGCGTCCACCCGCTGTTTCATACGCTCGACAACCGGACCGATCGCGGGGATATCAACCGCCAGATCGCGCAGATTTTCCAATGCAAAGGGCATCATTTCCCGTACGCCCAACAATGCCGCAATCAAATCCACCTCAGCGGCGCTGATCGGGTCGGTTGTCGCATCTTCGCGAATGATCGCCAAACGTGCTTTGATTTCGGCCTTGGACCGCAGGCCAATCAGCGGCGTCGGAATGTCAGGCATGGCATCTGCCACCAGGGCTGCGCGCGATGATGACAGGGGCACCCGCCCGGCGAAGCGGTCCAGCAACGCCCGGAATTTACGCGGCCGCCAGATGTGGCGCATTAACGCGGATTTGCGGCGGTCCG
>JBAUHN010000103.1:0-4220 GCA_049680295.1 Sulfitobacter sp.
GTTGGGAGGCGCTCTCGTAGTGTCTCCCAATAGGAAGCCGCTGGGTCAGTTGACAAGCAGATGGACAGTCCAACTCGTTGCTTAAGCTGGCAATGGCAAAATTCCATCATCAGCGAACTATATGAAGACCGCACGCCTCTCAACAAAATCAATGGCATTTCAGCCAAAATTTGATCAACCAAAGTGCGGATGTTGATCGAAAAAATGGCCTGAGAAGGAAAACCAGTCTATGAACTCTGCGACTGAAACGGGGACGGAAAATTCTCTTGAACGGCTTGCGCCGGACGCGTTGAAGACGGCACGTCGGCTGTCGGGCACGATCTTGTTAAATGGCAAGCTGACTGGTGCCAGCACAGACAAGATGATTGATGTCATCCACCCTGGCAATCTTCAGTCGATTGGTCAGGTGCCGCAATGTGGGGCAGCAGACGTCAATGCCGCAGTAGAAGCCGCTGACACCGCTTTGACGTCTTGGCGGCGTGTTCCGGCCCGCGAGCGTGGACGGATGATGCAAAAAGCCGCTGATGCGATTGAAGCGGAAGCCGAGCTTGTCGCTCAGGTTCTGGCCCTTGATACCGGAAACGCACTGCGCACCCAAGCACGGCCCGAAACCGCATCAAGCTACGATCTGCTGCGTATGTTTGGCGGTCTTGCAGGCGAGTTAAAGGGTGAAACCGTGCCCAACATGTCGCCCGACGTGCTGCATTATTCGACGCGAGATCCGATTGGGGTCATTGCAGGCATCATTCCTTGGAACGCACCATTGTTTTTGTTCATGGCAAAAATTGCACCGGCCATCACGGCTGGGAACACGATCGTCATAAAATCCGCAGAGCAAGCCCCGATTTGCGTGCTGTTCTTGGCTGAAATCATCAACCGGTTCCTACCACCTGGCGTATTGAATGTGATTTCCGGCTATGGCGAAGAATGCGGAAAACCACTTTGCGAGCATCCGACCGTCCGCAAGGTGACCTTTACCGGCTCGCTTCCCGTGGGACAGGCCATCGCGGCGTATGCTGCCCCGAAATTGGCCGCAGTTACCCTTGAACTGGGCGGCAAAAATCCGAGCATCGTCATGCCGGACGCTGATCTGGATCTGGCCATTCCCGGCATTATCGATGGCATGCGCTATACACGGCAAGGACAAGCATGCACTGCGGGGTCGCGCGTTTTTGTCCACAAGGACATCTACGAGGAGGTCGCCAAAGGCGTTGCCGCACGGCTTGGTGATATTAAGCTCGGCAATCCGCTGGATGAGGCGACCGACATGGGGGCAATCATTTCCAGTGAACAGTTTGATCGTACCAAGAAATACATGGACATCGCGCGGAACACTCCCGGGATGAGGGTCTTGTTTGGCGGTGAAACGCCGACAGACCCTTATCTTAGGGGAGGGTATTTCTACCCACCAACACTGCTGGATGGGCTGGGCCTCGATAGCAAGGTTTGTCAGGATGAGATTTTTGGCCCCGTTGCCACTGTTCTGCCATTCGGGTCTTTTGACGAGATGATGGAGCAAGCTAATGATACGCCATTTGGTCTATCCGCCAATCTGTGGACCCGCGATCTGAGCCGAGCGCTCGAATACGTCGACCGCATCGAAGCCGGGTTCGTTCAAGTGAACCAATGCGCCGCACCCCGGTCCAATGTCTCTTACGGTGGCATCAAGATGAGCGGCTTGGGCAAAGAATACGCCCTCGACAGTATGCTGCATCATTTCACAAGTTCTAAAACCGTGCTGATCAATCGCGGCACACCGACCCCCGGGGTCTGACACATTTAAATTCTGGAGATAACTATGAGCAAGACTGTAGGGTTTATCGGACTTGGAAATATGGGCATGCCCATGGCGGAGCAGCTAATGAAGGCTGGGTACACGGTTCAGGCCCTCGATCTGTCCGAGGCGCTGCAAGCCAAAGCCGCCGAGTTGGGTGCCCAGGTGAAGCATTCCATTGCCGAAACGGCGAAAGGGGCCGACATGGTGATCACCATGCTGCCTGCAGGGCCACATGTGCGCAAAGTATATTTGGGTGAAGGGGGTCTTGTGGAAACGGGAGCGCCCGGGACGTTGCTTATCGATAGCTCTACCATTGATGTCGACACCTCGCGCGAGGTGGGGGCCGCTTCAGTCGCCAAAGGCCTCGAGATGATCGACGCACCGGTCACGGGCGGCGTGATGGCTGCGCGCATCGGCAAGCTGAATTTCTTGATTGGCGGCTCAGAAGCCTCCGTGGCACGCGCCACACCCTATCTGGAAATCATGGGTGGCAAACTGCTTTATGCCGGAGAACAGGGAAGCGGCATCGGCGTGAAAATCTGTAACAACATGTCGCTAGGTATCTCGATGATCGCAGCAGCAGAAACACTGATGCTGGCGAAGCGGCTGGGGCTAGATCTTGAACGCACTTATGAAATTATCACAAATGCATCCGGGCAGAACTGGGCGCTCAGCAACTATTGCCCTGTGCCAGGTCTGCTGGACGGTGTGCCATCAACAAATGGCTATAAGCCCGGTTTTTCGGGCGCAATGATGCGCAAAGATCTGCGTCTGTCACAGGACGCCGCATTGTCAGTCAACGCAGTCACGCCATTGGCCGCGCATGCGATGGCCATCTTTTCGCATTTTTGCGACAGCGGGCATGCGGAAATGGACTATTCCGGTATCTCGAAACTTATTGGTGGTGACGCATGGGACTACGAGGTCGATCCGTCAGTTCTGGGTTGACAGGGCATGACCGCAAGGTACCCCGCGTCTCGATTGTTGAAACTGACCAAAGCGCATGGATTGTTTGGATTCCAAACGTTCTGATGCAATCGAATGGCTGGTTCCGTGACTTCCGCTGCATCGCCAAAAATCCGCCGCTGCGGATGCGAACATCTTCTGCGTGAGCAATAGCCGCATTAGCAAAAGGCGGCTGTGTCCCGCGTCTTGCTTGTTGGAACCGGATGTAGCGAAAGCTCGGTCTCGGTTCCAGCCTGAACAATGCCAATGAATGACCGGATTGACGACACCCGCTGCGTTGCGACAAAACATCTGCCGCGACTGCGAACAAATGCTGCGTCAGCAAAGCTGCGAAAAACGAATGACGGGAAAGTCCGCGAACTGTGAGTTCGAGGAAGCCCGGATTTCGCGCTTGCAGCGAATGACCGCAAAGCGGGCTGCGACCGCAGAATCTTCAAGGTGGATCGAAGGTCCGCAATGGGCCGTCCTCAACACTCCTTCAGATCACAATTTCAGTCGATGCTGCAATGCATCCGAGGTCGGCTCAGAGCCCATTCTTCCGAATGCTGCGAGACGTTCGAACGTCCGGCGTTGCATTTTTGTTTGTGTGGAGCGGAGGTCAGTTCAGATCAGATTTAGAAGAGGCCTACATTCGAAGACCACCTAAAAGTTAGCCTGATATTTTGGCATCCTGCGCCGCGTCCCAACCCAAATTTGCAGATATCTCACGCGCAATATGGGAGATCTGGGGACCAAGTTTTTCGCGGAACGCTGGCGTAAAGACCCGTACCGATCCGGTTGCACCGATGGACATAGTGGAACCTGGCCCGTTTGGCGCAAGGGGAGCTGCCACCGAACACATGCCGCGCTCAATCTCTTCCACGCATTCTGCGAAGCCGCGCTTGCGAATGGTGTCAAACTCGGCTTCCAAGTCCTGCACGTTTGTCAGGGTGAATTCGGTGTAGTCGCGCAGCCGGCCCTCCATATCGCCGGTCAAGAACAAGTCGGGCAAAAATGCAGCAACGGCCTTTGAGCAGGAACAGGCATGCAAGGGGCGTTTTCCCAAACCGGGATGGAGATAGGAGACCCCCGTTTCAGGTGTTTCAACGTGAATAATTTCCACGGATTTTCCGCGCAGACGGGACAGAAAAAATGCGGTGCCATATTGTTTAGCGGCTTGCTTTAGCGCAGGTGCAATCACCTCTAGCAGTGCACGGTCAGAGTGGTCACTTTTCGTGATCCGCTTCAGGCGGGAGCCGATTGTGAATGTACCACGGGCAACAGGTTCCAGAAGACCCACGCCGACGAGGTCCTGCACCAACCGGTAGGCAGAGGGTTTAGGGAGATCCGAGTGAGCGCAAATCTCGGCCACTGTTGCCTCGCCCTTTTGTCCAACAACTTCGAGGATGAAAGTCAGGCGTTCCAGATGCATATTTTTACCTTGCGAGAATCTTTTTATCAGTTTACGAGAATCTCTACATGATCGCAAGGGAGGAAT
>JBAUHN010000104.1:0-8003 GCA_049680295.1 Sulfitobacter sp.
AAGCTCGTTTGCCGATCGCGCCAAGTTCGACACCATCTACAACCGCAGCCTGTCGCTGAAAACCGACGTGACCGTGCTTTGGGCCACCGTCGGCGTCGTATTGCGCGGCACCGGGTATTAAGATTTAGGCACTACCACACATTTACGCGATAAAACGCCACGCCCTTCAGCCAGGGGTGTGGCGTTTTATTGTGACATCCCGCATCGGTCCGGGGTGTTTTTACGTTTGGAAATCGACTAGGTCGGGGGGCGATCTGTCAGAATAGAAGTTGTCGGTCATGTTTTTACGCCCCAAATCCTTATTTACCCTGTTTTTGCTCTGCGCCAGTCTGGTCCTGACCGGCTGCGAAAGCGACAAGGACCGTGCGAAACGGCACTATCAATCCGGGTTGGCGCTGCTGGAAGACGGCGATACTGAGCGCGCGCTCATCGAATTCCGCAATGTCTTTAAATACGATGAGACCCACCAGGATGCCCGGATGGCCTATGCCCGCGTTCAACTGGATCGCAACATGATTCAGGATGCCTTTGCCCAGTACCTGCTGGTTGTTGAACAAGATCCCGATGCGCTGGCCGCACATCAGGCCCTGGCTGAGATTTCCCTGACCTTTGGCCAGTGGGACGCCGCCGAAAAACACGCCAGAGAGGCCGCGCGCCTCGCCCCGGGTGACAAGGATGTCCAGCTGCTGACGGCCGCCGCCGACTACCGCATCGCCATTCTGGCAGATGATAGGGACCGCGCCGCAAAAGTCACAGATGTTTTAAGCACCGCGCTGGACACCGATCCGGCCAATATTATCGCGTTGCGTATTGTGATCGACCACCTGCTGCGCCGCGAGGATTTCAGCGGCGCACTGACCGAAATCGAGCGCGCCCTGGAACATCATCCCGACCGCTATGAATTCCACGCCACCAAACTCAGCATCCTGAACAAACGCCCGGATGATCCTGCGATTGGCCCGACTTTGGAAACAATGGTCCAGCAATTTCCTGAAAACGAAGAGGTGCGCAATCTGCTGATCGCCTGGTATCTGGAACGTCAGGACAAAGCCGCTGTCGAAGATCTGCTGCGCCGCGTGGCAGCGGCGCCAGACACGCCGCCCGGCGCCAAGCTGACGGTCGTCGATTTTCTGCGCAAAACCAGACAGGACGCAAAAGCCGATGCCGAACTGGCCCGCCTGATCAAGACCGAGCCGGATGTCGCCACCTACCGGCTGGCGCAGGCCGGACAGGATTTCGCCACCGGCAAAGTGGACAAGGCGATTGCCGATCTGCAGGCTGCAATCGCCGCCACCAGCACCCCCGATGAGGCAGCGGACCTGCGCATCGCACTGGCCCAGATTTACCTAAGCGCCAATAATTTCCCCGATGCCCAGAGCCATATCAAACAGGTGCTGGATCTGGACCCCAGCCATGTGGCGGCGTTGAAAATGTGGGCAGAACGGCTGACCGCCGACGGCAAGCCTGACGAGGCGATTGCCGCCTTGCGCCGCGCCCAGGCACAGGCCCCGCGCGACCCTGATATCATGACGCTGATGGCGCAGGCCCATGAACGCGCAGGCGTCCACGAACTGGCGGGCGAACGGTTTGCGCTGGCGGTTGATTTCTCGAACCGGGCGGCGCCCGAATCGATGCGCTACGCCGCCTTTCTGCTGGGGGACAACCGCAACGATGCCGCCGCCGCCGTGCTGAGCGACGCAATAAATGTCGACCCGCGCAATACCCAGCTTTTGCAACTGATGGCCGAAGTGCAGATGGACGCCAGGAAATGGGCCGCCGCGGCGCGCGCAGTGGCCCAGATCCGGGCCCTGAAAACCCCCCGGTCCGAGGAAATGGCCAACCAGCTGCAGGCCAATCTGCTGCTGCGTCAGGAACGGGTAGAGGACACGATATCCTTTCTTAAGGGGCTTGTCGGCGCCGATGGAAATTCATCCGCCGCTTTGGCAGCCCTTGTGCAGACCCAGATCCGCGATGGCCGCACCGAAGACGCCCGCGATTTTCTGGACACAGAATTGCAGGATAATCCCGCCAATCCAACGCTGCGGTTTCTGCGTGCAGGCGTGCACCTGCTGGAAGATCAACCCGATGCAGCCGAGGCCCTTTACCGCGCCTTGTTGCAGGAATTTCCCGCCGCCGATCGCCCGTTGCAGGCGCTTTACGGCATGCTGACACAGCAAGGGCGCACCGAGGATGCGGATGCTCTGATCGCACAATCCATCGCGGCAAATCCACAGGCCCTGTTTGCCCAGCTGATCAAAGCCGGGCAGCTGGAACGGAAGGGCGACATTGACGGCCCCCGCGCCATTTATGAGACCCTGTACAAGGCAAAGAGCGGCAATATCGTTGTCGCCAACAATCTGGCCAGCAGCATTGCAACCCATGACGAAGACCCCGAAAATCTTGAACGCGCCTACCGTATTGCGCAGCCTCTGCGCGATACAGATGTGCCCGCCTTTCAGGATACATTTGGCTGGATCGAGTATCGGCGCGGCAATTTCGATACCGCATTGGCCTATCTGGATCCTGCCGCCAAAGGCCTGCCAGAAGACCCGCTGGTGCAATATCATCTGGGCATGGTGCTGCATAAAATGAACCGTAAGCAAGACGCTTTGACCGCGCTGACCCGTGCCCTGGACCTCGCCGGTGACAGCGCCCTGCCCCAGTTCAACACGGCCCGCGCAGTGCTGGCGGAACTGGACGGCAAGTAACCCTAAAGCTATGTACCCCGATCGCTGAGGGAGAGGTATCTGGCGCTATTTTCCAATGTGATCACAGCCCGCACCGCATCACGCGGCGCGCAAAACGCATGCGCGGTCTCACCCTGTGCCTGTTTCCACCGGATCTCACCGCGGTAAAGAAAGCTTTCATCGGCGCCCAGATAGTCTTTGTTCGCGTCAAAATAGATAAAAACACCAACGCCTTCGGCGACAGGAAAAACATCGGCCCTTTCAAGCCCGGCAAGCAAATCAGGATGCCCATTCAGATCGATACTGCCAGGAAATTCCGCACCCCCCTGGTAGGGTCCAAAGTTGCAGACAAACGCCACCTCATCCGAAAAGATATCCGCCCCCGACCGGACCGCAGACTGCGGTATCGCCGCAATCATTTTGCGGTCCATGAGGTCTGACCTTTCCGGTCCCAGAAGACCTGCCACTTCGACGATCCACAAGGTAGCAATCGCCGCGACAGCAAGCAGGCATGCAAAATACACCATTCTTTTGAGAACTTTGACCGGTCCGGGCATGCGTCATGCCTCTCAAGACAAATTGCCCAAACGAAAAATCACGCCGCAGGCCAGGCCGAGACTGGGGACCGGCGATTTCAGTAGATTGGGGGTTTGGGGTGCACATATCAAACGCAGGGCCAGATCCGGCACGGGTGCGCAATTCAGGTTGACTATGACTGGGATATTCTGGCCCCGGTCAGGGCCATCTTCAGCTTTGCTGGGGGCGCATGTTTTGTGTGCCAAGAACCGAACGCACCGCCATAATGCCGGTGCCTGCCAGAACCCAGAAACTGCCGATACCGACATAGACCATCAAAGCTGCCCAAAACGACAATCCGCCCATGAAACCCACAAGCGCGGAGCCAAGCCCCAAGATCATCCCTGATAAAATCAACCCTACGATCATAAAATTCCCCAAGTGCTGGTCTGCGTCTTCATTTGGTCGTCAGCCCACAAAAGAGAATCTCTCTGCACTGCGCGGCTACCCGAAGTTGTATTTCAAATATGGCGATCATAAGGCCCCTTCTTTGAAATCATGGATTTTGAGCGCTTTTTTGCCCGTAATCCCCAACTCCCCGGTCGAATCCCGCCGGATTGGCGGGTTCCAATGGGTTTTTATTGTTGCGACAGCATCACGGTTTAGTGCTGTCTGAATTTTATACCCTTAAGTGGTGTGCTTTTCCTTCCATCTCCGGATTAAAAAATAGTAAAGTCCCCTTGGGGTCTGCCTTCCGTTGAGGGCATCAAAGAAAGAGACGAAATACTATGAAACCTATTTTTGCGCTGCTCACCGCACTTTTATTTTCCGGTCTGACCATTTCCGCCGCACAGGCACAGGACAGATACCGCCTGCAATCTGGTGATACCCTGCGTATCGAAGTCCTTGAGGACGCCACGCTGAACCAGGACGCTCTGGTGCGTCCCGACGGGCTGATCTCGATTCCGTTTTCCGGCAGCGTGCGCGCCGGTGGCCGCACCGTAGAGCAGGTGCGCGCAACCATCGCCGCCCGTCTGGCCCCGAACTTTGCATCTGCACCCAACGTGTTTGTCACGCTGGATTCGCGCGCCCCTATTCTGGAACCACGCCCCCCGCGCACCTTCCCGGTCTATGTTCTGGGTGAAGTGGACGAGCCCGGCAAAATCGACGTGATCTATGGCACCACATTGCTGCAGGTGTTTGCCGAAATGGGTGGCTTTAACAGATTTGCCGCAACCAAGCGCATCCAGTTGCGCCGCGGCTCCAAGATTTACAACTTTAACTATGACGCAATCAAAAACGGTACAGGCACCGGCGGCACGACAGTGATGGCCAAAGGCGACGTCATTATCATTCCACAGCGCCGCCTGTTCGAATAACACGAAAAAGAGGTCATGGTGGGACATCATCGTTCGGCACGCGCGTCCCTTTACGGGGCGGTCTGTTTCTACAGCCTTTGTGCTGTGCCTGTTGTGGCGCAAGACGCCGGAGGGTTGATTTTATCCTTCGGCATCGAGCAACGTATCGAGGCCGGTCGCAACCTGACCCTTGAATTCCCCGAGGAAGGCAGCGGCACCAACGCCCTGACGACCCTGTCCTTCGGGCTGCTCAGCGAAACCGACCGGCATAGATTCTCGCTGGAGTTCATCAATGGGCTGCGCATCGCCAACCTGCCCGGCACCGGCACCACTGTCGGCGTGGACGATTCGTCTCTGACACTGGCTTACGATCGCGAAGTGGCCAACGCAGCGCTCAGCTTTGGAGCCAGCTTTGAGCGCAGTGACATCGACTTTCTGGACCCGCTTACGGATTTCATCACCAGTGACGGCAGCATTGAACTGCCCGACGATTTCGAAATCCTGGACGGCGGCGGCACCCGGAACGCATTCTCGGTCTCGGCCGAGCTGGAAACCGGTCAGCAGGATCTGATCGGCTTTGTCCTGCGCGCCACGGCGGCAGGTCTGGAATATTCAAACACCACCGACCCGGATCTTTTTGACACCCGTACCAATACTGTGGAAGCGGGCACAATTTTGCGGTTCTCGCCCCGAACCATCGGGCGCGTCACACTCAGCACCGAACAATATAACGCCGACAACGTCGAGCAAACCGACCGCAGAACCAACGTCCTGGCCTTTGGGCTGGAACATGAGGTCACGCCCCGGCTGCTGTTTGGTGGTCTGCTGGGCTATGCCGATCTGGACACCACCGAAATTGGGGCCCCCCCAGGTGCGGGCGATTTCAACGGCGTGATCGGAGAGTTTGGGCTGTCTTACGCCATGGCCAATGGCGAATTGACCGCCGAAGCCGCATCCACCATCGATTCTGCCGGACGGCTGAATACCTTTGTGGTCGGCCGCAGCCTTGAGATCCCCAATGGCGAAGTATCAGCCGAGATCGGCGTCGGCCGGTCCAGCGGATCAGATGCGGAACTGATTGGCGCGCTCAGCTGGCGTCAGGAAATCGGCCAGGGCGATTTCATCGCTGATTTATCACGTGAAATCACCACCAGTCTGGAAGACGAGGCAAGTGCGACCTCGACGCTGGCGGTGGGCTATGTCTACAACCTTAACCCGGTTGCACGGGTGGGCCTCAGTGTCGCCTATGTCCAGACCGAAGCCACACCGTCGATTGCACGGGTAGAACGCGCAGACATCACCGCCGTCTACACCCGCGAGCTGTCCTCTGAATGGGATTTCAACACCGGGATCAGCTACCGCATCCGCGACGAGGATCTGGTCGGCCGTGCCTCATCGCAATCGGTGTTCTTTTCCATCGGCCGCCAGTTCGACTGGCGCCCCTGAGGCGCTGCTGCCCTCCCGGATCGTCCTGGAACGCGCAGGTCCGCGCGCGGGTTGCCAAATCGCCGACCCCGTGGGGCGGGTCGCCGATCGCCCGACGCCTTCGGCTTGTCCCGGGCCGGAGAAGACGATCAAGGGCCGGTTTGAGCCCACTTTGACCGATGCTGCAATTCGCACGAATGGTGGCTTTTCCGTTGAGTTGTCAGTTTGACTATTGCTGTCGCGTGGCCGCGCCACGCAGCATTTCCTCAACAACCGGTGCTGTAGTCTGTGCGATTTTCAAAGTTGCGCGTTCCAATCGTGCAGGGTTGCGGATTTGTCCGCCCCAAAAACCGCGTTGGCCTCCGTTAGATGATACGGCTTGGGCAGTCGCCATCACTCCGCCTGACCCTGTATGCAAAAGAACAACGTCAGCCGATCCCGTCGCGGGATACATGCGTACCAAAAGCAGGTAGTCATACCGTTGCTCACGGGCGGTTTTGACCAAGCTGTTCCTGTTTGAGTACCTGAAGCTAGGATCTCCAACAATTAAAGGTGCAAAGCTACCAAGACTCTCAGCGCGCTTTGCAAGGTCTGTCCAAAGCTCAGTTTCCTTCGCACCTGATGCCTGCGTTCTTCCATAGACAACCCGTGCCAAGGCGAAGCGAGCAGGCAACTTAAAGTGATCCGGGGTTGACGAAGTTACCGGGACTGGCCGCGCATCGCCAGTAAAGCTTGGCGAAGAACAAGCGCCCAGAAATGCAAGAAAACAAGCGACTACAAATAGTTTCACGGGGCTTCTCCGTTTCATCAAGTTTTGATCCAATATTGGATGTGTAAATTGCACATTTCATTTTTCGATTGCGGCGTCAAGTAAAATGTGTAAATCACACATATGCATTGGCTAGACCCTATTTTGAGACCCCTTGCGCAACTGGCAGTCCGGAAAGGATGGTTGTTTCCGGTCGTGGAGCGCCGTTTGCGTCACGCATATGTTGAGGCAGCACAGGCCGTTGATGGCGATGGAACAACAGACAGCAAGATTAGCATCAAAACGGGATTACAGCGACGCGACATTGCGCGACTGCGGGGTGAACGCGATCCGACCGAGACCAAGCGCCAACCCTTGGCCGAGATCATTGCGCTTTGGTGGGATGACCCGACCTTTGATCCTCAAGGGATTCCCATTCAAGGCGATGGCGCAAGCTTCACGAGCCTTGCGCGTAGCATCAGAAAGGATGTCCATCCTCGCACATTTTTGAATATTCTCATCGAGATAGGGGCCGTGAACGAAACCGAAGAGCACGTCAGCCTTAATGTGCGGAGTTATCGCCCGCCATCTGGTTCAGATGAGCAATTGGCTTACCTCGCAGACAATGTTGGGGATCATCTGGCAGCGGCGGTTTCGAACGTGGTTGATCGAGGACGGAATTACGACATGGGCGTCCACTACAAGGGCTTATCGGCAAGCGCAATTTCACAACTGGACCGGCACTTTCGAACTCGAATGAGGCAAACACTGGAAGAATTAGATACTATGGCCCGAGGCTTTCCTGCCACCGAGGACGGGCTTCACAGATTCCGCGCCGGGGGGTTTTTTTTCGATGATTTAAGCAGTGAGGCCAATCCACATGATCCGTAAAGTAGTAGCGCTCTTCCTTCTGATTGCACTCGCCTCCTGTTCAATGCCTGATGAGATTCCTGCGATTGATTGTCCTCGTGAAGGAGGCATAGGCGGAACAGGCGACTGTCCTATCCAGTCTGAAGTCACATGATGATTACGCAAGAAACCGGACATTGGCGCAGCCGCAGCAAATTCACACTCTGTCCCGCACAGCAGCCCTCCCAATGCCACGACGCCGCCATCAATCAATATAGCTGTCCATGCGCTGCCCGGCTCTTTGGCGGTGGATGGGCAATGTGCGGCCATATAGCTGCTCGGTGCGGGTCACGCTGCCGACCATTCCGGGTTCTTCGACATAGGAAAAAATCGCCACATAGCGCGGGCGGGTGCCTTGCA
>JBAUHN010000105.1:0-3470 GCA_049680295.1 Sulfitobacter sp.
GACTTAGTAGTCCCCTCAATTCCGGTGCCATTGCGCCGCGTTGAGCGGGCTTTGCGTGATTATGGGCATAAACGGCGGACCGGGCAGTGTTGCGCCATACCTCGAATGTTTCATCCAGCGCATTATACCAATCACCGGCTTTCATTTTGTCTCGCTCTGATCGGGGCATTTGTTTTTGGTTCCTATTTTCGACGTTTGGCGCGCAGCGTTGGGTCGGCCTGGGTCGGGTCGTCTGGCCAGGGGTGGCGCGGATAGCGCCCGCGCATATCCCGGCGCACATCGGCGTAAGAGCTTGCCCAAAATCCCGGCAGGTCATCGGTCACTTGAACTGGGCGCTGGGCGGGTGACAATAATGTCATCTGAACGGGCGTTCCCGCGACCATCGGATGGCGTGTTACGCCAAAGACCTCCTGCAGGCGCAAAGATATCCGGGCCTGTGCACCGTCATAGTCGATCGGTATTTTGCGGCCCAAAGGTGTGACAAAATGCGACGGAGCGGCACTGTCCAACATCTGCGTTTGATCCCAGCTTAACCGCGACCGAAGGGCATCCGTTATGTCAAAGCGTTTCCAATCCGCAGCGGATTTTATGCCTGTCAGATGTGGTAAAAGCCAGTCCTCAGCCGTGTCCAGCAACACGGCCTCTGAGAAGTCGGGAAAGCTGGTGTCCGCTGAATGCAGCAATCGCGCGCGCGACAGCAGCCGGGCAGCGGCGGGCGTTGGCAATAGTCCCAATTGCCGGACGCCGTCTATCATGGCGCGCGCGACTGCCTGCGTCGGTGCATCTGCCCAGGCACGATCCTCTAACACAAGAGCGCCAAAGCGTTCTTGCTGACGCGCCAGGACGCGGGCATCGCGGCGGGACCACAGGCATTGATCATGCCATTTTATCTGATCCTGGAAAGCGGCACGCAGGTCAGCATCCGTGAGGGCCACGGCCTGCCTGATACGGGCCTCGCGGGGGTCGCCGTCCAGATCGGTCGCGACCAAAAGCCGGGTGCCGACCATCGGATCCTTGTCGGGCAACACAGCACCTTTCCCACCCGACAGGATATAGCGCGCGCCATCGCCGCCGCGATGCAGACCGATGCGATCCGGGTAAGCCAAGGCGGCCAGAATGCCCAAGGGCGCAGAACTGTGGGGGGCGTTGCGCGGTGCGGCGGCTGACAGGCGTTTGGCCTCGTCGCGTACGCGGCCCAGTGTTGCGCGATCCGGTTCCCAGCCTTGGGCGCGTTGAAATTGTCGCGGATCTGACAGGGCCGCTGCGCGCAGGGCCAGATCGACCGGCGCATGTCGCAGCATATCGCGCTCCGACAGGATTGCTGCCAGCCGCGCGCCGGGCGCACCGCCCAAGGCGACCATATGCGCCAAGCGGGGGTGCACCGGCAAGGCTGCCAGCCTGCGCCCGTGATCGGTGACCCGGCCCTTTGCATCCAAGGCGCCGAGCATCGACAGAACCGCGTTTGCCTCGGCCAGACGGCCCGGATGCGGCGGACTTACAAATTTAAGATCGGTGGCATCCGCCCCCCACATCGCCAGCTCCAGCGCAAAACCGGTCAGATCGCCGGCCTCAATTTCAGCCGGTGGATAGGCGGCTAAAGCGCCATCTTCGCCCTTGGTCCACAGTTTGTAGCACGTGCCGGGGGCGATACGGCCTGCGCGCCCGGCGCGTTGTGTCGCCTCGGCGCGGGTCACTTTTGTTGTGATCAGCCGCGACATGCCTGATGCCGGATCGAATTCTGCCCGCCGAGCGCGCCCTGCATCGACCACAATGCGGATGCCTTCGATAGTCAGGGATGTCTCGGCAATGGATGTCGCCAACACGATTTTGCGCCCCGCTGTTGCGGGGGCAATTGCCTGCCGTTGTGCTTTGTAGTCCATCGCGCCGAACAGCGGATGCACAGTGCAATCACTGGCCAGATAGGGCGTCAGAGCGCGTTCGACGCGGGCAATTTCCGCGGCACCGGGCAGAAACACCAGGGCGCTGCCTTCGGCCGCGTCCAATGCCTGTAAAATCAGATCGGCGGTGGCCTGTTCGAACCGCTGGGGCTTTGGCACTGGTTTGGCCAGCCAGCGCTGATCCACTTCAAAGCTGCGTCCTTGTGAGGTGATGACAGGGGCGTCCATCAACGCGGCAACGGGCCCTGCGTCCAAGGTGGCGGACATTGCCACCAGCATCAGATCATCGCGCAGGGCATCGCAGACCTCAAGGCACAAGGCCAAGCCCAGGTCCGCGTTCAAAGATCGTTCGTGAAATTCGTCAAAGATCACCGCGCTGACGCCGGGCAGGTCAGGTTTGTCTTGTAACATGCGGGTCAAAATGCCTTCGGTGACAACCTCGATCTGCGTCTCTGCGCTGATTTTTGCGGCGCCGCGCACGCGAAAGCCGACTGTTTTTCCAACCGGTTCGCCCAAGGTTTGCGCCATCCTTTCGGCGGCGGCACGCGCGGCAAGGCGGCGCGGTTCCAGCATCAGGATACGGCCCTGCGCCAGCCCTGCATCCAGAATGGCAAGTGGTACACGTGTGGTCTTGCCCGCACCGGGCGGCGCTTGCAAAACCACGCGGCTGTGCTGGCGCAAAGCGTCTATGACCTGGGCCATCACGGCATCTATGGGCAGTGCAAACGTCATTGCAGTGTGCTTATCGGCAATTGTGTGCAACGCCAAGGTACTGGACTTTTCTGCGAACCTGCCGGACAAGGCGGGTGCAAGACAAAGGGCATAGCAGATGATCATTTCCGATCTGGCAAAACAGATAGCGAACGGCGAACGTCGCGCCCTGGCACGCGGAATCACCTTGGTCGAGAGCGCGCGAGACGATCACAGGGCACAAGCCACCACTTTACTGAATGCGATGCCGCGTGACCGTCAGGCACTGCGGATCGGGCTTTCGGGAACGCCCGGTGTCGGTAAATCCACATTCATCGAAAGTTTCGGCCTGTTGCTGACCAGGCAGGGGCTGCGCGTGGCCGTTTTGGCGGTCGATCCGTCCTCGGCGCGCTCGGGCGGGTCGATATTGGGGGATAAGACCCGCATGGACATGTTGTCGCGCGATCCGAACGCGTTTATTCGACCATCGCCCAGTCAAACACATCTTGGCGGGGTCGCGCGCCGCACCCGAGAGGCTGTTGCCTTATGCGAAGGCGCCGGATTTGATGTGATCTTGATCGAAACCGTTGGTGTCGGGCAATCGGAAACCGTGGTTGCGGAAATGACGGATGTGTTTTTGTTGCTTCTGGCGCCTGCGGGGGGGGACGAATTGCAAGGCGTCAAGCGCGGCATCATGGAAATTGCGGACATTATTTTGGTCAACAAGGCCGACGGCGATCTAAAGCCAGCAGCGACCCGGACCTGTGCTGATTACACCGGGGCCTTGCGGTTATTGCGCAAACGCGCCCGCGACCCTGAGAGTTTTCCCAAGGCGATGCTGGTGTCCGCGTTGCAAGAGCAGGGTATGGCCGAGGCATGGGC
>JBAUHN010000106.1:0-16846 GCA_049680295.1 Sulfitobacter sp.
ACCAAGTGGGGTTCGATACAAAACCAGACCCACAATCAGAACCGACAAAAAGGCGAGATAGGTGAAAGGTGTTTGCGAAAACAACGCCGGTCCGACCAGCGGGATTTCCGACAGGATTGGAATTTGCATCGGTTGAAAGGCGATGATTTTTGGCGGGCTTGTCACTTCGGGCAGGGCCAGACGGTAGGCATAGTAGGTTGATGAGGTTGCAAGCAATGTCACGCCCAGGCCGACGACATGCTGTGACAGTCCGAACGGCACAGTCAGGATGCTGTGCAACAGGCCAAAAAGCATGCCCACCAGCATGGCCACTGCAACGCCCATCCACAGGCCGGTGCCGGAGTAGACCGCCATCCAGCCTGCGAAAGCACCGGCGACCATGATGCCTTCGATGCCGAGGTTCAGAACGCCCGCGCGTTCGCAGATCAATTCGCCCAAGGTGGCGAATATCAAGGGGCTGGCGATGCGAACGGCAGCGGCCCAGAAACTGGCGGTCAACAGGATGTCGAATATCTCCATGCCGCTAATCCCTCACGATCCGAAAACGGGTCAGCATAATGGCCAAAACCATCAGCAACAGCGCCGTGGCCAGCATGATATCGGCAAGATATGTTGGCACCCCAACCGCGCGGCTCATGCTGTCGGCACCGACGAATATGCCTGCCACGAACAGGGCGGCAACCACACAGCCCAGCGGATTAAGCAGCGCCAGCATCGCCACGATAATTCCGGTGTAGCCAAAGCCGGGCGACAGATCGAGCGTCAGGCTGCCTTTTAGTCCGGCCACTTCGGAAAAGCCTGCAAGTGCGGCCAGACCGCCCGACAGCAGCGCGGTTTTGACCAGCACGGTATTGACCGGAATGCCGGCAAAAGCTGCGGCCTCTTTGTTCAGACCAACGGCGCGCATTTCGTAGCCCAGTGTGGATCGGGTCTGGATGATCCAGATGGAAATTGCCGACAGAATCGCAAGCGCAAACCCCCAATGCAGGCGCAGCCCTTCGACGATGCGGGGCAGTTTTGCCTCCGCGATCACTCGGGCAGATTTCGGCCAACCCATGCCCATTGGGTCTTTGAGCGGGCCTTCCAAAAGCATCGAGATGAAAAGAATGAAGATGAAGTTGAAAAGCAGGGTTGTGACAACTTCGTCGACGCCGAAACGGGTTTTCAGGATCGCCGGGATCAACAGTAAAACCGCGCCTGCGATGACCGACAGGATTGCCAATGTTGGCAGCAATGCGGCGCTTGGCCATTGCAAGAGGCCCGTGCCCAGCAGAACAGTGATCAGCGCGCCCGCGTATAGTTGCGCCTCGGCACCGATGTTCCAGAATTTGGCACGAAAGGCAACAGCAGCAGCGAGGCCCGTAAAAATCAGCGGTGTCGCCCGGTTGAGGGTTTCCAGTATCGCGAATTTTGACCCAAAGGCACCTTTCAGGATCAGCCCCAGGACGGCAAAGGGGTTGGCCCCCGCAATCATTGCCAAAAGGGATGCGATCACGACGGTTGAGATGATCGCGATTAGGGGGGGCGACAGTTTGCGCGAAAGGGTTGGATTTTCGATGGGATCAAGACGCATGGGCAACTCGGGCTTCAAACCCCTGACCTGCCATCCACAGCCCAAGCTCGGCCGGGGTCAACGCGCCTCTGTGGAAGGGTGGGGATAGTCGACCGTCGGCGATAACGTGGATCACATCCGCCAGTGCCATGATTTCATCCAGATCCTCGGATATCAAAAGGACGGCGGCACCCCGGTCGCGGGCTTGCAACAACTGGCTGTGGACATAGTTCACTGCGCCGATATCCAAACCTCTAACGGGTTGATTAGCAAGGATGATTTGCGGGTTTGTTTCCAAAACGCGCCCTAGGATCAGCTTTTGCATATTGCCGCCTGACAATAGCCGAATGCGGGTATCGACGCCGGGACAGCGCACGTCGTATTTGTCGACAATGCCTTGGGCGAACTGGCGCGATTTTCGCCAGTTCAACCACCCGCCTTTGCTGAATGCCACGTCCTTATATCGCTCTAGTATCGCGTTTTCTGTCAGGTCGAAATCGGCAATGGTCCCGGTCTTGTGCCGGTCTTCTGGAATGCGCGCGATGCCGTTTTGCACGGCCTGACGCGGGGTCCACTTTGGTGGGGTTTGGTCGTTAAGGATGATGTGCCCGTCTGCGGGTCTGCGTATGCCACCGACCACATCGGCCAGGGCCGCCTGCCCATTTCCCGAGACCCCGGCAAGTCCAACAATCTGTCCGGCCTTCAAAGCCAGCGAGACGGATTTGAGCCCCGGCGCATTGCCGATGTCGGGTGTTGTTACGTTCTTCAGCGCCAAAAGCGGCGGGCCGGGTACGGCAGGCGCCACATCAGGCGGGGTCGCTTCGGTGCCCATCATCAGAGCGGCCAATGCATGCGTGCCGGTCTGGGATGTCCGCACGCCGCCGACCATTTTGCCATGCCGCAACACAGCAACCCGGTCCGAGATCGCCATGACCTCGTGCAATTTATGCGAGATGAAAATGATCGACAGGCCGTTCTCAATGGCTTGGCGCAGCGTTGCGAACAGGTCGTCCGCTTCCTGCGGTGTCAAAACCGCTGTAGGCTCGTCAAGGATCAGAATGCGCACATCACGGTAAAGCGCCTTGAGAATTTCGACGCGTTGTCGTTCGCCCACGCTCAACGATCCGACCCGCGCATCCGGAGACACCGCAAGGCGAAAGGTCTTTGACAGGTCTTCGATCTTTTTGCGCGCTTGCGACCGGGCGAGGGTTGGGTGCATCAGCGACCGCACGCCCAGCGTGATATTTTCCTGCACAGTCATGTTGTCGGCCAGCGTAAAGTGCTGGTGGACCATGCCCACGCCCGCATCCAGGGCGGCGCGCGAATTGCCCGGCGGCAATTCCTTGCCGAATACTTCGACAGAACCGGCGTCGGCGGTGTATTGGCCGAACAGGATATTCATCAGCGTGGTCTTGCCCGCCCCGTTCTCACCCAAAAGTGCGACAACCTCGCCCTTTGCCAAGGACAGGCTGACCGCGTCATTTGCGGTCAGCGTGCCAAAGCGTTTGGTGATCGCGTTCAGGCGAAGAACTGTCTCTTCGTCCGAGCCCATTGTGATCTAGGACGACTTGGGTTCGTCGTCGTTAATTTCAACCGCGAAGGCCCCTGATTTAATCTCGGCCTCGCGTTTGGCTACCAGGTCCAACGCGGCGGCAGGGACTTTGCCGTCGAAAGTGCCCAGCGGTGCAAGCGATGTGCCACCTTCTTTCATAAAGGAATAAACGCCATAGTCTGCCGCAGCAAAGGATCCGGCCTGAACCTCGGCAATGGCTTTGTCGAGGGTTGGTTCAAAGTGCCAGATGGCGGATGCAACAACGGTGTCTGGATATTCTGACTGGGTGTCGATGACATTACCGATGGCCAGAATGCCTTTTTCCTTGGCAGCGTCAGAGACACCAAAGCGTTCTGCATATAGCAGGTCAGCGCCGTTTTCGATCATCGCAAAGGCCGTTTCTTTTGCTTTGGGCGGATCGAACCAGCTGCCGATAAAGCTGTCCTGGAATTTGATGTCTGGGTTTATTTCCCGCGCACCGGCCATAAAGGCATGCATCAAGCGGTTCACTTCGGGAATTGGGAATCCGCCGACCATGCCGATGTTTCCTGAAGTGGTCATCGCTCCTGCAATGATCCCTGACAAATACGATGCGTCCTGAATGTAGTTGTCAAAGACCGCGAAATTCGGCAGCGCGTCGTCTTGTTTAAAGCTCGATCCCATCAGGAACGCGACATTTGGATATTCTGAAGCCACTTCGCGGGCTTCCTGCTCGGCGCCGAATACCTCGCCAATGATCAATGTGTTACCGGCTTCTGCATATTCGCGCAGAACGCGGGCGTAATCGGTGTTGCTGACGTTTTCAGAGTATGTGTAGGCGATGTCGCCACGGTCTTGTGCAGTCAATGCTGCGAGGTGGATTCGGCTGACCCATTGTTGTTCGACAGGTACAGTGTAGATTCCAGCCGTCTTGATCGGGTCTGCAGCAAAGGCGCGGGTTGCCCCAAACGCGCCCACCATTAGCGGTGTTGCGGCAGTTGTCGTCATGAACCGACGGCGGCTCATCTTGTGTTTGATGTTGTGCATTGCGATTGTCCCCCTGATTGTTCACCACAGATAACACAGAATTTGACCATTTGGTCAAGGTGGTTGCTGCGTTGGGGTCCGCGACACAGGAAATGTGCCGTTTTGGTCGCTTATGCGCGGTGTTGAGCGAAAGCCTAATCTGGACCCTTTGCCTGGGCTGAGTTAGACAGGCGCCATGGCAGATAGATCACCTCTCAAAGGGCCGGGGAAAACCGGCCAAACCCGCGAAGATCGCCTGAAAGCGGCGCTCAAGGCGAACTTGGGGCGGCGCAAAGCGCAAACGCGCGCGCGCAATGCACCAGCGGATGGTCAAACTGCATCTGAGGCACATAAAAACCGACCGCAGGCCGGGCAGGACAAGGAATAAGATCAGTGGATTCAATCGTCATCAAAGGGGGCGGCCAGCTGAAAGGTCGAATCCCGATTGCAGGTGCCAAAAATGCCTGCCTCACCCTGATGCCCGCCACTTTGCTAAGCGAAGAGCCTTTGACGCTGACAAATGCGCCGCGCCTAAGCGACATTCGTACCATGACGGAGTTGCTGCAATCGCTTGGCGCCGAGGTCACGTCGTTGCAGGGCGGGCAGGTTATCGCCATGTCGAGCCATAACATTCACAATCATAAGGCTGACTACGATATTGTGCGCAAAATGCGCGCGTCTATTCTGGTCCTCGGGCCAATGTTGGCGCGCGATGGCCATGCTGTCGTGTCGTTGCCCGGTGGCTGCGCGATTGGTGCGCGTCCCGTTGATTTGCATCTCAAGGCGCTTGAGGCGCTGGGCGCAGAGCTGGAATTGAAGGACGGCTATGTCCATGCGAAGGCCGCTAAAGGATTGCGTGGCGGCACCATTGATTTTGATTTCGCCTCAGTTGGGGCCACGGAAAATGCGCTGATGGCGGCGACGTTGGCCAAGGGAACCACCCAGATCAAAAATGCGGCGCGTGAGCCGGAAATCGTTGATCTGGCGGATTGTCTGCGTGCAATGGGCGCGCAAATTGATGGCGATGGGACGTCAACCATAACCATTCAGGGGGTGGACCGTATGCATGGTGCGACGCACCGCGTGGTCACCGACCGGATTGAACTGGGGACATATATGCTGGCGCCTGCGATCTGCGGTGGCGAGGTTGAATTGCTGGGCGGTCGGATCAATCTGTTGCAGGCATTTTGCGAAAAGCTGGATGCCGCAGGCATCGACGTGACCGAGACCGACAACGGCCTGAGCGTGAAACAGCGCAATGGTCGCATCCGTGCGGTTGATGTGGTGACGGAACCTTTTCCCGGTTTTCCCACGGATTTGCAGGCGCAGATGATGGCGCTTTTGTGTACGGCGGACGGCACGTCGGTGCTGGAAGAAAAGATTTTCGAGAACCGGTTTATGCACGCGCCTGAGCTGATCCGAATGGGCGCCAAAATTGACGTACAGGGCGGTCATGCGACCGTCACCGGCGTTGACCGCCTTAAGGGCGCACCGGTGATGGCGACTGACTTGCGGGCTTCGGTTTCGCTGATCCTGGCGGGGTTGGCGGCTGAAGGTGAAACCCGGGTCAGTCGCGTTTATCATCTGGACCGTGGCTACGAACATGTGGTGGCAAAGCTGTCCGGTGTGGGCGCAAATATCGAACGGATCAAAGAATAATGGGCGATGACGCACGTTTTGAAGACGCCCGCGAGGCGCCGCTGAATTTGGGGGCATTCGAGGTTGAAGATTTGGCGGTGATTTCGTCTTTGGTGCAGGATGCGGTCTTTCCATCGACCGAAATGCGCTGGGATCGGGCGCAGCATAGGTTTGGCGTGTTGCTAAATCGGTTTCGGTGGGAAGACGGCCCCGCACGCACCCGCGCGCCTGAGAGGGTGCAATCGTTGCTGGTTTTTGATACCGTTGGCAAAGTGGCGACCAGTGGCAAAATTCCACGTGATGGCGACACAGTCCTGTCGGTTTTAGCGGTCACATTCGAGGCGACAGACGCGCCCGCCGGTCATGTCTTGATCACTTTGGCCGGAGACGGCGCCATCCGGTTGAGTGTCGAGGCCATTGAGGTGTCATTGAAAGACGTCACAAAGCCTTATGTGGCGCCCTCCAGGAAAACGCCAGAGCATCCGGATTGATCACAACCGGTTCCCTTCATAGTCAGATCCTGCACCGGGCAGATCAGGCGCCCGGTACGACCTGTTCTGATCCCCAAAAGGAGACATGATGCCTCAGTTCCTTGATTACAACGACAGCGATTTTGAGGCCGGTTTTGCCGCTCTTTTGTCGGCGAAACGCGAAGACAGTCCCGATGTCGACCAGACCGTCGCTGACATTATTGCCGATGTTCGCACCCGTGGCGATGACGCGGTGATTGAGCTGACCCAGCGGTTTGACCGGGTTGCCCTGAAGCCCCAAACGATGCGGATTTCTGCAGATGAGATGGCGCAGGCGCTGGGCGAGGTATCCCCGGAAGACATGGCTGCATTGGAATTGGCAGCCGACCGCATCCGCGCCTATCACAGACGCCAACGCCCCGAAGACATCAGTTGGACCGATGACGTCGGCGCAACTCTTGGCTGGCGCTGGACAGCAGTGGCGGCAGCCGGGCTTTATGTGCCGGGCGGATTGGCGAGCTATCCATCATCCGTGCTGATGAATGCGATACCGGCCAAGGTAGCGGGGGTTGCACGCCTGGCGATGGTTGTGCCGTCCCCAGATGGGGTGTTGAACCCGGCAGTGCTGGCAGCGGCACATATCGCCGGCGTTGATGAGATTTACCGTATTGGCGGCGCACAGGCGATCGCTGCACTGGCTTATGGCACCGCGACGATCCCGCCGGTTGATAAGATAACCGGGCCGGGCAATGCCTTTGTGGCGGCAGCCAAGCGCCGGGTGTTTGGCAAAGTGGGCATCGACATGATCGCAGGCCCGTCGGAAATTCTGGTGGTTGCGGATGCGGACAATGATCCCGACTGGATCGCGCTTGATCTGCTTAGTCAGGCCGAACACGACGCGAGCGCGCAGTCCATTCTGATCACAACCGACGCCGATTTTGGCGGCGCTGTTGCGCAGGCTGTCGAAACCCGGCTTGAAACCCTGGAACGCCGTGACATTGCCGGTGCCAGCTGGCGCGATTTTGGTGCGGTGATCACAGTGCCGGATCTGGGCGTGGCCGCTGCATTGTCCGACCGGATCGCACCCGAACATCTGGAACTGTGCGTGGCCGATGCGGATGCGCTGGCAGCACGGGTATCCCATGCAGGTGCGATATTCATTGGCGCCTGGACGCCCGAGGCGATTGGCGATTATGTTGGTGGTCCGAACCATGTTTTGCCTACCGCCCGTTCGGCGCGGTTTTCGTCTGGACTGTCTGTGCTGGACTTTATGAAACGCACCACGCTTGCGCGGATGTCACCGGATGCGCTACGCGCGATTGGTCCCAGCGCGGAACGCCTTGCCACCTCGGAAAGCCTGGAGGCACATGGATTGTCGGTGGCAGCAAGACTGCGTAAACTGAACGAATAGCCCGGCGTCCCGGATGGCTGGGTTTCAGGTCGCCTGCGCCTGCAATTCTTTTTCAAAGAACGGCTTTAGCAGGGGAAACCCGTCCGCCATGAGCGCCTGTATTTTCTCAGGGTCAACGATATCGCCGCCGGTCACGGCCTTGCTGTTGTTGTCATCGTGGACACCGCGAATATACATTGGCGGTCCGCCATAAACCACGCGCACAGGGCGTCGGTTGATGATTTTTTTATGGGCAATCTTGAACGGGCTGCGACGCTCGTCCGCTTTGGACAGTAGGGTCAGGCCAAGAGCGGTTGACCCGATGTTGCGGGTGCGCAACGTATGGGTTCCGTCAGCCTCATAGACCAGAGCAAAGCCTTTGGCATGCGAGATAAACGAATAAGTCTGATCTTTGACAAACAGCGACAGCGCGGCTTTGGCCTCTTTCTTGATCCGGTCGGTGAACCAGCTGGCTACGGCGTCATCATCGTCCAGAATGACCTGATTGCAGTATTCTTCACGCATTAGACTGTTGCGGCGAAAACGGGTCAGTGGAATGGAAACGGATTGCGGCGGTTTGAACAGGACATGGCCCCGGTCCCCCAGCATATCCTTGAACAGCTCTTTTACCTTTTTCTTGTGTTTTCTTGGTGCTGCTGCGGCGCCAATCAGGATCAAGTCAAATTCCGGGTCTGTCTGATCGGCCATCGACCGGACCGAGACGTCCTCCAGCAGCTTGAACCGTTTCTCAAGCCGTTCTTCGCTCAGCATGATCGACGGCTCGCGACGCTCAGAGGCCCGCCAGTCCGAGCGTCCAACAAATGAATGCCGCATCAGGTAAATCGTATGCATGACTGTCTCTTCCTCTGGCACATGCTCATTCGAGCTATTGTTGTGTCGATACTAGACGACAGCGTCCGGTGTTTTCAATTGTTTAAGTCGGATTGCATTGCTCTGTATGTCACCGTGCGGTAATGACGTCGAAATCTGAACGCCTTTGGAACAATGATCCATGACTTGCATCAGCCACATTGAACTTGATGATCAGGGCCTGCCGCCGCCAACCCCCGAGATCGAGCAAGAGCGCAAAGTCGCGATGTTTGATCTGCTTGAGGAAAATTCATTCGTGTTGCCACAGCGCGAGGATCGTGTCGTGCCGGACGGGCCGTATCATATTGGTCTGTCAATACGTGACAAACGACTGGTCTTTGACGTCAGCACAGAAGCGGCTGAGAAAGCCGCGGAATTTCATTTGTCGCTGGGGCCGTTTCGGCAAGTTGTAAAGGACTATTTCCAGATCTGTGAAAGCTATTTCGATGCGGTCAAAAAGCTGCCGCCCAGCCAGATTGAAACGATCGACATGGCCCGACGCGGCATCCACAATGAGGGTAGCCGGGTGTTGCAAGAACGCCTGAGCGGCAAGGCCGAGATTGACATCGATACTGCGCGGCGTCTGTTTACCTTGATTTGTGTCCTGCATTTTGGCGGCTGAATGACAGAAAAACTGCCACAATCAGTTCTGTTTTGCTGCGACCATAACGCCGTCCGGTCCCCCATGGCCGAGGGGATCATGAAGAAATTCTACGGCACTGAAACTTATGTCCAATCGGTTGGGGTCAAGAATGATCTGGAAATTGACGGGTTTTCTATTGCCGTCTGTCAGGAAATGAATGTGGAACTGTCGCGGCACAGGTCGCGCAGTTTTGACGAGATGGAAAACTGGGGCGATGATCTAAGCTCGTTCGATCTGGTGATTGCATTGTCGCCTGCCAGCCAGCGCCGTGCGCTGGAACTGACGCGATTTTATCATCTGGATGTGGAATACTGGCCGATCCTTGACCCGACCGGGTTGGGCGACAACCGCGACGCCAAGCTGGCACAGTATCGTCGCGCCCGTGATCAGATAGTTGCCCAGTTACTTGGCAGATTTGGTGAGCCGACGCAGGTTCAATAGGCCAGGATCAGGACCCAGGGCGTCAGGTGTTTACGCAAACTTCGGCAGCCTGTGCGCCAAAGTTTTTCCAGGCCTTCCAAAACCGTTCATTTGCGGCGTTGTCCGATTGCCGAACCTCTTGCAGTCTTGCCGGATCACTAAACAGACTGGCGCCCCGTTCCTGATGGGATTTGGAAAGCGTCCTGTTGGCGACGGCCTGAACACAACCGCACCGGGCCCGTGTTGCCGCTTTGCGGTTGTCGCGCAAACAGGCGGATGAAATTGGACCGGACGCGAATTGTATGGTTGCAGTGCTCGGTCCCGAGTAGCTTGTCTTGCGCGGGCCGCCACCGCAGGCTGCCACTGCAAAACACATAATTAGACTGACGATGGGACGTATCATGCCTGCTGCCTTTGCTGGTGGCCGTCGGGTGTGTGTCCACCAATCGGCCTGCGTCTTGAAATTCTGCCGTCAACTATGCCGGAAGTCGGGGGTCGGAGCAATCAACGAAATTACCCGGCGATAAATGTTGTTTTGCACCCGGTGGTTGTCGCAACGTCAAGTGGCGTCGCGCGGGTAGATTGAAAACCATTGCTGGCCATTTGTTTCGAAGCCTGCTTAACTTTTTGAATTCATGTTTAGGCGCTAGCGTCTAAGAATCGGGAGAAAAACAATGAAAACCAAACAAACAATCGCAAGTATGGCGGCAGCACTGGCTTTGTGCGCGTCGGCAGCGTCAGCGCAAACGCTGGTCTATTGCTCAGAAGGATCGCCAGAAGGCTTTGATCCGGCATTGTATACGGCTGGTACGACGTTTGATGCGTCCAGCCATCCGATCTATAACCGCCTTACCCAATTCAAGGTCGGGACCACCGAGGTCATTCCTGGCCTCGCGGAAAGCTGGGAGGTGTCTGAGGACGGCAAGACCGTCACATTCAAGCTGCGCAAAGGTGTTAAGTTCCACTCAAACGACAGCTTCACGCCGTCGCGTGACTTTAACGCCGATGACGTGATTTTCAGCTTTAACCGTCAGGGCGTCGAAGACCACCCTTATTACACCGTTTCAGGCGGGACATGGGAATACTATGGCGGCATGTCGATGCCTGACCTGGTTGAAAGCATTGAAAAGGTTGACGATTATACCGTCGTTTTCAATCTGACCCGTCCAGAAGCGCCGTTCATCGCCAATATGGCAATGGATTTCGCGTCTATCGTGTCCTCCGAATATGGTGATGCGATGATGGCGGCGGGCACACCTGAAATGGTGAACCAGGCACCCATTGGCACCGGCCCGTTTGCATTCCAGGCCTACCAGAAAGATGCGGTCATTCGCTATACGCGCAACGATGACTATTGGGGTGATATGGCCAAATCCGAAGCGCTGATCTTTGCGATCACACCGGATGCAAGCGTGCGCTACCAAAAGGTGCAGGCAGGCGAATGTCATGTCATGGCCTATCCAAACCCGGCCGACATCGAAGCGATGAAATCCGCAGATGATGTCGTCGTGATGGAACAAGAGGGTCTGAATGTCGGCTATCTGGCCTACAACACAACCGTCGCCCCATACGACAACCCAAATGTGCGTCGCGCTCTGAACATGGCAATCGACAAGCAGGCGATCATTGATGTGGTGTTCCAGGGGTCTGGCCAGATTGCCAAAAACCCGCTGCCACCGACGATGTGGTCCTACAATGACGCGGTGACGGATGATGCTTACGATCCTGCCAAAGCCAAGGAAATGCTGGCTGCAGAAGGCGTCACAGATCTGAACATGAAAATCTGGGCGATGCCGGTTCAGCGTCCCTATAACCCAAATGCACGCCGCATGGCCGAACTGATGCAGGAAGATTTTGCAAAGATCGGTGTAACTGTGGAAATCGTGTCTTACGAGTGGGGTGAATACCTGTCGCGGTCGCGTGAACTGGACCGTGACGGTGCCGTTTTGCTGGGTTGGACAGGTGACAATGGTGATCCCGACAACTTCTTGGCGGTATTGCTGGGATGTGATGGTCGCGAAAACTCAAACCGGGCGCAGTGGTGCCATCAGCCGTTTGAGGACCTGATCCAACAGGCCAAGGTTTTGCCGACACAGGCAGAACGCCAGCCGCTTTATGAAGAGGCGCAAGTCATCTTTAAAGATCAGGCACCTTGGGCAACCATCGCGCATTCGGTTGTTTACATGACCATGCGGCCCGAGGTCGAAGGCTATATTGTCCACCCGCTTGGTGGTCATATCTTTGATCAGGTCGGTCTGGCGCAATAAGCGAAAACACTGCGGGGAGGCGTTGCAAGGCGTCTCTCCGTTTGCAACTCTGCGATTGCGAAAGGTATCGGCATGACGGATGTTTTGGCTGATCGGCTTGCAGACTATGGCAAAATCGCTGCCCGTCTGGGCGTTGATGCCGTTGCCCTGGTTCCGGGGCCGAATTTTACCCGCGCTCTGGGCCATTCGTTCATGAGCCATGAACGCCCCTTTATGATGATTATTCCAGCTAATGGACCCGCCGCTGCCCTGGTGCCGAACCTTGAATTGCGCAGTTGGGATTTGGTTGGATTTGAAGGCGCGGTTTTTGATTGGCGCGATCAGGATGGCTATGACGCCGCTTTTGCGGAAATGTTGGCGCATCTGAAGATTACCTCGCTGGCTGTCGAAGGGCAGATCATGCGGGTCTTTGTCCATCATGCATTGAAACAGGCACAGCCTGGGCTAAAGATCGTCGACGGCGAGGCCGCAATCTCGGGCCTGCGCGTGATTAAAACGCCAGGCGATATTGCCGCGATGACGGCTGCGATTGAAATATCCGAACGCGCGTTGGAGCGTACTTTGGCAGCTGTGCGTCTGGGGCAGACCGAAAAACAAATAGAACAAATGCTGGTGCAGGCGCTGTTTGCCGAAGGCGCCGAGGATCTGGCATTTCATCCGATTGTCGCGGCAGGCGACGGGTCTGCCCGGCCCCATGCCACGGCACGGAGTGATTATGCAGTTAAAGCAGGCGATGCTTTGCTGGTGGATTTCGGCGGGCGCAAAGATGGCTTTGCCGCCGACATCACCCGCACCGTGTTTCTGGATCACGCAACGGATGAGGGCCGCGCGGTCTATGACACCGTGTTGCGCGCCAATCGCCGGGGTCATGCAGTAACCCGCGCCGGTATCACTGCGCACGAAATTGACGACGCGGTGACCTGCGTGCTGGAGGCGTCGCCCTTTGCTGACCGTATCCGCACCAAGACCGGCCATGGATTGGGGCGCGACGTGCATGAAGCACCCTATATCATGCGCGGCAATCACGAGGTTCTTGAGGCCGGAACCGTCTACACAAATGAACCGGGCCTGTATCAGATCGACAATTTTGGTGTTCGAATTGAAGATGATATTCTTGTCACTGCAGATGGATGCCGGTCTTTGACAAGTTTCCCAACGGACCTACAGGTGCTCAAATGCTAAAATACTTCGGGTCGCGCCTTTTGACATTTGTGCCGACATTTATCGGTGTCACGCTGATTTCATTCGCTTTTATCCGGGTGCTGCCGGGTGATCCGATTATCGTCATGGCAGGCGAGCGTGGTTTGACCGACGAACGCTATGCCGAACTGACTGCGCAATTTGGCTTTGACCGGCCCATTCTTGTGCAGTTCTGGGAATATTTCACCGGCGTTCTGCAAGGCGATCTGGGTAATTCCTTTGTCACCAAACGCCCGGTTTGGGATGAATTTTTTGCGCTGTTTCCCGCCACGCTGGAGCTGTCAATTTGCGCGATGATCTTTGCTGTGGCACTTGGGCTGCCTGCGGGTGTGATCGCCGCCGTGAACCGTGGCAAACTGGCGGACCGTGCGTTGATGTCGACGGCGCTGGTGGGTTATTCGATGCCGATTTTCTGGTGGGCGTTGCTGTTGATCATCGTGTTTTCAGGCAATCTGCAATGGACACCGGTTTCGGGGCGGATTGACCTTCTTTACTACTTTCCCGATGCCACTGGTTTTATGCTGATCGATTCAATCAGGTCCGGGCAAAGCGGGGCGTTTACCTCTGCTGTGCGGCATCTGATCTTGCCCACGATTGTGTTGGGGACGATTCCGCTGGCGGTGATCGCACGCCAAACCCGGTCCGCAATGCTGGAGGTTCTGGGCGAAGATTACATTCGCACCGCGCGCGCCAAAGGCATGACGCCGGGCCGGATCAATGGCATCCACGCGCTGCGCAATGCGCTGATCCCGGTGATCACCGTTATTGGTCTGTCGGTTGGCACTTTGCTGGCGGGTGCGATCCTGACTGAGACGATTTTTAGCTGGCCGGGGATCGGCAAATGGATGGTCGATAGCATTTTCCGCCGGGACTATCCGGTTGTCCAGGGCGGGCTTTTGTTGATCGCGGTGATGGTGATGATCGTCAATCTGACCGTCGATGTGCTTTACGGCGTTATCAACCCCAAAATCAGGAAACGCTAAAGATGTCTGACGCCCTTTCTGACACGCTTGAAGACACCACAGCCCGGCCTGGCCGCCTTAGGGAATTCTGGTTCTATTTTCGTGAAAACCGTGGCGCTGTCATCGGTCTTTATATCTTTGCGGCCTTTGCGTTTTGTGCAGCCTTTGCAACCTGGTTGTCGCCCTATGATCCCAGCGCACAGTTCCGTTCAAACACATTGCAGCCCCCGGTCTGGCAAGACGGCGGCAGTTGGCAGTTTCCCTTGGGCACAGACCCTTTAGGCCGGGATATGCTGTCGCGGCTGATTGAAGGCGCGCGCTATTCCTTTTTTGTCGGTATTGTTGTTGTTACCATTGCGGCCAGTGGCGGCATTCTGGTTGGGCTGATATCGGGGTTTGCGCCAAAGTGGCTTGATACGATCATCATGCGGATTATGGACATTATTCTGGCGTTTCCATCGCTGCTGCTGGCGCTGGTTCTGGTGGCGATTCTCGGGCCGTCGCTGACCAATGCGATGATCGCCATCGCGATTGTCTTGCAACCGCATTACGTAAGACTGACCCGCGCCAGCGTGATGTCCGAGTTGCAAAAGGACTATGTGACCTCGGCCAAAGTCGTGGGTGCCAGCAAAATCAGGCTGATGTTTGTGACGGTGCTGCCGAACTGTCTGGCGCCGATCATTGTTCAGGCGGCCTTGTCTTTTTCCACAGCGATCCTGGATGCGGCGGCGCTGGGCTTTCTGGGCATGGGCGCGCAGCCGCCAACGCCGGAATGGGGCACCATGCTGGCCGAGGCGCGTGAATTTATCCTGCGCGCGTGGTGGGTTGTGACATTCCCCGGTCTGGCCATTCTGGTGACCGTGTTGGCCATCAATCTGATGGGTGACGGATTGCGCGACGCCCTTGATCCGAAACTGAAACGGAGCTGATCCATGGCCCTTTTGCGCATTCGCAACCTCAGCGTCGATTTCGCCACGGCTTCGGGCCGGTTTCGTGCCGTCGACAGTGTCGATCTGGACGTTCAGAAAGGTGAAATTCTGGCCATTGTCGGGGAAAGCGGGTCGGGGAAATCTGTGTCGATGCTGGCCTTGATGGGTCTGCTGCCATGGACCGCACGGGTGACGGCGGACGAGATGGCGTTTGACGGGCATGATCTGGCTACGCTCAGCGCTACGGCGCGACGCAAGATCGTCGGCAAGGATCTGGCGATGATCTTTCAGGAACCGATGTCATCGCTGAACCCGTGTTTTCAGGTCGGCTGGCAGATCAAGGAAGCGCTGCGGTTTCATCTGGGCCTTGATCGCAAAGCCCGCCATGCCCGCGCGATCGAGCTGTTTGAGCAGGTCGGCATCCCCGCCCCCGAAAAGCGTCTGTCGGCCTTTCCGCATCAACTGTCGGGCGGCATGAACCAGCGGGTGATGATCGCCATGGCGATTGCTTGCAAACCGAAACTGCTGATCGCAGATGAACCGACAACGGCGCTGGATGTCACCATTCAGGCACAAATTCTGGATCTGCTGACGGGCCTGCGCAAAGATACCGGCATGGGGCTGGTGCTGATCACCCATGACATGGGCGTGGTGGCGGAAACGGCGGAACGTGTGTCGGTGCAATACGCAGGCCAAAAGATCGAAGAACAACCGGTGGTGCCGCTGTTCCAAACGCCGCACCATCCCTATACGGCCGCCCTGCTGGACGCGCTGCCCGAACGCGCCACCGAGAAACATTTGCCAACCATTCCCGGCGTTGTACCCGGCCAGTTTGACCGCCCCGACGGGTGCCTGTTTTCGCCCCGGTGCAAGTTTGCTGATGCGCGCTGTAAATCGACGCCGCCCGTTCCTTGTGACGCGGAACTGGGCCGGGCGCGCTGTCACTATCCGCTGAACACGGACGAAAGGGTTGCATCATGAACGTCCCCGTCATGTCTGCCGTCAAACTGGCCCGACACTATCAGGTCGGTGGTTCGATCTTTTCCAAACCGCAAACCCTGCGCGCTGTCGCGGGATTGGATTTTGAGCTGTTTGCAGGGAAAACGCTGGCGGTTGTCGGCGAATCCGGTTGCGGAAAATCCACACTGGCCCGGATGATCACCATGATCGAAGAGCCGACCAATGGCAGTCTGGTTCTGGATGGCAAACCTGTCACACGTGACGACTGGGCCGATTTGCGCGCCTCGGTGCAGATCGTGTTTCAGGACCCCTATGGCTCGCTTAACCCGCGCCAGCGGATCGGCGCGATATTGCAGGAACCGCTGATCATCAACCGGCCTGACATGTCCGCCCCCGACCGCGAGGCCAAGGCGCGCGAGATGCTGGCGCTGGTGGGTCTGCGACCTGAACATTTTGACCGCTATCCGCATATGTTTTCGGGTGGGCAACGCCAGCGGATCGCCGTGGCGCGTGCCCTGATGCTGGAGCCGCGCGTGCTGGTGCTGGATGAACCGGTCTCGGCGCTGGATCTGTCCATTCAAAGCGCGATCCTGAACCTGCTGGTCGATCTGCAGGAACGGCTGAACCTGGCCTATCTGTTTATCAGCCACGATCTGAGCGTGGTCGAACATGTGGCTGATGATGTGATCGTGATGTATCTGGGCCGCGCGGTCGAAAAAGGCAGCAAGGCAGACGTCTTTGCCGCGCCGAAACACCCCTATACCAAGGCCCTGCTATCAGCCACGCCGCGCGCCGATCCGACGGTCAAATCCGAACGGATCAAACTGCTGGGCGAATTGCCCTCGCCGCTGGATCAAATCACCGGCTGCGCCTTTGCCCCCCGCTGCTGGAAGGCGCAGGATACCTGCAAACAGAATGAGCCCGAACTGACCGGCGACGCGCATCTGGCCGCGTGCCATTTCCCGATTGGGGCGGATGGGGAGTAGGG
>JBAUHN010000107.1:0-12980 GCA_049680295.1 Sulfitobacter sp.
GGGATGTCCCCATCCCGAACTCAACCAACAATCGCTGCATCTGGTCCCCTTTCAAGAACGCTCATCATTCGCACCGAACACGAAGCACCGGTCGCGCCTTATGGTCAGCCACATTGCCGTTCCGGGTTGCGGCAAAAACACGTTCGGCACCGTCGCCTTTAGGACAGAGCCGTCGAAGTCCATGGCAAACTCGACAAGGCTTTCATTGCCCATGAACCGCGCGCGCGCCACAACCCCGCGCGCAGCCGTCCCATCCGAGGCCGTGGGCGCCGGGCCTTTGCCGCCGCGGTCAAAATCAATGCGCACATGCTGAGGGCGAAAAACAATATCAACCTCTGTATCATCAGGCACCCCCGGCGCCAGAAACCGTCCAAAGGGTGTGTGGGCCAAAGCGCCGGTGACCTTGGCGCGCAACACGTTTGCGTCGCTGAAAAACGAAATCGCCGCACGGTCCAACGGGCGCGTGTAGACATTATAGGGCGCGCCCTGTTGCACGATCCGCCCGTTGCGCATCAACGCAATCTCATCGGCCATGCGCATTGCCTCATCCGGCTCATGCGTGACCAGTAAGACCGCAGTGTCCTGTTCTTTCAGAATGCTCAGCGTTTCATCTCTGATCCCATCGCGCAACCGATTATCGAGGCCCGAGAAAGGCTCATCCATCAACATGATCTTGGGCTTGGGTGCCAATGCGCGCGCCAGCGCCACACGTTGTTGTTCACCGCCCGATAATTGATCCGGGTATCCGTCAATAAATCGTTCCAGATCAACGCGTTTCAACAATTCCCTCACACGTGTGCGCTTTTCCTCCCTATTGCCCGATTTTAGCCCAAAGGCGACGTTGCCCGCCACGCTGAGATGCGGAAACAAGGCAAAATCCTGAAACATCAATCCAATCTCGCGACGCTCCGGCGGCACGCGGAAATGCGTGTCACAGATCAGGTTGCCATCGACAAAAATTTCACCGCTGTCTTGCATCTCGACACCGGCAATCATCCGCAATGTCGTGGATTTTCCGCAGCCTGATGGCCCCAGCAGGCAGGTCACCTGCCCCGGCATGATTTGAAGCGACACATCATCCACCACCGCCCTGCCGTCAAAGCTGCGCATGATGTTTCTGATTTCCAGCCGAGGAGTTTGGCCCTGCACGCAGATCCTCCGGAATGTACCCGATAATTTCAATCAGGTACCGGGCTATCAGCCCTTCGGTTTGCCTGCAAGCGTGCCAAAGCCAACGGCCAAAAATCCGACCAACAACACGGCGAGGCAGATTACCAACAATTGCTCGTATTTGTGCCCATCCGGCAGCAAGGCGGCTACGACTGACCAGCTGCGCCCGAAATAGGCCAGCGCACCTGTTACCGCCGCCCCAAACGCAATGGCATAGGCCCAAAGGGCCATAGGTTTTTGCAGCACCAAACCAAACACCAACACCGGTGTCAGAAACATCGATGCCGTGCCACTGACAGCAACCGCATCAAAAAGCGTTGCATTGCCCCAAAGGGTTAACCCTAAACCGGTGGCCATAAACACCAGCATGACCAGACGCCCGCCCATCAGGCTGCGGGGGGCCAGCTTGATCTCCTCAACCACCAGCCGCGCCGCAGACGCCAAGGCCGAATCGAGTGTGCTAAGTGCCGAGACGAGCAAGGAAACCATCAAAGCCAGAAAGACCCATGCCGGAAACATCCCCGCCCATGTGTCAATCAACTCGCCTTGGTAGTCCGCCCTGACCAGACCTGCCTGAATGCCGAAAGATCCAAAAGCGATAATGCACAGGGTCGATATCCAAAACGCATGGAGAAAGGACCTGCGGGTGGTGGCCTCATCCGCAAGAAACCCGCGATCCATCATTACCGGATCATGCGCCGGATAGGAAAACACCTGCAACAGGGCCACGATCAGCAAAATCCATCCATTATATGGGCCCGAAACCCCCGGCGCGGTCATCACGGATGTAAAAGAAAACTCCGGCATCGCAATCAGCGCGATGAAAGCCGCCGCAAACACGATCAGAAACACAATCATCTGCATGACATCGGTGCGCAGGGCCGCACTTAGCCCGCCCCAGGCCGAATAGGCCAGCCCCAGCATCGCCACCGTGACAATCGCAAACATACCGCTGCCCGCCAGCACCGCGTCAAATATCAACCCAACGACCAGCAGGTTGGCAAACACTTCTGACAGCAATCGCAGCGCGATAACTGCGTTGTAACACGTGGCTCCAACAGCCCCGAAGTGCTGGCGCAACCAGTCTTGCACCGACGCAGCCCCACCCCGGCGCAAACGCGAGACGATAAATCCACCCGTCAAAAACGAACCGTAGTACGCAGCATAAGCCAGTGTACCTGTAATCCCGTAGTAATACCCCAAGATCGCCGCATTCATCAAAGATCGCGCGAAAATCCATGTTGTCACCTGACTAAGGACAAGCGTCCAAGTTCCGGGCGACGCACCGTTGATGGACAGGCCACTGAAAAAACCTTCGACGCTTGCGCGGCGTGGCGCAGCAAAAATACTGGCCGCCACGATCCCCCCGAACACGATGATAAGCAGGGTGGATTGCATCGCAAAGCTCCTTGTAACGCATGAAGTTTTAGCGGCGATATCGCAGCCAAAAAGCGCAGGCCAGCGCCAAGCTTCGGTCTGTCAGAAACGTGATGGATCGTTATTCGAGGTCAAACCCGATTTCGGCACGGTCAACACCATTGATCTGGATCACCAACCGATGCGCCCCGGGATGCAGGGTAAACGTGGTCGCATCCCCTTTGAGCTTGTGAACCTTGTTGAACGTCATTGGGGTTTGTGCGGCTGTCCTGGCCTGCTTGAGCTTGAACACTTTTTCCACCCGGCTGCCGTTTGGTCTGGCAAATACGATCCGGTAATCGACCAGCAGGGGTAATGCGGTTTCCGTCACCACATCACAGGAAAACGCCAACGCCCCGCCGATGTGCACCGGTCCCGGCAGGATGCGCAAATCCACCTTCATTGCCGCATCAGGCGCATATCCAAGCGTCGCCATCGCACCGGAATGACCCTGCTTGATCAACGTGCGCAAGGCGTGTTTGGTCATCCACTCCAGCTCTTTTTGAGTTTGCAGCCCGGCCTTTTTCCAATCTGCAAGAACCCCAAGAACCTGATCCGGAACGGTTTTAGACAGATCGTTCAGATGATTAGACACCGACCTTGTGACATAACGCGTCGCGTCGCCGTGCAGCTGGTTCAGCAAGGGCAAGGTCTGATCCGGCGTCAAAGTGACAGCCCTGGCCCAAGGTAATTTTGGCCGCGTGCCTTCGCTGACCAAACGCCGCACATGATAATTATCGTCGTCGACCCATACAGCCATTCGGTCCAATGTCTGATCTGGCCAGCGGTTCAGAAAAGGACGAATGTAAAACTCCATCGAGAACCGTTGCGTGGCGCGATAAATCAGGTCCAGCGCCCGGTCGCGATGATCCTCCAGCCCGTGCCGCACCGCCAAAATGCCGGGCACCGCGTGGATGAACTGACCAAAATCATCATCCGTTAAATCAGGATCCAGCCGTGCGGGCATTGCCGCCTCAAGCTGATCGGCCATTGTCGGAAAATCGGCGCTCAGTTGTTGGGTTACACAGTCGGCAATCCAGTCCAACCGCTCCAGCAACCCCTGCGGCCCAAAACCGGCCAAAGTGTCACGCTGAAATCGCGCGGCATCAAACCCTGCAATGCCACACGCATATTCATCCGCCAATTGTGCGATGGTTTGCGCATTGAACAGATGATCCTTTAACGAAAACGCCTCGGCCATCGCAGGTCAGATCGTCGCGTTGGTGGCGCCGCCATCCAGCAAAATATTTTGCCCGACGATAAACCCGGCATGGGTTGAGCATAAAAACGCACAAGCCGCACCAAAATCTGCGGCTGATCCGTAGCGTCCGGCGGGAATCGTCGCCGCACGGCGCGCGCGGGCTTCCTCCATGGTGATGCCAGCGGCTTTAGCCACGGGTCCGTCCAGCGATTCGGCGCGGTCCGTTGCGTGAATGCCCGGCAACAGGTTGTTGATGGTCACACCCTTGCCCGCCACTTGCCGCGCCGTGCCTGCGACATATCCCGTTAACCCGGTACGGGCCGCATTTGACAGGCCCAACTGCGGGATTGGTGCCTTGACCGATTGCGAGGTGATATTCACCACCCGGCCCCAGCCGCGATCCATCATGCCGGGCAAAAGTTCCGTCATCAGGGCGATCGGTGTCAGCATATTGCCGTCCAGTGCCTTGATAAAATCAGCGCGGTCCCAATCGGTCCACATGCCAGCGGGCGGCCCGCCCGCGTTTGTCACCAATATATCCAATGTTCCGGCGGCGGCCAAAACCTCGGCCCGGCCTGCGTCTGTCGTGATATCAGCCGCGACTGTCGTGACCTGAACCCCGTGTTCGGCGCGGATGGCCGCCGCAGATGCCTCCAGCGCATCCTTGCCGCGTGCGTTCATCACCAGATCGACCCCGGCGGCTGCCAGTGCCTGTGCGCAGCCCAGCCCCAAACCTTTTGATGACGCACATACCAATGCGCGCTTGCCCTTGATACCCAGATCCATTTCGGTCTCTCCTCGCTTGAATTTCTGCCACGCTAACACCGCTGAAGGACCCGTTACCAGTGAAAGCGACGGTGATATCAACACTGGCCGCTTGCCGCCCCAGCAGACCCCGGATATACGGCCCTCTATGTTGGACAGCCCCAAAAACCGCCCCGATCTGCCCGCCGAAATTGCGCGGCGTCGCACCTTTGCGATTATCAGCCACCCCGATGCGGGCAAGACCACGCTGACGGAAAAGTTTCTGCTGTTTGGGGGTGCCATCCAGATGGCCGGACAAGTCCGGGCCAAGGGCGAAGCGCGCCGCACCCGGTCGGATTTCATGGCGATGGAAAAAGACCGCGGCATATCCGTATCCGCCTCGGCAATGTCGTTTGATTTCAAAACCTTCCGGTTCAATCTTGTGGACACGCCGGGCCACTCGGATTTCTCTGAGGATACATACCGAACACTCACGGCTGTTGATGCTGCAGTGATGGTGATTGATGGGGCCAAAGGCGTCGAAAGCCAAACCCAAAAACTGTTCGAAGTCTGCCGGATGCGCGACCTGCCGATCCTGACGTTTTGTAACAAAATGGACCGCGAAAGCCGCGATGTTTTTGATATCATTGACGAGATTCAGGAAAACCTTGCCATCGACGTGACCCCTGCCAGCTGGCCCATTGGGGTGGGACGTGATTTTATGGGGTGCTACGACATTCTGCGCGACCGGCTGGAATTGATGGACCGTGCCGACCGGAACAAAGTCGCCGAAAGCATTGAGATCAATGGGTTGGACGACCCAAAACTGGCCGAACATGTGCCTGCTGCCCTGCTTGAAAAACTGCGTGAAGATCTGGAAATGGCGAAAGCGCTGCTGCCGCCATTGGACATCGCGGCGATGCACGAAGGATCGCTGACCCCGATCTGGTTCGGCTCTGCGATCAATTCTTTTGGGGTCAAAGAACTGATGGAAGGCATTGCCACCTACGGGCCAGAGCCGCAGATACAATCAGCCGAGCCGCGCCATGTTTTACCCGAAGAAACAAAGGTTTCCGGCTTTGTCTTCAAGGTGCAGGCCAATATGGACCCCAAGCATCGCGACCGCGTTGCCTTTGTCAGACTGGCATCCGGGCATTTCCTGCGCGGGATGAAACTGACCCATGTGCGCACCAAAAAACCAATGAGCATCACCAATCCGGTGATGTTTCTGGCCTCTGACCGTGAACTTGCCGAAGAGGCCTGGGCCGGCGACATCATCGGCATCCCCAACCACGGGCAATTGCGCATTGGCGATACGCTGACCGAGGGAGAGGCAATTCGCGTGACCGGCATCCCTTCGTTTGCCCCTGAATTGTTGCAAGGCGTGCGGGCAGGCGATCCGCTGAAGGCCAAACATCTGGAAAAAGCCCTGATGCAGTTTGCCGAAGAAGGGGCCGCGAAAGTTTTCAAGCCGTCCTTTGGGTCAGGCTTTATCGTCGGTGTGGTCGGCCAGTTGCAATTTGAAGTGCTCGCCAGCCGGATTGAGCTGGAATACGGGCTGCCCGTGCGCTTTGAGGGGTCGCAGTTCAACTCGGCCAGGTGGGTAAAGGGTGACCGCCAGGCCGTTGATAAATTTGTAGAAGCCAACAAACAACATATCGCCCATGACAATGATGGCGATATTGTTTTCCTGACTCGTCTGCAATGGGATATCGACCGGGTTGCGCGGGATTATCCGGACATTGCCCTGACCGCCACCAAGGAGATGATGGTCTGAACCAGCGCGCCGATACGCCAACCCGCTGGGGTCTGGTCGCAACCGTTCTGGCCCCGACACGCGACATTCTACAATTTGCAGCCTACCATCTAGAGGCCGGGGCGCATCGCCTATATCTTTATCTGGATGATGACACTTGCGCGGCCTACCCGGCGCTAAAAGCCCATCCAAAAATCCGCGTCACGCGCTGTGACGCCGCACATTGGCAAAAACTGACCGGCAAACGCCCCAAAAAGCATCAGGTCCGCCAAAGCCAAAACGCGACCCATGCCTACCGCCGCCGGGTTGAGGTTGATTGGCTGGCTCATATCGACGTTGATGAATTTCTGGTTTCAGATCAACCTGTTGCCACCTTTCTTGCGTCCGTTCCACCTGACTGTCTGACCCTCCGAATGCACCCGATGGAGGCGCTGGCAGGCGGGGCGTCCGCCTTCAAGGCTTATGTCAAACAAGGGCCTGATCGCGCGCCGACTGTGCAGGCCCTTTACCCGACCTACGGCGCCTATCTGCGGGGCGGATTTCTGAGCCATGTTGCGGGAAAAATCTTTCTGCGTACCGGGTTGGACGGGATTGAGCTGCGTATCCATAATGGCTTTCAGGGCGGGGTTATGAACCCCGGAGGGATCACCCAGGATGTGATCGTCCTGGCCCATTATCATGCGCCCACGTGGAAAAAGTGGCGGCAACACTATGCGTACCGACTGGATAAAGGCGCCTACCGGCCCGATCTGCCGCCCGCCGACAAAACCGGCGTTACCAACCTGCATGATCTGTTGACGTCGATTGAGGCCGACGAAGGCGAAGCCGGTTTACGGCGGTTTTTTGATGAGGTTTGCGCCGATACTCCCGCCCTGCGTGCACGTTTGCAGGCGCGCGGTTTGCTCCGTCTTCATGATCTTGATCTTGATGCAACACTTTCACGCCACTTTCCTGATTTCGCAGGGTAAATCCACATCTGTTTGACCAAGGGCGTCGAAATTGGTATCGACGCACAACATATTGCAGCAAGTGCTGCCAATACGGGCCATTCGGGCCAATATGAATGCTGCCGCGGGCCATGATTGTGTCCGCATATATCGGACACACATGACAAAATTTTCTGAACTGAACCTGAATCCCAAGGTATTGAAGGCCGTTGAAGAGGCTGGATATGAAACACCAACCCCGATTCAGGCCGGGGCTATCCCCCCCGCCCTTGAGGGCCGCGATGTTTTGGGCATTGCCCAAACCGGCACCGGCAAAACCGCCAGCTTTGTGCTGCCGATGATCACCGCTCTGGCGCGGGGCCGTGCGCGTGCGCGAATGCCGCGCAGTCTGGTGCTGTGCCCGACACGCGAACTGGCCGCGCAAGTGGCCGAGAATTTCGATACTTACACCAAGTATTTGAAACTGACCAAAGCCCTGCTGATCGGCGGCGTGTCTTTTAAAGAGCAAGACAAGCTGATCGACAAAGGCGTCGATGTGCTGATCGCCACGCCAGGTCGTTTGATTGACCATTTTGAGCGCGGCAAGCTGATCCTGTCGGACGTCAAAATCATGGTCGTGGATGAGGCAGATCGGATGTTGGATATGGGTTTTATTCCCGATATCGAACGCATTTTTCAGATGACTCCGTTTACCCGTCAGACGCTGTTTTTCTCGGCCACCATGGCGCCTGAAATTGAACGGATCACCAACACATTCCTTAGCGCTCCAGAACGGATCGAAGTGGCCCGTCAGGCCACCACAGGCGAAAACATCGAACAGGGTGTTTTGATGTTCAAAGCGTCCACCAAAGCCCGCGAAGCCACCGCCAAGCGCAATATTCTGCGGGCGTTGATTGATGCCGAAGGCGACAAATGCACCAACGCGATCATCTTTTGCAATCGTAAAATGGATGTAGATACGGTTTCAAAGTCATTAAAAAAACACGGCTATGATGCGGCGCCCATCCACGGCGATCTGGATCAAAGCCAGCGCACCAAAACCCTTGATGGGTTCCGCGAAGGCACGTTGCGGTTTCTGGTCGCATCCGATGTGGCAGCGCGCGGGCTTGATGTGCCTTCGGTCAGCCACGTGTTCAACTTTGATGTCCCCGGTCACGCCGAGGATTATGTGCACCGGATTGGCCGCACTGGGCGGGCCGGACGCGACGGCAAGGCCATCATGATCTGCGTACCGCGCGACGAGAAAAACCTCGCCGATGTGGAACGGTTGGTACAACGCGAAATTCCTCGATTGGCCAACCCACTGGGTGACGACGCGCCGCAAGCGGATGCCGCCCCTAAGGCAGAGGAAAAGCCAAGGCAAACCCGGTCCCGCAGTCGCAAAAAGCCGGACGCTGTGCCTGACGCGAAGCCTGGCACTGACGAAACTCAGGCCGATGCCGCGCCCGCACCTGCCGCAGCAGAACCCAAGGCGAGGTCGGACGAAAAACCTGACCAGCGCAAGCGCGACACCGCGCGAGGTGGAAAATCTGACAACGGACGCGACCGGAAAAACGATCGTCAAAATGATCGCCGCGGTGATCGCGGTGGCAACCAAGTTGTCGGATTAGGCGAACATACACCCGAATTCATCGGGATGAGCTTTAAAGAGCGCAGCGACAGCTAAGTCTGTCGCGGGCACCTGTTTCTGGGCACCCGCGACATTCGATCAGGTCACAGTCTTAAGGTCAGGACCCGTTAATCCTGCATCGTCAGCGACAATTTCACTAAATTTCAGTGGGTTGGGGCGCGATGAATAGTGACACGCCTTTGGCGTGACGGGTTTGACGGATTTTGCCGCTCTCCTTTGTCCGGCAGGGTCTTTCGCAGAAAGATCCCGAGAGGAGGCGTCACATCCGATTGAAATAGAACCACTATTTCTGCACAGATGTTCCTTGGGAGCAAAAAAAATCCGACAAACTGATGATGCAGGATTAGTGGGTCCTGCTGCTAGGTAGCGTTACCTGATCTTAGATTGGTCCGAACTGCGGTTGTGGTGATCCGACTGGCTGGGGGCCGGCCCCCAGACCCCCGGCATACTTGCGCAACAATGAATGTCAGGGACAGGTGAGTGCGGAGCGGAAACTGCTGCGGTCTTGGTGGGGGCCGATATCGCGGGCGTTCAGCGTGCCATTGCGAAAGGTGACCGCGACAAGGCGCGTCCAATCTGGGGTGGCGACAATCATTTCTGGTGTGCCTGAGCAGTTGCGGATGCCGCCGGCGATATCCCTCTCTCCGATGCGGTGATTGGTTAATCCGGCCAAGCTCCCAACTTCAAGCAGTTTGCGGTTGTCATAACGCCAAATCCGCAAGGTTTTGTTCAGGTGCGGGCGGTCAATATAGGCGATTTCGATCTTGCCGTCTCCATCCAGATCAGCCGCACCAATCGGGGCAAGCCATCTGTTGCGCCGCCCGATATGAGGGGTTGATGCAACCAGCCCTTGCGCCGAATAGATCGACAGACGCGCGCCTTTTGTCTGGCTGCTTTCGACGGCAATCACCTCTGGTTTGCCGTCCCCATCAAGATCCGCCAGCCTAGGGCTGGTGTCCTCAAATACCCGATCCACCGGTAAAACGATCCGTAGTTTCTGGCCATCTGATAGCGTCAGCTGCAAGGTGCCATGTTCAATTCCGTCACCCAAAATACCATGGGCATAGCGCAGCGTCGGGTCAACATAGCGCGCGTTGGCGATATGCTGGGCAGTTGCGGGCAGCGCCCCTATCCCCAAACACAACGCGACCCGCGCGCTGCGCATGACCGGCTGGTGCAGGCGGGACAGCAGACGCAGCGCCCCGCTGCGCATCAGATCTGCTTTTCAGGCATCTGTACGACCAAGCCGTCCAACGCATCTGTCACCTTGATCTGGCAGGTTAAGCGCGACCGGGCAGGATCGGGCTCATAGGCGAAATCAAGCATGTCTTCTTCCATGTCGTCTTTGCCGGGCAGTTTTTCGACCCATGCCGGATCGACATAAACATGGCAGGTGGAACAGGCGCAGGCGCCGCCGCAATCGGCCTCAATGCCGGGAATATTGTTGTCGCGCGCGCCTTCCATGACAGTCAGCCCATTGGCCACCTCGACGACATGTTCTTTGCCGCCATGTTCGATGTAAGTTATTTTGGCCATCTCATACCCTTTTTACAATTTTCTGCCTGTCTATCGGGGGCCAATTAGCGGCGCCAGCCCCTTTTGCGCGTTCTGCGCTTAGCCCTTGCGACAAATGTCAAATGTTCTATATTTGTTCTCATGCGCGTTGTAACGGCCCCCTCTCTTTTGTCTAACGCTCCGACATCTGGGGCCGGGTTTTGGCCGCGCCCCCCTTCCTGTCTGGTCTCTGCCCGTCTGGGCGACCCACCCGAAGGTGCGTTGATCACCGTGGCCGGGCTGGTGATTTTGCGGCAACGCCCCGGCACCGCCAAAGGCGTGATCTTTATCACGCTTGAGGATGAGACGGGCGTGATCAATGTGATCGTCTGGCGCAACAAATACGAGACGTTTCGGCGGGCCGTGATCGCCGGGCGGATGCTGCGGGTGACGGGGCGGCTGCAACGGGCGCATGGCGTGACCCATGTGCTGGCCGAAGAGATCGAGGATATCTCGGCCATGCTGGACGATCTGGTGGCCCCCTCGCCCGAGACCACAGGATAGACCAACACAGCGTGTAGCACGCTTGTCTTTCAAGTTGCTTGGCAGGCACGATGAAACACTCTAGATTGAAACCCAATCAAGGGCCCGGATAATAGCGGGCCATGGCTGAGGCGTCATCGACATGGTTCATAAAACACAGCAAAGCTTTGGCTTGATCCGGGTTTTGATCTGCAGCGGTATCGTCAGTTTAAGCGCCGGATGTGACGCGACAAGATCGCCGCCCTCAGGTCCGCCAGATGCGCGGCCAGGCAGTTGCTGGGACAAAACCGTCAGCCCTGCCGTCATCGAAACCATCACCGACCAGGTGTTGGTCACCCCGGCAAAGATTGGCGCAGACGGGTCTATTGCAAAGCCGCCTGTATACCGCACTGAAACCCGGCGCGAAGTCATCACGCCGCGAAAGGATGCCTGGTTCGAAATTCCATGTGCCGCAACACTGACGCATGAATTCGTGTCATCGCTGCAGCGGGCATTGGCGGCGCGCGGGTTCTACAAGGGTCCGATATCGGGGCGTATGGATGTCATGACGCGGTCGGCTGTGCGCGCTTACCAGGCCCCAACAGGGCCTGATACGGACGTCTTGTCATTGGCCTCGGCGCGCGCGCTTGGCTTGGTCACTGTCGCACCCGGCCTCTAAGATAACCACCCAAATAAAAAAGGGGCGCAGTCCCCCGCGCCCCGTTTCCTATCCATGTCCGTCAGGTGCTATTCTTCCAGCGACAGCGCGACAAAGCGTGGATCACCGGCCCTGCGCACCAGCAAAAGCAATGATTTACGACCCGCATCCTTGGCGGCCTTTACCCGGTCTTCCAGATCGCTGATGCTTGCAATTTTTTGCTGGCCTGCTTCGGTGATGATGTCCCCCGCCCTCAGACCTTTCTCATAGGCCTCTGAGGTTTCGTCGACATCTGTGACGGCCAAGCCATCGCTGCCTGCCTCAGCACCCAATTGTTCGCGCATCTCATCTGTCAGCGGGCTGATCTTCAGGCCAAGCAGAGACTTCACCACCGGCTCGCCCGCATTGCCATCAGGCCCCGGCGCGGCTGCAGGAACTGCTGATCCCGCCTCTTCACGGCGACCCAGCACCACTTTGAGCGTCTGGGACTTGCCTTCGCGGACCACAACAACGCGCACGGTTTCGCCAATCGGGCTGTTGCCAACCTGACGCACCAGACCGCGTGTATCGGCGACATCTTTGCCAGCAAAACTGATGATCACGTCACCCGATTCCATGCCTGCGTCCTTGGCCGGGCCGTCGGGCACATCGGTAACCAAGGCACCGGATGCACTCTCAAGACCCATCGCTTCGGCGACATCTTCGGTCACGTCCTGAATGCGCACACCCAGCCAGCCGCGGCGGGTTTCACCAAATTCTTTCAATTGGTCGACAACATTGGTCACCACATTGGAGGCCATCGAAAAACCAATCCCGATCGAGCCACCATTGGGCGACAGGATGGCTGTATTCACGCCAATCACCTGACCGTCCATATTGAACAATGGCCCGCCAGAGTTGCCCCGGTTGATCGCAGCATCGGTCTGAATATAGTCGTCATAGGTGCCGCTTAAGGCGCGGTTTCGCGCCGACACGATACCGGCTGAGACCGAGAACCCCTGCCCCAGCGGATTGCCCATCGCGACCACCCAATCGCCAACACGCGCCACATCGCTGTCACCAAAAGGGACAAACGGCAGTGGTGTCGTGGCTTCAACCTTTAGAAGTGCAATATCGGTATTGGGGTCCGTGCCGATCACTTTGGCCGGCAGTTCCAGCCCTGAAAAGAATTCAATCAGGATTTCGTCAGCGCCTTCAATGACGTGATTGTTGGTCACAACATAGCCATCCTCGGAAATGACGAACCCGGATCCGAGTGCCGACGACTTGCGCGGCCGGTTGCCGCGATCATTGCGTTCCTGAAAATCGCGAAAGAAATCCTCAAACGGCGATCCTTCAGGGACAATGCCTTGCGGTCCTGTGCGTCCGGCAACCACGGTGGAGGTTGTGATGTTCACCACCGATGGGCTGATTTCCTCGGCCAGATCGGCAAGGCTTTCTGG
>JBAUHN010000108.1:0-2545 GCA_049680295.1 Sulfitobacter sp.
GTTGACAAACCTCTCAGGGAGGAAGCCGCGGGGTCTGGGTGATACCTATGGGGAAAGATCTCTGCCGGCTGAGGCCATAACTGCCGCGGATGCGTTGGTGTGGGAATTGGAGGCGTGCGTTTCCGGGTTCCTCCAGAGGGTTTGGCCTGCATTTACCCCGAATAGATGACGTTTTGCACAGTTCTTCCGGCAAGTTGGAGCGCTGCGGACAAGTTGGTTTGTCCGGTTTAGCCGAAGCAACTGGTCTGGGATGGGTGGGATGAACGGGCGCTCAGTCATGCGGCCTGATCCCTTGGCGGTGCACGAGATCGTGGCACCTCGCCACGCCGGAATGTCTCGATGATGCGCATCGGCCCGCCACAGTCGGGGCAAGGTTCACGCAGGGTGAGCGGGATGATCTCGGTGCTGTCCTCGTGTTCTGGCGGCTGTTCGACCTCAAGCAGGTGCCGGATTTTGGCGATATTGGCCTTGCGGACGGCGCTCGCCAACAGCCCGTAATGGCGGATGCGGTGGAAGCCATCCGGGAGCACATGGATGAGGAACCTGCGGATGAACTCGTGCGTATCAAGCCGCATGACCTTCATTCGATCACCCGACTTGATCCGGTAATCCTTCCAGCGGAATGCCACAGTTTGGGCATCGGCGCTGATAAGGCGGCTATTCGAGACCGCAATCCGATGCGTGTAGCGGCTGAGATAGGCCAGCACGGCTTCGGGTCCGCCGAAAGGCGGTTTGGCATAGACCACCCATTCGGTTTTGCGCAGCGGAGCGAGGTACTTGGTAAAGGCTTCTGCGTCCGCCAATCCCTTCAGTTTGCCGAAGAAGGCAAGCTGCCCGGTGCGGTGCAGCGCCATCAACCCTTCGATGAACAGTCGCCGGAATAGCCGTGACAGCACCCGCACATGCAGGAAGAAGCCTGGCTTGCAGGCGACCCACCTTGTGCCGCCCGGTGATAATCCGCCGCCGGGTACGATCATGTGCACATGTGGATGATGTGTCATAGCCGATCCCCAGGTGTGCAGCACACTGGTGATGCCGACGCGGGCACCAAGGCGCTTGGGATCGGCGGCAATTGTTGCCACCGTCTCGGCTGATGCTTTGAACAGCAGGCCGAAGACCGCCCGTTTGTTCCAATAGGCGATGTGGGCGATCTCGGCCGGGAGTGTGAAGACAAGGTGGAAGTACTCTACGGGCAGCAGGTCATCTGCCCGCGCGGCCATCCAGTCACGCGCAGCGGGCCCCTGGCATTTGGGGCAATGCCGGTTTTTGCAGGAGTTATACGCGATATGCTGATGGTCACACTTGGTACAAGCCGCCACATGCCCGCCAAGCGCCTCAGTTCGGCAAGCCTCAATGGACGACATAACCTTGAGCTGCGAAAGGCTCAGATGCCCCGCATTGGTCCGCCGATAGACCGGACCATGGGTACGAAAGATATCTGCAACCTCCAGCGCGTGCTGCGGCACGCCGAGCTGCCTCTCAGGTCACACCTTGAATGTGCTCGAATGGGCTGGCGACGTTGCGCAGCGTCTTGGTTGCCACGTGTGTGTATCGTGCGGTGGTGGTCAGCTTGGCATGGCCGAGAAGGACCTGGATCACGCGCACATCCGTATCAGCCTCCAGGAGGTGCGTGGCAAAGCTGTGCCGGAGCGAATGCAACGTCGCGGGCTTCTTGATCCCCGCCATTCTCTTGGCAGAGTTGAAGGCCCGGTTCAGGGAGCGTGGAGACAAAGGCTCCACCCGGCTCTGTCCGGGAAAGAGCCAGCCCTGTGGGCGCGCTTCGCGCCAATAGTCCCGTAGCAGCTCCAGCAATGACGGGGATAACATCACATCGCGATCCTTGCCGCCCTTACCACGTTCGACATGGATCAGCATGCGGTCGCTGTCGATATCCCGCACCTTGAGATTGGTCACTTCGGAGGCGCGCAAACCAGCACCATACCCAATGCCGAGCGCTGCGCGATACTTGAGGCCCGGCCCGGGTGCCGAGGATAAAACCGCCGAGACCTCCTCGAAGCTCAACACAATCGGCAACTTGCGCGGCTCGGTGCGGAACTGCATGTACTTCTTCATGTCCTCCCGGTCGCAGGTCATGCCGAAAAAGAACCGCAGCGCCGTGATCCGGGCGTTGTAAACCGAGGGTGTAACCTCGCTGTCGGTCATATGAAGCTGATAGGCACGCAGGTCATCTGGCGTAGCAGTATCGGGCGAGCGTCTTAAAAATGCGGTGAAATCCTTGAGCGCCCGGATATGGGCTGTCTGTGATGTCTCCGCCATCCCGCGAATGCGCATGTCTTCGATCATCCGCGCACGCAGCGGGCTCATCTTCTCCTGTGTCATGGGAACCTCCTGTCAGATTGAGAAAGCTCAATCGTCAGGCAAGTCAGTCACATCGCAAAATTGGCAAAATCTCGGGTCAGTCCACTACGTCAGACACAAGCGCCATTGCCGCGCGAGCGGCTTAGTCCACGAGCCCATTGTGACTGATGCTGCGCGAAGCATGAATGACTGCATTGGGCTTCGACGGTTTGTTGAAGGGTAAAGA
>JBAUHN010000109.1:0-14143 GCA_049680295.1 Sulfitobacter sp.
GATCAGGTCAAGATCATGCACCGGCAAGGGTCATACCCGGCACCAAAAGCGATGGCACCACACGCGAAAGATGCGTGCGGGCATCATTGGCGGGCACAATCTGCATCAACATATCGCGCAAGTTCCCGGCAATCGTGCATTCATTGACAGCATGGGTGATTTCGCCGTTTTCAACCCAAAGGCCGGCCGCCCCACGCGAATAGTCACCGGTATTTGGATTGATCGTTGCCCCGATCATGGAAGTGACCAACAGGCCTGTGCCCATATCACGCAAAAGATCGTCGCGGCTGGCAGTGCCTTGGGTCAGGGCGATATTCCACGTAGACGGCGACGGACCTGAAGACGTGCCGCGCGCCGCGTTGCCTGTTGATGTCATGCCCAGTTTGCGCGCATTTGCCAAATCCAAAGTCCAGCCTGTCAGCACGCCGCTGTCAACAACGCAGCGCTTTGCGGTTGGCAAACCCTCGGCATCAAACGGGCGCGATCCGGACGCGCGGGGGCGGGTCGGGTCCTCGGTGATTGACAGGCCCTTGGGCAATACCTGATGGCCCATCGCATCGCGCAGCCATGAGCCACCACGCGACACAGCAGCACCATTCACTGCCGCCAACAAATGCCCGATCAGGGTGGAGGAAATGCGTTCGTCAAACACCACCGGATAGCTGCCGGTTGGCGGCTTGCGGGCATCGCGTCGTGCCAGAACACGCGTGGCCGCACTGCGGCCTATGTCCTCGGGATCGCGCAGATCGGATTGGTAAATCCGACTGTCGCCATCGTAATCACGCTCCATCCCGGTGCCTGTGCCGGTGATCGCAACACACGAATAACCCATGTCGGTCCGCGCATAGCCGCCCGAAAATCCGTTGCTTGCCGCAAGATGCACCTGATGTTTGTCATAGCCTCCGCTGGCCGATTGTACCTGGGTTACGCCTTTATGCGTCAGAGCTTCGGCTTCGGCGCGCACGGCGGCCTGTTGCAAAATTTCAGGCGTTGGTTCTTCGGCAGGATCACATAGATCCAACGCTGCAATGTCCCAATCCGTGGCCAGTTGGTCAGGATCGGCAAGCCCGGCATAGGGATCCTCGGGCGCTTCACGCGCCATGATCACGGCACGGTGCGCCATTTCCTGAATAGTGCTGTCGCTTGTGTCCGATGCGGAGACATTGGCCAGCCGCTGGCCGACAAAGACGCGCAATCCGATATCAATACCTTCTGATCGTTCCGCCTGTTCCAGCTCACCATTTCGAACGTCAATCGACAGCGAAGTGCCTTGCACCGCCATCGCATCGGCATGATCTGCCCCTGCGGTACGCGCTGCTTGCAACAATCGGTGGGTCAGCGCCTCAAGGGACTGGGTCATATCTGGTGCTCCGTAGACTTACTGCGTCACGTAGACACCACGGCAAGGGATCGCAAGTGCGCCAGGTCAAAAAGCGCAGCAGTTTGATCTGCGCTTTGACCGGCCACCCCTGCCCAAAATCTTACTGGATACGTTGTCCATTGGCCAGAATATGGCCCTGATCATTGATTTCGATCTTGGAATTCAACGTGTCCTCGCCTTCCCCGGCGACAGCCAGCAACCCCATCATAAGACGCGCCTGCGTCGCCTGGTCCTGCGGCAACAGGCCCATCGCGACCAGTTTGTCCAGCAATCCATTGCCGCCTACCAGCTTAAGATCAACCGCACCGGTTGGTTTGGGCATGCCGTTCAGCTGTGCCGAGTTGTCAAAGGTGAACGCCCCGGTGCCGGACAGATCTGCGCCAACCGCGCTCACCTGCAGATTGTTCAGGTTTACGGCGTCGATTTCGGCAGGAGTGATGTTGGGATTACCCGAAATCGCAGCAGCCTTTGGGTCAAGGAAATCAAACAACAGACGCATTTTTCCGCTCAGCGCCAGCGCAATCGTAGCCGGATCGCGAGGCAATTTTGCCTGCGGGTCAAAGACACCCCAGATCACGTCAGACATGGTGAAACCGCCAAGCGTGATGCCAAAGGCAAAGTCGCTGGATTCATCGGACTTCTTGATCGGCGCGGAAATATTGAATTTCGCCTCATCGACTTTGAAATCTATCGGCAAGGGCAAAGCGGCGGAAATCATATTCACCGCCAGACCGGATTGCGACACGTCATAGCTGATCCCGTCGCTGGACATTTTGACGCCCAGCATACCGCCGGTGGTCGATGTGGTGCCTGATACCGGCCCGTCAGGTCCGACGACGGCCATCTCTGAATTGCCGCCCTTATAGGTAAACGCGCCATCAACGCTAAAGCCTGCATCGAGCATTTTGCTCACGTCATTGGCTTGCATTATCTGCAACGGTATCGCGCCCTGACCGGTAAAACCAAGCCCCTGCGCCGCCCCCTTGAAATTGGCGGAGCCGCTGCCTTTCGGGTCTTTGAACATCAGCGAGTAGGTCATATTCTCGGCCTCAAACGACTGATCATAACTGCGCGCTGAGGCAACTTTCATTTCGCTGCGCCCGGTAATGTTTGACAGCGTGAAATCGGCCTGTGCGTCGTCGCCTGCCATCGGTTGGCCGTCCACTGTCAGACCGTTCAACACAACACCGACTGTATCTGCTGAATAGTCGTAAATCATATCGGTGGGCGTGCCGGAGGCCGTCATTGCAAATCCGGTTTGGGTGTAATCCAGCTTTAGGTTCACGGATTTGCCATTGGCAGGCTTTGTCGTCACCTCAATCGGCATTGAGCCGGGCAATTCGATGGCAACCGTCCCGTCGCCATTGTCGATAAACCGCAGCGTCCCGATCTGCATCTTCGAAGTGCCTTCATCGGTGCCAAGGTCAATGTCGACCGCGACGTCAGATACGGTCAGCGTATTGCCCGAGGTATCTTCGGACCCGGTGATTTCATAGCCGAGGCCATTCATATAATCGCGCCAATCGCCCCAGACATCCTGTGGTGTCACATCGGCAAGCGACGCTTGCGCAAGAAAAATAAGACCGAAACCGGTTAGTGAGGTAGATGATACAAGACGTGTCACGCTGGATATTCCCTATCAAAAAATTTGCCTATATCGTCCCTTAACACCTGACCATGGTCAATAGCCGTGACGCGGGACGCCGTTACAATGGCTGTATTACACCGCCATTTAGGCGAAATAAGAATGAAAAGAGGCATCAATATGAACATGAACGGAAAAGCAGTGCTGATCACCGGCGCCAGTCGTGGCATCGGCGCGCAGACGGCGCGTGTGTTCGCAGCGGCGGGTGCAAATGTTGCATTGGTGGCGCGTAGTCAGGACGCCATTGCCGATCTTGCAGGTGAAATCGGCGCCAAGGCCATCGCCATCCCATGCAATGTAGCGCGCTATGGCGAAGTTGCCGCAGCCGTGGCGACCACTGTATCCGAATTCGGTCGCCTGGACGTCCTGATCAACAACGCCGGCGTGATTGAGCCGATTTCACACTTGTCTGCTGCCGACCCGGATGCCTGGGGGCAGGTGATTGACATCAATCTCAAAGGGGTCTTCAACGGAATGCACGCCGCGCTTGACGCCATGAAAACCGGGGGCGGTGGGTCGATTCTGACCATCAGTTCTGGCGCCGCACATGGCCCGATCGAGGCCTGGAGCCACTATTGCGCGTCCAAGGCAGCTGTGGCGATGCTGACCCGTTGCGTTGATTTGGAAGAACGCAGCAACGGTATCCGTGCGATTGGCCTGTCGCCCGGCACCGTTGCCACGCAAATGCAGCGCGAGATCAAGGCCAGTGGCATCAATCCGGTTAGCCAGCTTGACTGGGACGCTCATATCCCGGCAGATTGGCCCGCACGGACGCTGCTGTGGATGTGCAGCGCGCAAGCCGACGCATGGTGCGGACGCGAAATCTCGCTGCGGGACGAAGATATCCGGGCAAAGGTTGGCCTTGCGTGATTGATCTTAGCAAAGCGGGCGACACCTGGACGGTCACGTTGAACCGACCTGACAAGGCAAATTCGCTGACCGCAGATATGTTGGGCGATCTGTGCGATATCATGCGCGATGCGTCTGCCGCCCGCGCCGTTATCCTGACCGGAGCGGGCCGCGTGTTCAGTGCGGGTGCCGATCTGGACGCGGCCCGCGCCGGGCTGGCAACGTCAAACCTGTGGGAAAAGCTGTCGGGAACCATCGCCGCGCTGCCGGGGCTGACCATCGCGGCCCTGAACGGCACATTGGCCGGGGGGGCAATGGGGATGGCGCTGGCATGTGATCTGCGCATCGCCGTCCCGCAGGCACGGTTTTTCTATCCGGTGATGAAGCTGGGATTCTTGCCGCAACCCAGCGATCCCAAACGGATGGCCGCCCTGATCGGGCCATCGCGCACCAAAATGATCCTGATGGGCGGCCAGAAAATCGACGCGACAGAAGCGCTGCAATTTGGCCTGATTGACCGGATCATCGAACCAGCCGATCTTATGGATCATGCCAGATTACTGACCTGTGACACCGTGGCCGCCCGACTGGAAATCGCCACACAGATTAAATCCATGTGCTCTGACGGCTGAAAAGTAAGCCCTTGAACCCGATCACTGTGACGGGCAAGGAACATCCAGCCGAGCAGCGCTTGGAAAACCGGAGTAACGCGCAGTGGATTTTGATCTTTCCGAGCAACCGCAAATCATTCAGCAAGCGGCAGCATATGCGGCCCAAGGCTGGGAACTGGCCCAAAGCTGGCTGCTAAGCCCTGCCGCGTGGTCGCAGTTCGCACTGCTGATCCTTGCCTATTTGGCCGCCATCCTGCTGGCCCGTCGATTGCGCCCGGTCTTGTCGAACCTGCTGGTGCCAGAGGCTGCCCAAGATACTGTTGTCGCACGCGCCCGCCGATTCCTGGCGACTTTCCTGCCGCTGTTGCTGCCGCTTTTGGCTTATTTGCTGACCGCAATCGGCGAAAGCGTCGTGCGGTCGATCTTTGAAAGCGGCGCGGTCATTGGGTTTGGCAAACGGGTCTTTCTGTTTTTGGCCGTCCGCATTCTGGTCCGCGAAATTCTGGACGATCCGTTCCTGAAACTGCTGGGGCGTTACATTCTGATCCCGATTGCCGCGATCTATGTGCTGGGATTGATGGACACGGTGTCAGACTATCTGACTGCCATGACCGTAAGCATCGGCAATATTACCTTCTCGGTTGCGGCGGTAATACGCGGTGTTATCGCCGGTGGCGTGCTGTTCTGGCTTGGTGCCTGGTCCAACCGCCACTCCGCGCAATTCATCGAAAAACAAAAAGAAATGCGCCCCTCATTACGCCAACTGGTGGTCAAGGCGATTGAGTTCACCATCTTTGGCGTCGCGTTTTTGCTGTTGTTGAACATCATGGGCATCAACCTGAGCACATTGGCCGTTCTGGGCGGTGCCATCGGTGTCGGGCTTGGGTTTGGTCTGCAAAAAATCGCGTCAAACTTCATCTCCGGTGTGATCCTGTTGGTCGAGGGGCAGGCGACGGTTGGTGATTACGTTGAACTGGATGGTGGCGAGGCCGGGGTTATCGTCAAAATGACCGCCCGCGCCGCGATACTGGAAAGCCACGATGGCCGCTGGATCGTTGTCCCGAACGAAGATTTCATCACCACCCGCGTCATCAACTATTCTGACAGCGGATCGGCGAACCGCTATGAGGCACCGTTTTCTGTCAGCTATGACACCGATATCAACCTTGTGCCGCCGCTGATCGAGGCGGCAGTGGCGAAACATCCTGACGTCCTTGACCTGCCGTACCCACCCGATTGCGAATTGCGGGGATTTGGCGACAGCGGCATAGATTTCGCCGTTGAATTCTGGGTCAACGGCATCGACGACGGGCCAAACAAATACACATCGGATGTGTTGTTTCTGGTGTGGAACGCGCTGAAAGACGCCGGTATTGAAATCCCGTACCCGCACCGTGTGGTTGAAATCAAAGGCACCCCTCCATCGGGCACACCATGATCACCGCAAGCGTCATCGGATCCGGTCCCGCCGGGTTGATGGCAGCAGAAGTGATGGCCAGGGCGGGGCTGCAGGTCACAATTTACGACGCGAAACCGTCAGCCGGGCGCAAGTTTCTGATGGCGGGCAAATCCGGTCTAAACCTGACCAAGGACGAACCCTTTGACGTGCTGATGTCGCATTATTCTGACGGTGCGACGGCACTGACACCCATGATCAGAGGTTTTGACGCGGATGCCGTTCAGGCCTGGGCCAGGGGTCTGGATCAGGATGTATTCACTGGTACAACCGGGCGTGTTTTCCCCAAATCCATGAAAGCGTCGCCGCTGTTAAGGGCGTGGCTGGCCCGGTTGGAGGGGCTGGGTGTGACGCTGCAAACCGGCTGGCGCTGGACGGGCTGGGATGCAGGGAATTTGCAGTTTCAAACAGCATCGGGCCTGCAACCTGTGCCAAACGATGTGACCGTTCTGGCGCTGGGCGGGGCCAGCTGGTCGCGGCTTGGATCGGATGGGCGGTGGGTAGAAATTCTGGCGCGGCACGGCATTTCGGTGCAAGATTTCGCGCCCTCGAATGCGGGTGTACGTGTTGCCTGGTCCGCCCATATGGCGCGTCATTTTGGACAGGCGCTAAAAGGCATTGCGCTGCGCGCGGGGGATTTTTCGTCGCGCGGCGAGGCCGTGATCTCAAAACACGGGCTTGAGGGCGGGGGGATCTATTCGGTCAGCCGGGGTGTGCGACTGGGCCATCCGCTGCAACTGGACTTGTTGCCCGATATGACAGTTCCGGAGATTGCGAAACGTCTAGCGCGTTCGCAGGGCAAAACCAGCCTTGCCAACCATCTGCGTAAAACCCTGCGGCTGGATGCCGCCCGAATCGCATTGGCCCAGGAATGTGCGCGCCCGTTGCCAAAAGGCCCAGCGGCATTGGCACATTGTCTCAAGACCCTTGTTGTACCCAATCACGGTCTGGCACCGCTGGATGAAGCGATTTCCACCGCCGGCGGCCTGCCGTTTTCAGGTTTGAGTGAGGGCCTGATGTTACGCGCCTTACCAGGTGTGTTCTGCGCCGGAGAAATGCTGGACTGGGATGCGCCAACGGGTGGCTATCTGATCACCGCTTGTCTTGCGACCGGTGCGTGGGCAGGGCGATCTGCGGTGGACTATGCCAAATCAGCCGTCACATCGTGACCAAAACCCGATGACACGCGCGGGTTCAGGCCAACGGCTTGCCCGCCTAATCCAGATGCGCCTTCAGCCGCCGTCAACCAAGGCACCATTGACCCACTGACCGGAGGCTTCTTCGCCTGTGGCATAGCGCATGGTGCCGGTGCCCTGACGTTTGCCGCCCTCCATCGCACCTTCATAGACATCGCCATTGGCATAGGTCGCCACACCGATCCCGGTGATCTGGCCACCCTGCCATGTGCCGTCATAGGCAAAGCCATTTGCCATCGTGATACTCCCCTGACCATGGCGCTGCCCGTTCTCAAACCCGCCGGTGTAAACGGCGCCGTCAGGATAGGTAGCGGTGCCAGAACCATGGCGCTGGCCGTCGCGCCATTCGCCTTCGTATTTGTAGCCGTCGGCATAGGTCATCACGCCAAACCCATCGTTGCGGGCGTCTTTGAAGCCGCCCTCATAGATGACGCCATTTGCATAAGTCGCCTTGCCTTCGCCCTCGATCACACCCCTGGCCCACTGACCGTCGTAGATTGAGCCGTCGGGGTAGGTGATCTGGCCCATGCCGTCCGCCAGATCATCGCGAAATTCACCAATATAGACGGACCCGTCAGGGTAGGTGAACCGGCCCTTGCCTTCAATCTCGCCTGCGACCCAACTGCCGTTATAGACATAGCCATCGGTGCGGGTCAGCGTGCCCTGGCCGTCGCGCAGATCATTGGCAAAATCGCCCTGATACACGTCGCCATTGGCATATGTGACCTTGCCGATCCCTTCGCGACGGCCGCCAACCAATTGGCCCTCGTAGATGTCGCCGTTTGCCTGTGTCAGCGTCCCGGTTCCGTTGATTTGGCCATCGGCCCACTGGCCCACATAGACCAACCCGTCCGGCATTGTCAGTTTACCCATGCCCTGGCGTTTGCCGGACTGAATATCGCCATCGTAAATCGCGCCGTCGGGGTAGGTAATAACGCCTGCGCCTTCCTTGACGCCGTCAACCCAGTCGCCTTTGTATTCATAGCCACCGGGCGATTGCATCACCCCTTTGCCGTGATGTTTTGCATTGCGAAATCCGCCTTCGTAGCGCACGCCGTTGGCATAAAGCACCACGCCTTGCCCCATAATCGCGCCAGCGACCCAATCGCCCTCATAGGTGCCGCCATCGGCAAAGGTGATTTTGCCAAACCCATCGGGTTTGCCTTTGCTGAAATTGCCCTCATAAACCGAACCGTTTGCAAATCGCGCGGTGCCCTGACCTTTGATTTCGCCCTCGACCCATTCGCCCGAATATTCATACCCGTTGGGCAGCGTATAGCGCCCGGTGCCGTGCTGAACGCCGTCTTGAAATGTACCTTCATAGACGCCACCATCATCATATTGCTTGGTCACGATCTGGTCATCCTGCGCAAAGGCGGATGTCGACAAAAAGAGCGAATATATGGCAAGGCCAGTGGCCAGTTGACGACGTATCATTGTGTACCTGCTGTCAGACTATCGACCCTGCGGTCAACGCACCGAAATAACCGCCACACCCCCCGCGCAGCTTGCCCGAAGCCTAAGCAATGGGCGCGCGGGGGGCAATCTTCTTTTCAGCGCGACGCTTATAACCCTCTGACTGGCGCGACGTTTTTACATCCCCGGACGATGCCAAATCAGCCTTCGAAATCGCCAAGACTGGGCCTGTTGGGCTTTTCACCGGGGGTTAATCTGTTACATCAAAGAAAATTCAAATCAAAAAGGGCCGGTGTTATGGCGTCGCATTTTCGCATCACATTGGGGCAATTGAACCCGACCGTTGGCGATCTGGCCGGAAACGCGGCCCTGGCGCGTGACGCATGGGAGGCCGGGCGCGCGGCCAAAGCGGATCTGGTGGCGCTGCCCGAGATGTTCATCACCGGCTACAACGCCCAGGATCTGGTGATGAAACGCGCCTTTCAACTGGCGGCGATGGACGAAATACATGCGTTGGCCGAGGCCTGCGCCGATGGCCCCGCTTTGGGGATCGGCTGCCCCTGGGTCGAGGGCACCAAGCTTTACAACGGTTATCTGATCCTCAAGGGCGGCAAAATCGCCAGCACGGTGCTGAAACATCATTTGCCCAATGAAACCGTCTTTGACGAAGTGCGGATATTCGATGCTGGCCCCTTGGGCGGGCCCTATTCGGTTGGCAACGCCCGCGTCGGCAGCCCGATTTGCGAAGACGCTTGGCACGAAGATGTTGCCGAAACTCTGGCCGAAACCGGGGCCGAATTTCTGCTGGTGCCAAACGGATCGCCCTACTACCGTGATAAATTCGAAACCCGGCTCAATCATATGGTTGCCCGTGTTGTCGAAACCGGTCTGCCACTGATTTATCTCAACATGGTGGGCGGTCAGGATGATCAGGTCTTTGACGGGGCCTCATTCGCATTGAACCCCGGTGGGCAACTGGCTCAATTGCTGCCCGCGTTTGACGCCACAATCGCCCACGTCGATCTGGAACGCGGATCCGATGGCTGGCATGTGGTGCAGGGCGATCTGGCGCATCAGCCAGATGCATGGGAGCAAGACTACCGCGTGATGGTCGAAGGCCTGCGCGACTACATGCGCAAAACCGGGTTTAGCAAAGTGTTGCTGGGCCTGTCGGGTGGGATCGATTCCGCGATTGTCGCGACCATCGCCGCAGACGCTTTGGGGCCGCAAAATGTGCGCTGCGTGATGCTGCCATCGGAATACACGTCACAGGCGTCCCTTGATGATGCCGAAGCCGTGGCCAAGGCATTGGGCTGTCACTACGATACCATCCCGATTTCCCAAGGGCGCGCCGCCATCACCAACACACTCGCCCCGGTTTTTGAGGGGCATGAACCCGGCCTGACCGAAGAAAACATCCAAAGCCGGTTGCGCGGCCTTTTGTTGATGGCGATGAGCAATAAGTTCGGCGAGATGCTGCTGACCACCGGCAACAAATCCGAGGTCGCTGTGGGTTATGCCACGATCTATGGCGATATGGCGGGCGGCTATAACCCGATCAAGGACATGTACAAAACCCGCGTGTTTGAAACCTGCCGCTGGCGCAATGCCAACCACCGTGATTGGATGATGGGCCCGGCAGGCGAAGTGATCCCACCACGCGTGATCGATAAACCGCCCACAGCCGAATTGCGACCCGACCAGAAAGACAGCGACAGCCTGCCGGATTACCCGGAACTGGATGCGATCCTTGAAATTCTGGTCGATCGCGACGGATCAATTGCCGATTGCGTTGCTGCAGGCTTTGCCCGTGAAACCGCACAAAAGGTCGAAAAGCTGCTGTTCATCAGCGAATACAAACGGTTTCAGTCCGCACCGGGGCCGCGCCTGACCAAGGCCGCGTTTTGGCTGGACCGGCGCTATCCGATTGTGAACCGCTGGCGCGATCCCAGCTAACGCGAAACGCCTTCCGATGCCCTGCGTCACGGATGTTTGATTTGAGACTGCCTGCGCGGGTTGCAACACTGCGACCAAATTAGATGTATTGAATTGGACAAAGCTATGAAACTGCATTCATTTTTCGCCGCAGTGATGGGGCTGCTGGCAACAACGTCAGGTGCCGCTGCCTGCGGTGCAGACAGTGACTGCACCCTGGGCGACAGACATTACCGCATTGCCATGCCCGACGGCCACGATGGCGCCACGCCCGTCGGCGCGATTGTCTTTGCCCACGGTTATCGCGGCTCGGCGGATGGGGTGATGCGCAACGGCTCTTTACGGCGCATGGTGTCGGACAAGGGCCTGGCGCTGATCGCGGTAAAATCCAAAGCGGACGACTGGGTGATCCCCAACGCGCCGCGTCATATGGACAGCGACGGGTCCGAGGAATTCGATTATTTTGACGCCGTTCTGGATGATGCAGCGCAAAAATTCGCCATCGACCCTGCGCGGATCATGGCAACAGGATTCAGCGCCGGCGGCATGATGGTCTGGAACCTCGCCTGCGCGCGCAGCGATCGATTTGCCGCCTTCGCACCGATCTCAGGTACCTTTTGGATGCGCCCCCCCGACACCTGTACCGGGCCAATTGCTGACGTCATTCACATTCACGGTGACGCGGATAAAACCGTCCCGTTGACCGGGCGCAAAATTCTCGAAACCAAACAGGGCGAGGTGTTTGCCGCCCTGACAATGTACCGCGACTATGGCGGTTTCAGCGCCCCAGCCGCAGCAAACCACAACAATCTGCGCTGCGAAGAAAGCAGCAACCCGGCTGGCAATCTGCTGAACTTTTGTCTGTTCTCTGGCGGTCATTCATTTCGCACAGAATACGTCAGTTTTGCCTGGGATACATTCAGCCAGGCGGGCAGGCTTTAGCACCTCTCCGCCCGGCAGACATTTACAGCATCAACTGATAGCTGTGCGGCACATAGCCGTATCCGCTGTCTTTCTTTTTGACATAGCCGACGGCAGGCCAGGGCATGTGGTAACCCACAAAGGGCAGTTTATCCGCGGTCAGCATATCCAGCATTTTGCCACGCGTCGCGGCGGCGGCCTCTTTGTCCATGTCAAACTTGACCTCCCAGTTGGGATGGGCCAGCGAATACACGTAGTGATTGGCAAAATCCGCCCCCAAAACCAGCTGTTTTCCTGCCGATTCAATCCGGTACGCCATATGCCCCGGTGTGTGTCCAAATGCGGCCATCGCCGTCAGACCAGAGGCCACGCTGCCCTGATCGTCAAGGAATGTCATCTCCTCGGCCAAGGGTTTGACCTTGGCCTCAAACCCTTCGTTTCCGGCCTTTGACCAGGCATCAAATTCAGCCGCACCTGTGACATAGCGCGCATTGGCAAAGGTGCGCGCGTCGCCGGTGGTCAGCCCGCCGATATGATCACCATGCATATGCGTCAAAACCACGATATCGACCTGATCGGGTGAGTATCCAGCCGCCGCCAAAGCAGCCGACGTGCCTTCGCCAGACAGGCCTGTGTCAAACAACACCAGTTCGGACCCGGTATTCACCAGCGTTGGCGTAAAGAAAAACTGTGCCTGATCGGTGGGTAAATTGGCCGCTTCTGATGCGTATGCGAACACATCCGCATCAACATTCAGACCAAAAATCGCGTGCGGATCAGGAACGGCACGGGTGCCAGCCAACAAGGTTGTGACCTCGAATTCGCCCAAAACAAAGCGCTGAAATGGCGGCGATCCGGCCCCCAACATCGGCGCCGAGGCGCGCGCACCCGTTGCGGCGGCCAATGGCAAAGCAGCGGCACCGGCAAGTGCGGCGCGGCGTGATATTTTCGAAGTATTGGACATCGGGGTCTCCCTTTTTGTTAGACTTGGGTTAACCTAGCTCAACGCAGGCCAGCTTCAAAACATCTCAGGCCGCATCATGTTCATTTTTTCGCGAGGAGACTTAAATATGACCGAGGTCGACGCCTTCCTCAGCACGGTTGAGCCCGCCCGCCGCCGGACTGAAGCCGCCAAATTGAACGTGCTGTTCAAAGAGATAACCGGCTGGACACCCGAATTCTGGCGCGACGGGATGCTGGGCTATGGACGGTATGATTATACCTACGCCTCCGGGCGCAGCGGGTCTTACTTTGCCACCGGTTTCGCCCCGCGTCGCGCCAAGCTGTCGATTTACATCATGCCCGGATACACGGATTTCGACAGCATTCTGGCCCGGCTGGGCAAACACACCAAAGGCAAGTCGTGCCTTTACCTGAATAGGCTGGAAGACGCGGATCTCGACGTATTGGCCGAACTGATCCGCGCCGGTCTTGACGATCTGGCGACGCGGTGGCCTGTTCATGCGACCTAGGGTCAGGACCCTAAGGCTGATTGCTGGACAATTGTGCAGGCCTGTGACAGGTCATCGGCCAATAGGAGATCCCCATGACCATCACTCGATTTGCCCCATCGCCCACCGGTTACATTCACGTCGGCAACCTGCGCACGGCGCTGATGAACTATCTGATTGCGCGCAAGTCTGGCGGCACGTTCATTCTGCGGATCGACGACACCGATCCGGAGCGGTCGAAAGAAGAATATGTCGACGGGATCAAACAGGATCTGGATTGGCTGGGTCTGCATTGGGACCGGGTCGAGCGGCAGTCAGACCGTCTGGACCGCTACCACGCGGCGGCGGACAGGTTGCGCGAAATGAGCCGGTTTTATGAGGCGTTCGAGACGCCTACCGAATTGGATCTCAAACGCAAAAAGCAGCTGAATATGGGTAATCCTCCGGTTTATGACCGCGCAGCCCTGACCCTGTCCGAGGCGGAAAAAGACGCCCTGCGCGCAGAGCGCGGATCAGGCGTGTGGCGCTTCAAGCTGGACCAGCAGCGCATCGAATGGCACGATGGCATCCTTGGCGACATCTCGATTGATGCCGCATCGGTGTCTGATCCGGTGTTGATCCGGGGCGACGGTCAGGTGCTTTATACGCTGGCCTCCGTGGTCGATGACACCGAAATGGGCGTGACAAATGTGGTGCGTGGATTGGACCATGTGACCAACACAGCCACCCAAATTCAGATCATCGAGGCGCTGGGCGGCACCGTGCCTGACTTTGCCCACCACAGCCTGCTGACCGGCCCGCAAGGCGAGGCGCTGTCGAAACGGCTGGGCACGCTGGCGCTACGTGATCTGCGCGAACGCGGCGTGGAACCGATGGCACTGCTCAGCCTGATGGCGCGGCTCGGTTCAAGCGATCCGGTTGAAGTGCGCAGTGACATGGCTGAACTGATCGACGGTTTTGACATCTCACATTTCAGCTCGGCGCCGACGAAATTTGACGTCGAAGACCTGTTCCCGCTGACGGCGCGCTATTTGCAGGGGCTGTCGGTCCGGGACGTTCAGGCCAAGATCAAGGCCATCGGTGTGCCCGATGACAAAGCCGCGCAATTTTGGGATGTGACCCGCGAGAACATCACCACGCAAGCCGATCTGGAAGGCTGGTGGCAGCTGTTCCGCGATGGCGCAGAGCCGGTGATCGACGACGAGGACCGCGCGTTTATCAAGGACGCCATGGACCTGCTGCCCGATGGCGCCTTTGACGCCGAAACCTGGGGGCTCTGGAC
>JBAUHN010000110.1:0-2246 GCA_049680295.1 Sulfitobacter sp.
CTGTACGGATCGAGCCGATGATGGGGCTCGACTACCTGATCCGCTCCTTCTTTGCTCTTGTCGTTGGTGGGCTTGGCAGCCTCGAAGGGCTTGGGATTGGCGCTGGCATCATTGCCGGAACGCAGACCTTCCTTGGCGCGCTCGTCAGCCAGACCTACGGTTATCTGGCGGTTCTCACCCTCTCAATCCTCTTTCTATGGCTGAAACCAAATGGTATCCGTTCTTCTTCCCGCTAGTCTGCTACTGGCAGTCCTGCTCCTGATCCCGGAACTGTTCGGGGATTTCATGGCCTACCAGATCGGACTCTACCTGATCTATGGCATCGCCGCTCAGGGGATTGGGTTTCTCTGGGGCAAGACAGGCGTGCTGCCGCTTGGACAAGCCCTGTTCTTTGGAATTGCAGCCTATGTTACGGCCATCACACTCCAGGCCGAAGGTAACCTTATCCTGAACCTTGTGTTGGCCGTCATCGTTTTGGCCCTGATTGCGGGGTTTGCCTTTGTGATTGCGGCAATGGTTTTTCGGGGGCGGAATGAAAGCGGCCCATATTTTTCACTGATCACACTGGCCCTGGTTATGATCGCTGAACAGATTGCAGGCACGGCCACATCGCTCACCGGCGGCTTCAACGGAATGAGCAGCTTCAACAGCCTTGGAAATCTCGACCCGTTCGGTGGCTTCTACTACGTCATTGTCGGGGCGACGGTTACGGTTAGCCTGGTGCTCTTTGGTTTGAACAAACTACCGGTCAATCTGATCGCCAAAGCCGTATTGGACAATGAACCCCGTATGCAACTGCTCGGGTTTCCGACACATATGATCAAGGGGGCGGCATTCGCGTTTTCCGCCATGATCGCGGCGCTGGCCGGGGGGTTGTTCGCGTCGCACCAAGGCATCGTGACCCCGACATCCACCGGCTTTGCCCTGTCCGCGGAAATGGTCATTCTGGCGGCTGTTGGCGGACGGTTTCATGTTCTTGGCCCGCTGATCGGGGCCGTCATTGTAGGCTGGGCATCCGCTGAACTACGCGACAGTTTCCCGTATTGGGAATTGCTGATGGCTCTGGTGTTCATACTGGTCGTGCTGAAGGCACCGGGTGGGATCGCCGAATTGCTTGAAACTGCATTCCGCCGCGTCTGGCCAAAAACGCCAACGCCTGCTCCGCCCTCTTTGGTCGCGCCGCCAACCCGGTCCGATATTGGGCCATCCCCTCTGCGATTTGAAGATGTGCAGCTAAAGATCGGTGTCGTTCGAATTCTGAACGGGGTGTCTTTTGAAACAACTGCCACCGGGATTGTCAGTGTCATCGGCCCGAATGGTGCTGGTAAGACCAGTGCGCTCAACACGATTACCGGCAACCTAAACGTGACCGGGGGCCAGATCATGCTAGGCGGTACCCGAATTGATTCACGTCCGCCATACAAAGCCCTGAGCAGGGGCATTGGCCGCAAACTTCAGGTGCCATCGGTATTCTTCTCGCTCAGCGTTTCGGAAAATCTTGCCATCGCAATGATGGCAGGAAGGTTGCGAATGATCGACCTGTTCAGATCTTCAACCTATCAATGGCGGTCAAAACCCCTTTCCGATGTCCTCGGTCACCCGTCAGTCCCGTTGAAGGAAGAACTGACGGAACCAGTCGAGTACCTGCCACAGGGTCACCGGCAGTTTCTGGAATACGCCATGACCGTGGCGGCAGAACCATCGGTTCTCTTGCTGGATGAACCCTGTGCTGGGCTTTCCCCCGACGAAACGGCGCTGATGACCGAACTCGTTCGTTCCTATCAATCCGAAACGGCAGGACTGGTGATCGTCATCGAGCACGATATGAGCATTGTCGAGGCCATCTCAGACAAGGTTCTGGTTCTGCATCTGGGTCAGGTGCTCGCCTTTGATGATTACGAAAAGGTTCGCCAGAACCCGGATGTTCAGGCTGTCTATGCAGGGGGAACAAAATGACCGTGCTCTTGGAAATTGATGGTTTGACCGGCGGATATCAGGACACCAACGTGCTGTTCGACATATCGGTCCAGATCGAAGCCGGCAGTCTACTTGGTGTCCTCGGTCGAAACGGCGTCGGAAAGACAACACTTGCTCGTCTAGTTCAAGGCGGGATCAAAGCCAGTCACGGAGAAATCCGTTTGAATGGCCAGTCCATTGGTGACCTGCCTGCTCATGCCCGTAGATGCTTGGGGTTGGGTTATATGCCGCAAACGGCAATGGTATTCGATGATCTAACAGTTCAGGAG
>JBAUHN010000111.1:0-2430 GCA_049680295.1 Sulfitobacter sp.
CCGCCAGCCCGAGGCGGCTGAACTCAAGCGCTTAAACGAAGGCCAGACGCTGATTTCGTTCTTCAACCCTGCGGCCAACGATGCTGGCATGGAAGCGGCAAAAAAGAGCGGCGCGAATGTCATCGCCATGGAAATGGTGCCGCGCATATCCCGTGCCCAGAAGATGGACGCGCTGTCATCCATGGCGAATATCGCGGGCTACCGCGCGGTGATCGAGGCGGGCAACAACTTCCCGCGTTTCTTCACAGGTCAGATTACGGCGGCGGGCAAAGTTCCCCCCGCTAAGGTTCTGGTTGTCGGGGCAGGCGTCGCTGGTTTGGCTGCGATTGGGACATCCACGTCACTTGGGGCGATCACCTATGCATTCGACGTGCGTCCCGAAGTGGCCGAGCAGGTCGAAAGCATGGGCGCGGAGTTTGTCTTTCTCGACTTTGAAGAAGAACAGGCGGATGGTGCTGCGACGGGCGGCTATGCGGCTGTGTCCAGCCCCGAATTCGCGGCAGCGCAACTTGCCAAGTTCCGTCAGATCGCGCCTGACATGGACATCGTGATCACCACGGCCCTGATCCCGAACCGCGAAGCGCCAGAGCTTTGGACCAAGGATATGGTTGCCGCGATGAAGCCAGGTTCGGTTATCGTGGATCTTGCAGCCGAAAAGGGCGGCAACTGTAAGCTGACCGTCAAGGATGAGAAGATCGTCACTGACAATGGCGTGACAATCATCGGCTACACCGACTTTCCAAGTCGGATGGCGACGCAGGCCTCAACGCTTTACGCGACCAACATCCGGCATATGATGACGGATCTGACCCCTGAAAAGGACGGCCAGATCAATCACAATATGGAAGATGATGTGATCCGTGGGGCGACCGTGACCCATCAAGGCGAGATTACTTTCCCGCCGCCACCCCCGAAAGTTCAGGCTATTGCGGCCAAACCGAAAGAGGTGGTGCCTGAACTGACGCCAGAGGAAAAGCGCGCCGCAGAAGTGGCTGCGTTCAAGGCGCAAACCAAGACGCAAGTCTCGCTGATCGTAATCGGCGCGGCGATACTTTTGAGTGTCGGATTGGTGGCACCAGCCAGCTTTATGCAGCACTTTATTGTCTTTGTTCTGGCGGTTTTTGTCGGCTTTCAGGTCCTCTGGGGCGTCGCACATTCGCTGCACACGCCGTTGATGGCGGTGACCAATGCTATCTCGTCAATCATCATTCTGGGCGCATTGATCCAGATCGGGTCAGGGTCGACCTTGGTGATTATCCTCGCAGGGCTGTCGGTCTTTATGACTGGAATCAACATCTTCGGCGGCTTTCTTGTAACGCGGCGCATGCTTGCCATGTTCCAGAAATCTTAAGGGGGGCTGGATCAATGGAATTTGGTTTTACAACAGCCGCTTACGTGGTTTCGGCAGTTTTGTTTATTCTCAGCCTCGGCGGTTTGTCTGGGCAAGAAAGCGCGAAACGCGCGGTTTGGTATGGCATTGCCGGGATGGCCTTGGCCGTTGCGGCCACGCTGATCGGGCCTGGGTCCGGGCTTTGGCTCGCATCAACACTTCTCACAATTGGTGGTGGTTTGATCGGCTATCAGCTGGCGACACGGGTTCAGATGACCCAGATGCCAGAACTGGTAGCGGCCATGCATTCGTTGGTGGGTCTTGCTGCTGTCTTTGTGGGTCTAATCGCTCATATCGAACTGGATCGCGTGATGGCGATGGATGACAGCGCCAAAAAGGCTCTGGAGGGCTTTGCTGCACTTCTGGCCAAGAAGGACGGCGTCGAGATTGCGATCCTGCGGGTCGAGTTGTTCCTTGGGATCTTTATTGGTGCCGTGACCTTTACCGGATCGGTGATCGCCTATGGCAAATTGGCAGGCAAAGTGGACAGTGCAGCAACCAAGCTGCCCGGTGGTCACATGTTGAACGCAAGTGCCGCTGGTATCTCGGTTTTGTGCCTGATCTGGTATTTTAACATGGGCACTGTGCTGCCTTTGGCCTTAATGACACTTGCGGCATTGTTTATCGGTTATCACCTGATCATGGGCATTGGCGGCGCGGACATGCCGGTGGTTGTCTCGATGCTCAACAGCTATTCCGGCTGGGCGGCTGCAGCGATTGGTTTCTCGCTTGGCAACGATTTGCTGATCGTGGTTGGTGCACTTGTCGGCTCAAGCGGTGCGATCCTGTCCTATATCATGTGCAAGGCGATGAACCGGTCGTTTGTCTCGGTCATCTTGGGCGGCTTTGGCGGCCCGGCGGGCGAGCAAATGGCGGTTGAAGGCGAGCAGATCGCGATTGATGCCGACGGTGTGGCGACGGCCCTTGATGAGGCGGATAGCGTGATCATCATCCCGGGCTACGGCATGGCGGTGGCACAGGCGCAGCAGAACGTGGCCGAGCTGACCAAGCGTCTGCGCGCCAAGGGCAAGGAGGTGCGC
>JBAUHN010000112.1:0-2320 GCA_049680295.1 Sulfitobacter sp.
CCACCGGAGAGATCCGATGGGCCTGTTGGTCCGGTTGATATCGGCAAGTATCGACAGGCAGAACAACCCATACCCGACGGATACCACCACCTGCGGCTTCCATTGCCGGGTTGCCAACATACCCCAACTGCGGGTGTTGTTGATATATTCCTGATAGTTGAACGAGACCATCTGCCAGGCTGCAAAGACAACGAAGAACAGCCCGATCCAAAGTGTGACTTTTTGCAACTTCAGTCGCGATTGGGCACTGAGCCAGCCAAGGATCAGTTCTACTTGAATGTGGCCTTTTTCCTTTTGCGCATAAGCCAGCCCCAGAAATGTGATGCCAATCAGCAGGTAAGAGGCATACTCGTTCACCCAGACCGTCGGCTCATTGAACAGCCAGCGCGAGAGCACTTCGAAACAAACGAAAGAAATCATCGCTAAAAGTGCAATTGCACCGGCGATACCGGCGGCATGCGAAACTGCATCTACGCCATTCGAGAATTTCGATCTTTCCTGCTTAACACCCTGTTTATCGTTCGACATCGGTATTTCGCCCCATCGTAGGTCCAAAGCACGACCCTCGTCCAGGGGTCGGATGCTTCGTTATGGTTGATCCAGCAGGGCACACCCGACGTAGCTGCTCAAGTCTTCCTGCCGTTGACGGTAGTATGGCACGCAATAATATTGTCATGCAATAATATTGATGCTACGCAGTGTGGGTCACTTGGTGAATCGGGGATCGAATATGACGCCTGCTCCAACTGCAGCGCAAAGCACCAAACCGCTTCATCTGTCGAAGCGATCCGTGACCCTCCGCCAGAGGGTGTACGACAAATTGCGCCAGGCGATTATTGAACGTCGGCTTCCGCCTGGGACAAAACTGGTGGAACGCGACTTGTGTGAACAGCTGGGTGTCAGTCGGCCATCGCTGCGCGAGGCCCTGCGTCACCTGGAATCCGAAGCATTGATTGAAATGGTGCCGCACAAGGGGTCGGTCGTGGCAACGCTGACCGCGCGCGATGTACGCGAAATATATGACATCAGGGCATCGCTGGAGGGCCTGGTATGTGAACGGTTTGCTGAATTTGCCGCCGATGAGCACATCGCGTTGCTTCAGCAGTCCTACGCCGACCTTGGCCAGGCAGCTAAGCAGGACAATGTCGACGGCATCCTCAGGGCAAAAACCGTGTTTTACCAAACTTTGTTCGAGGGCTCAGGTTGTGCAATAAGTCAAAATCTTCTGACGTCCCTCAATGCCCGCATCGAGGTCCTGCGCCGCATGTCAATTACCCGAAAAGACCGCAATCCCCGGATGATGGATGAGATCAAACCGATCATCGAGGCGGCGATCAGAAGGGACGGGCCTGCCATGAAAGCATCTTGCATCGCGCATCTCGAAGGCGCGAGACGTGCCGCCTTAACGCAACTTTCCATTGCATAGGGCGCGCATCCAACACCCATAAAAGACGAAAGCGCAGCCACGAAAAACCACATCAGCAAGGAGAGAAAACATGAACATACTACAAAAACTGGTAGCAGGAGCGTTCCTGTCCGTCGGGGCTTTTGCGGCGAACGCACAGGAAATCGAGCTTACCATGGTAATGATCCCGGGGCCGGGTTCGACTTATGAAAAGGCCATAAACGAGGTTCCAGGGCGCGTTGAAACTGCGACGAATGGAAAGGTCAAAATCACCGTCAACAACTCACTCGTGACCGGCACACAGCTTGCACCATCTGTCCGTGATGGTCGTGCGCAGATGTCTGCCGTTCTGCACCCCTATCTGAGTTCCGGGGATCCTTTGATGGGGTTGCCCCACCTTCCTGGCCTGATTGAAAGCATGGAAGAGTACAAATTTGTCTGGGACGCGTTCTATGGAGAAATGCTGGCCGATTCATGGTTGAACAAATGGAACAGTGTCGTGCTCGCGGAAGGTGCGTTTTGCACGCAGAACCTTTGGTCAACCACACCAATCCAGACGATTGCGGACTTCAAGGGCAAGAAAATCCGTGTGAACAACACTGAGTCAGCCCAGCTACTTGGCGCTTTGGGGGCCAAGCCTACGCCAACCGCATGGGGTGAAATACCGTCGGCGCTGCAACGTGGCTTGCTCGACGGTATCATGGGAGCAAGCTGTGCAGGATATCAGATGGGCTTTGGCAAGGTCACAGGACATATTCAGAACTGGAAAATGGGCCCTATCGTCGGCTGGGCCATTCTTGCCAACAAGGATGTCTGGGCGACGGTTCCTGCCGATCTTCAGGTCGTGATCAAAGATGAACTGCACAAGCTGCAAGAAGAGGGTTTCCACGGTTACTACGAATACCAGAACATGAT
>JBAUHN010000113.1:0-3553 GCA_049680295.1 Sulfitobacter sp.
GGTCAACCTCAGTGACCTTTTGGTACATGAACCGCTTGCCGGCAAATCAGGCATCGGACATACCAGATGGGCAACCCACGGTGCGCCAAATGTCACCAACGCGCATCCGCATCAGGCGGGCCCTGTCGCTGTCGTACACAACGGCATTATCGAAAATTTCCGCGAATTGCGCGCCGAATTGGCCGAAAACGGCGTGTCTTTTGTTACCGACACCGACACCGAAACCGTGGCCTTGCTGACCCAGCATTACATGTCTCAAGGCGCCAGTGCTGTTGAGGCCGCGAACCAGACACTCGACCGGTTGGAAGGTGCCTTTGCACTGGCGTTTTTGTTTTCGGGCGAAGACGACCTGATGATCGCCGCGCGCAAGGGATCACCATTGGCAATCGGCTTTGGCGACGGTGAAATGTTCGTCGGCAGTGATGCGATTGCGCTGGCCCCGTTGACAGATCGCATCACCTATCTTGAGGAAGGCGATCGCGCGGTTCTGACCCGTACTTCGCTTGAAATCCATGACGCAAACGGCGCGCTTGCCAACCGCAAAATCACCCAAATCCAAATCGACAGTACCCGCATCGACAAAGCGGGGCACAAACACTTCATGGCCAAGGAAATCGCCGAACAGCCGCAGGTCGTGGCTCAGGTGATCCAGAATTATCTGACGACGGCCGGGCAGATAACCCTGCCCGATCCCGGTATAGATTTCGGCAAATTTGACCGCATCACCATGGTTGCCTGCGGCACAGCGTATTATGCCTGTCTGACGGCCAAGTATTGGTTTGAACAAATTGCCCGCATCCCGGTCGAGGTCGATGTGGCTTCGGAATTTCGTTATCGTGAGCCGCCAATCCCATCGCGCACTCTGGCCGTTTTCGTCAGCCAATCCGGCGAAACCGCCGACACTCTGGCCGCGTTGCGCTATTGCGAAGGAAAAGCCGATTGCATCGCCGCTGTGGTCAACGTCCCGCAAAGTTCCATCGCCCGCGAAAGCGATCTGGCTTTGCCCATTCATGCCGGTGTTGAGGTCGGGGTCGCCTCGACCAAAGCCTTCACATGCCAATTGTCGGTCCTGTTGATGCTGTCTTTGAAAGCCGCGTCGGACCGCGATGAAATCACCGCCGAGGCATTGTCCGATCATGTGTCAGCACTGCGCGGGTTGCCCGCGATCCTGAACGCTGCACTGGATCAGGACAAGGCCATGCGCCAGGTCGCCTTGCGTCTGTCCGAGGCCCGCGATGTTTTGTTTCTTGGCCGCGGGCTGATGTATCCACTGGCATTAGAAGGTGCCCTGAAATTAAAGGAAATCAGCTATATACACGCCGAAGCTTATGCAAGTGGCGAGCTGAAACATGGCCCCATCGCCCTGATCGACAAAAACGTGCCCGTGGTCGTCATGGCGCCGCGCGACGGGCTGTTTGATAAATCAGTGTCCAACATGCAAGAGGTCATGGCGCGCAAAGGCAAGGTCATCCTGATTTCTGACCGCAAGGGCCTGGATGATGCCAGCGAAGGGGTGTTCGACAGCATTGAAATGCCTGCTGTCGCCGATTCTATCGCCCCAATTGTTTATGCCATACCGGCGCAGCTTTTAGCCTATCACACGGCCGTCGCCAAAGGCACAGACGTTGACCAACCGCGCAATCTGGCGAAATCCGTGACAGTGGAGTGACCCATGGCGAAACAGTTTGAGGCCATAAGCGACGCACATCGGGCCTTTATCGAGGCGCAGCACATCTTCTTTTGCGGCTCGGCCGGGCCGTCCGGTCGGGTCAATATTTCACCCAAGGGCATGGACAGCCTGCGGGTTTTGGGGCCCAACCGGATTATCTGGCGCAATCTGACAGGCAGTGGCAATGAAACCGCAGGCCATCTGGCGCAGATCAATCGCATGACATTGATGTGGTGCGGGTTTGAAACCCAGCCAATGGTCTTGCGCACCTATGGTGCTGCGCGCACGGTGCATCCACGCGATGCGGATTGGGACAGTTTGAACAGCCATTTCCCGCCCTCGGCCGGGGCGCGGCAAATCTATGATCTGGCAATTGATCTGGTCCAAACCAGCTGCGGATATGCGGTGCCCTTTTTGGATTATCGCGAAGAACGCGACGTATTGGCCAAATGGGCAGATGACAAAGGTGCGCAAGGTGTGCAGACCTATTGGGAAACCCGCAACCAAACCACAATTGATGGGGCGCCGACCTATGTCACAAAACCCAAAGGACGCGATTGATCACGGGATTGCCGGGCCATATCTGGATCAACTGACCGCCTTGTCGAACCCGGAAAAAGCCGCGCAAATGGCGCAGTATCACAAAGCTCCAAGGGTGTATCTTGGGCTGGCCAACCCCGACATCAACGATCTGACCAAGGCATGGCGGAAGGAACTGAGCGTGCCGGACCGTGTCGCCCTGGCAGATGCCTTGTGGCAAACCGACGTCTTTGAGGCGCGGCTGGCGGCGGCAAAGCTGCTGACACAGGCCCGAATTCCCGATGACGCGGATGTGTGGCGTCTGATCGTCAGCTGGACGTCGGATTTCGACAGTTGGGCCATCGCGGATCACGCCTGTATGGCCGGTCAAAAGCGGCTGGTGGCCGATCCGGCCCGTGTCAGCCAGGTCAGGGAATGGACAACCGCTGAACACATGTGGACCCGCCGTGCGGCGTTGGTCATTACCTTGCCCTGGGCCAAACAAAATCATCCCAAACCACAGGAATTGGCAGTCCGTCAGGAGGTGCTGGGCTGGGCTGGGACCTATGTCTCAGACCGGGCATGGTTTATCCAAAAAGCGATTGCATGGTGGTTGCGCGATCTGTCCAAACGCGATCCGCAACGGGTCGTTGCGTTCTTAGAGGAACATGGCCACGCGATGAAACCTTTTGCCCGCAAAGAAGCCGGAAAATACCTTTAGTTATAGGCACTTACCCAGCGATGCTCACCTCAACTTCGGTCAAGGCACCCAGGTTCGCGCCGATCAAACGCATCGCGGGCAGTGACATTCGGCTGCCCGCTGTTACCGGGCCTTCAATCGGGATCAAGGTGACGGCAGCCGATTTTCCAGTGGCGGGGTTGGTCACCCGGCCTTGAACCTCAGACGTGACAAGCGGGGTTTTCAACCAAAAACCCGGCTCGGATGGGCTGCCCAAAGATGCGACCGTGCGACCCAGAGCTTTGCCTGATCCTGCGGCGGACGCGGCTGCATCGGCGCGCTCGGCGGCAGAGGTTGTATCAAATTCTTCTGCCGTTGTGGCATTCGCTGGCGGGACAACAGCGCCGTCGCCGCGGGCTTGCGGACGGGTTTGACCCTCACCATTGGTGACCGTGGCGCTATTGGTACGCTTGTCCAGCCCGAGCCGAGCCGCCAAAGATCCGCACCCTGCAAGGGCGAGACTACTAATAATGATCACTGCATATTTCATCATAGACCAATCTAAACCACAGCTGACCTTGACCGGCAATCACACAATCGCCTCTTGCCGCTGGGTCGGCGCACCTTTACCGTCCGGGCTATGAATGCTCCTTTGATTGACCCCTTCGCCCGCGCCATCACCTACC
>JBAUHN010000114.1:0-6702 GCA_049680295.1 Sulfitobacter sp.
AAACTATGATGGCACGTTGACCGAACCGGCGGTGTTGCCGGCGCAGTTTCCAAATCTGCTGGCCAATGGGTCAACCGGGATCGCCGTGGGCATGGCGACCAATATTCCGCCGCATAATATATCCGAGCTTTGTGATGCATGTATCCATCTGATCAAAACGCCCGATGCGCGTGATGACACGTTGCTCAACTATGTACCCGGCCCGGATTTCCCGACCGGCGGGATTATCGTTGAGCCGCCGGAAAATATCGCGACGGCCTACCGAACCGGGCGCGGGTCGTTCCGGCTGCGCTGCCTTTATGAGGTCGAAGATCTGGGGCGCGGTTTGTGGCAGATCGTCATAACCGAAATCCCGTATCAGGTGCAGAAATCCAAGCTGATCGAAAAGATCGCCGAACTGATCCAGACCAAGAAAATTCCGATCCTCGGGGATGTGCGCGACGAATCTGCCGAAGATGTGCGGATGATCATCGAACCACGCTCAAAGAACGTCGATCCTGATGTGCTGATGGGGATGCTGTTTCGCAATTCCGACCTAGAGGTGCGGTTTTCGCTGAACATGAACGTTCTGATCGACGGGCTGACGCCCAAGGTCTGTTCCATGAAGGAAGTGCTGCGCGCCTTCCTTGATCACCGCCAGGAGGTACTGATCCGTCGCTCCACCCACCGGATGGAAAAGATCGACCACCGGTTGGAGGTTCTGGAAGGCTTTATCATCGCGTTTTTGAACCTGGACCGGGTGATCGACATTATTCGCTATGATGACGACCCGAAACTGGCGCTGATGGCCGAAGACTGGGGCAAGGATCATGTCCGCGCGCGTGATGAGGCGGACTATGTCCCGCCTGCGCCGACGGATGACCCGTTCCTGACCGAAGTGCAGGCGGATGCGATCCTCAACATGCGTCTGCGGTCCCTGCGCCGTCTCGAAGAGATGGAGCTTTTGCGCGAACAATCCGCCTTGATGGAGGAACGCGCCGGGCTTGAGGATTTGCTGGAAAATCAAAGCCTGCAGTGGGACACGATTATTGCGCAGCTGCGCGAAACCAAAAAGCAGTTTGGCAAAGATTATGCGGGCGGCGCGCGGCGCACCAGCTTTGCCGAAGGTACTGTGTTCGAAGAGGTGCCGATCGAGGCGATGATCGACCGCGAACCAATCACCGTTGTCTGTTCGCAAATGGGTTGGGTGCGCGGCATGACCGGCCATATCGACCTGACCCGCGAGCTAAAGTTCAAAGACGGTGACGGCCCGCGTTTCGTGTTCCACGCCGAGACAACAGACCGGTTGCTGGTCTTTGGCTCAAACGGGCGTTTTTATACTGTGTCGGCGGCTACTTTGCCCGGCGGGCGCGGCATGGGAGAGCCGTTGCGCCTGATGGTCGATCTGCCGAATGAGGCGGAAATCGTGACTATTCTGATCCATCAACCGGGCCGCAAATTACTGGTGGCCTCCAGCGCAGGTGACGGATTTGTGGTGCCAGAAGACGACGTGGTTGCCCAGACCCGTAGCGGCAAACAGGTGTTGAATGTACGTGGTGAAACGCGTGCGTTGGTGTGCAGACCTGTGACAGGCGACATGGTGGCCGTCGTCGGGGAAAACCGCAAAGTGCTGGTTTTTGACCGCGAAGAGCTGCCGGAAATGGGCCGCGGCAAAGGGGTTCGTCTGCAAAAATACAAGGACGGCGGATTGTCGGATGCGACAACATTTGAACAAATTCAAGGGTTAAGCTGGCTGGACCCGGCGGGGCGGACCCGCACGGAAACCGAGTTGGCTGAATGGTCTGGAAAACGTGCAAGTGCCGGTCGCATGGCGCCACGCGGTTTCCCTCGGGATAACAAATTTGGCGACTAGGTCGCGTATTAAAAGTGAGACAATCAATTGAGCGAGACAATTCAAGGCCAGTATTTTGGCCAGGGCAAACCGCTATTCTGGCTTTACCTGCGCACGGCGGCATTGACCGTTGTAACATTGGGGTTTTATCGCTTTTGGGCGAAAACCCGGATGCGCAAATATATCTGGTCTTCGGTCAGTGGCGGTGATGACAGTTTTGAATACACCGGCACCGGATTGGAAAAGCTGCTGGGGTTTCTGGTCGCGATTGTGGTTTTGGCGATCTATCTGGGGATCGTCCAGATGGGGCTGTTTTTCCTGGGTCTGAACGTGTTTGCCGGTTCGACAACGGGTGCGCCGACATTGTCGCAGATCGGCGGGATCTATCTGTCGCTGTTTGCGGTGGTGCCGCTTTTCTTGTTCGCGCAATATCGTGCGCGCAGGTATAAAATGGCCCGCACCCGCTGGCGCGGCATACGTTTTGGGATGGAAAACGGGGCTTGGGGATATGCCTGGCGGGCGATATTGCACTACCTGCTTAGCGCGATCACCCTTGGGATCATGCTGCCGCGCCAAACCTTTTTCCTGGAAAAATACATGGTGGATCGCAGCTGGTATGGCGACGCGCCCTTTGTTCAGAACGGCAATTGGACTGCGCTTTACCGCGGCATGAAACATATTGGCATTGCAATTCTGATCCTTGTTGGCGGTGGCATTTTGGCAGCGCTAATTAACGCGCCGCTATTGGGTGTTTGCGCGGTTGTCATTGGCTATGTTTGGGCGCTGGTCGGTTTTGTGTCCTACCGCGTCTATGCGTTCAACTATTTGACGGCGCATAAGGCGCTGGAAGGTCAGACCAAGTTCGTCGCCGAAGTTCAGACGCAGACCGTCGTGTACAAGATGATCGTCGGCTCGGTTTTGATATTTGTTTCGATGGCGGTTTTGTCGTTAGTCGTGGCCTTTGCAAGCGGTCTTGGGCTCAGTTCACTCGGCAACTTTCAAACCGGTGCGGCTTCTCAGGTGTCGGTTGTAAATATTGTGACGTTTGGGGCCTACTACATCGCATTGTTCTTGCTTGCGGGTGGATTATCATTGGTTTTTGTCGTTCAACCCATTCTCAAACACGTGATCTCAAATGTGACCGTGTTTCATGCGGACAATCTGCAGGCAATCCAGCAACGTGCCGCAGATGAAGGTGCCGACGCGGAAGGCTTTGCAGATGCGCTGGATGTCGGTGGCGCGATCTGATGAATGCCGTCTCAGGCAGGTTCTACGACGGCAAAGCAGGTGCTGCGCAAACGGTGGCCGTGTCGCTTGAAGCGGGCGCAGGTGTGCTGCGCATTGCGGTGCCGGAAATGCGCCAGCCGGTTTACTGGCCTTTGGCGGATTTACGCGCGCAGCCTGATCAGGCCCGGCCTGATCAGCTGATGCTTAGCCTGCGGGCCGATCATTCGCTGGACAGTGAACTTATCGGATTGCAGCGCCTAAGCGTCACGGACCCGCAATTGATCACCGATCTGAAACGCCTGTGCCCTGAATTGATGCGGCGTGATGTTGCGCGCGGCACCTTTGGCCGTGTTGCGAAAGTTGCCTTTGTTGCGGTGGCCGCATTGGTCTTGATGTTGTTTGTGATCCTGCCCCGGATGGCGGACACGCTTGCGGGTGTGATTCCGATTGAGCGCGAGGTTGCCTTTGGCAAAGCCGTGGTGGCACAGATGGAACGGGTGCTTGGCGGCACGGGTGTCGGGTCTTTGGCGTGCCACAGCGCGGCAGGTGACGCTGCACTATTGCGACTGACCGAACGGCTGACCGAAAATTCCCAGACCGAATACGATCTGAATGTGTCGGTGATGAAACATAAGATGGTCAATGCGTTTGCGGCCCCCGGCGGGCAGGTTGTGATCATGCGCGGACTATTGGAACGCGCTGACGGGCCGGATGCAGTGGCGGCTGTTCTGGCCCATGAGATTGGCCATGTTGAAGCCCGCGACAGCACGCGCGGCGCATTGCGCGCAGCCGGTTCCGCCGGGTTGTTGTCGCTGGTTATCGGCGATTTCGCGGGCGGTTCTTTGGCGATTGTGCTGGCAGATCAGATGCTCAACGCGGGATATACCCGTGAGGCCGAAGGCGTGGCCGACAGTTTTGCCATCAACATGCTGGACAAGGCTTTGATCAAGACCGAAGGCATGGCGACGTTTTTTGAAAGTCTGAAAGGGGTCAAGCGCAGCTTGCCTGATTTGCCCGTGTACCTGTCGACGCACCCGGATCTGACATCGCGCGCAGCGGACGCGCGCAGATTTGCGAAAACTCAGTCCGGTACGACACCGTCTTTGACAGATGCTGAATGGAAAGCATTGCAGGATATCTGCGGCTAGGGTTCAGACCCTAGACAGGTTCAGCCGTCAGCCAAACGCCGCCATTGGGGCGCAAGGTCAGGATCATTACCGGCTCGGGGTCTTTGCCCGGCACCGGTTTGAAACGATGCCGCGCCAGCAGGGTTGCCAGAATGATAACGGCCTCTTGCAGGGCAAATGATGCGCCGATGCAGATACGCGGGCCGTCGCCAAAGGGCAGATAGGCATAGCGGTCGATGGCTTTGCGATTGGCAAAGCGATCAGGGTTAAAGGCGTCCGGATTGTCCCAAAGCTGGTGATGCCGCCCCAAAGCGTAGATCGGGATCATCACCGTGTCACCGGGCAGAACGGTGCGATCGCAAAGCGTGTCTTGTTTTTGTGCCGTGCGTGAAATGATGCCCGCAGGGGGATATAATCGCAGCGCTTCGTCGATAATCTGCCGGATGTACGGCAGGTTTTTGACGTCCGCACCGGTTGCCGCGCGGTCGCCCAGAACCGATGTGGCCTCGGCGTGGGCGCGGTCCTGAACCGACTGATCAAAGGCGCACAGATAAAGTGACCAGGCCAGCGTCAGCGCTGTGGTTTCATGACCTGCCACAATGAAGGTCAACAGGTTGTCACGCAGTTCAGCCGTGTTCATCTGGCGTTTGGTTTCCGGGTCTTCACCCTCCAGCAGCAGATCCAGCAGGTCCGGCACGCCATCGGATCCGCGCAACTTGCGGGCTTCAATGGCGGCGTCTGCTACCGCCTTCATATCCTTCATGGCTTTGCCCGACATCATGCGCCCGGGGCGGGGAATCCAATCTGGCGCGCCAATGATGTCAAACAGCGAAATTTTCCCGGCCTGAGCGATATAGTCATCAATCGCACTGTGCACTGCGTCCTTGTCGAAGGTTTCGCCCCCTGAAAACGTCACGTCCGAGATCACATCAAAGGTTGTTGTTACCATTTCATCCGCCAGGTTTATGGCACGTTGGCCTGCGTTTGTGATTCTGTCCGAGGCACGTTCGGCGGCCCGGGTCATGATCGGCGACAGATTCATCACGTTGCGATGCGAAAACACCGGGGCTGCGGCACGTCGCTGCCAGCGCCAATGCGCCCCTTCAGCGATGAACAGGGATTCACCGATGGCCGGCTTCAGCAGGTTTTTGGTGACGACCGACTTGGGATAGTCTTCAAGCCGGTCCAGCAACATCCGTTTGATCGCCGCAGGGTCCATGACCATATGCCAGCGTTTGCCGGTTTTGCCCGATACCATTGGTTGCGTCGTCGCAATCTCCGGCAGAATACGCAAAAGATTTTGACGTGCCACATTCAGGCTTTTCAAGATGCCCCAGGGTTCATTTACCAATTGCGCACGCACAGGGTATGCGCCCGGCGTGACTGTGGTCTGGCGGGTCGATGGCATCTGATGCTCCTTGCGGACTGTGTTTGCGGTCCTGTTGCTAACCTATGCAGTTTCCGTGCAACGGCAAGCCGCGCAGTTAAAGCACAAGGATTGCGTCCCTGCATCCGGTAAGCTACGCACAGGGTGTTGATTTTTAGATGGGGTGCTTGGAAATGTTGCGCATTGCGGGTTTGTTGCTGTCTTTAGGTATATTATCAGCCTGCGCTGGTGCTGCTGATCTGAATAAACCCCCCACACCTCTGGGCGATTTTCGGCTGGGTCACAACATCGTCGTTGCCCCCAAAGTTGTCAAAGGTCCGGTAAGCCGCCCTGCCTCGGAAGAAGAGCTGACAACCGCGATCAAATCAGCCATAGCCGACCGATTTGACCGCTATGAGGGCGATAAGCTTTATCATTTTGGCGTCAGCGTTGAAGGTTACGTTCTGGCGCGCCCCGGTGTGCCGATTGTTTTGTCGCCCAAATCCGTTCTGGTTATCCGTTTGACCGTCTGGGACGATGCGGCTGGAAAGAAACTGAATGACAAAGCCAAGCAAATCACTGTTCTGGAACAAGTTTCCGGCGAAACAATCGTTGGATCTGGTCTGACGCAAACAGCCGAAGTGCAGCTGAAAAATCTGTCGGAGAATGTTTCAAAGGCGATTGAGCGGTATCTAGTGCGCCAGCAAAAAGATGAAGGTTGGTTTAAACCATCGCCCAACGCGGCTGCGGCCCCGGCGGATGCGGCGGCGGCACCCACCGAGCTGGAAAAAGTCGTGGCGGCAAGCGTCGCGGCGGTCTCTGACTAACCGGTCTGATCAGCGCAGCCCAATAAATGCGCAGGTGCATACCTGAAAGATCCGGATAATTTGCGATTAGTTCCGAAAATTGCCTGGTGCGCAGGCTGATCTGTCAACTCTTGCTTGATTTGTGCGGCATAAGTCAATACATCGCGCGCCATGTATGGACGGGGTCGCGAATGATCCTTTAATAGCAAGGGGTGCCACCACCATGGCTAAGGCAAAGTTTGAACGCAATAAACCGCACGTTAACATTGGCACGATTGGTCACGTTGACCACGGCAAGACGACGTTGACGGCGGCGATCACCAAGTATTTCGGCGACTTTCAGGC
>JBAUHN010000115.1:0-14171 GCA_049680295.1 Sulfitobacter sp.
TTGACAAGAACGGCCAGTGCTGGCGACGTCTTGGTCATTTTACGGCCTTGTCTGACATCAGCAACTGCGCGCGTTCGACCACATAGTCCAAGCCGTCCAGCAGCCCGTCTGATCCGGCGTCCGATGGCTTGTTCTGGGTCGACAAGGCACGGATCGCCTTGATCATCGCCTGGGGCGTCATACCGTCGCGGGTTTCTTCCAACATGCGGACAAGGCCCAGATCTTCGGCGCGGCTGGCTCTGATCCATTGCTCAAGGCGGGGCACGGTGCGTGGCACGATCACGGCGCGTTTGTCAAAGGATAGAACTTCGCAAAATGTGTTGTAACCGCCCATTGATACGACACCTTCAGCGCCTGCGAAAAGCGCTTCGATCTTGCTGTCAAAACCAACTGCTGTGACCCGCCCATTCAATTGTGCCACACGTTTGTCAAAGGCTGCACGCACGTCGCCAGACAGGAATGGGCCATAAACCAGCACAGCATTCGGCGCGAGGTCTGCATCCTGTTCGTAAGCATCCAACACCAGACTGACCATCGCGCGACCATCGCCGCCGCCGCCGGGTGTAATAAGGATGTAAGGACTATCCGGCGTGTCAGCCGCATCGGTGATTTCGCGGCGCAAATATCCGGTCCAGTGCATACGCGCACGGGCGGCGTCGCTTAGCGCCAGACCTTTGGTCGGGTCGTAGACGGACTTGACACCGTAGACCCAGATTTCGTCGTAGAATTTCTCAACTGCGGCAACGGCACCTTTGCGGGCCCATTCGGCGGCCAGTACCTCAGGTTCATCCAGCACATCACGCAGGCCTAAGACGCAACGGGTTTGGCCGCGTTTTTGCAGCCATTCCAATGTGGGTAGCAATTCGCCGCGAAAACCGGTGGGTTCCTTGTCCACGATCAGCAGATCGGGGTCGTATTGTTCGATGGCCGATTGGATTAACCCCGCCCGCAAGGCGGTGGTTTCGTCAATATCCAGGCCCAGCGTTTGGCTGACATAGGTGCCATCGGGCAGTTTGGTAACGCCAGGCAGGCGCACATGGTCGACCCGTTCAGGAAAGGTGAATCGACCCGCAACTGGTGAACCGGTCAATATGATCGCCGACGTGCGGTCATCTGCCGCCGTTAGCGCCGAAGCCAAGGCGCGGGACCGGCGTAAATGCCCCAACCCAAAGGTGTCATGGCTATAAAGCACGATCCGGTGTGATCGCTCAGATCCGGGCGCGTCGGTTTTTCTGTTGGTTTGAACCATATTCATGCCCCGCCTGCCGGTTCTACAGTCTCAGATCACTGCCTGATTTGCCAAATATTCCTTTGATGTCATAGACAACCGCGCCGGGTTTCCCAAGGGCCCGGACGGCATCTGCACCCATCTGAATGAATTCTGTATGCCCAACTGCAACAATTATCGCATCATAGGTCCCGTCTTTGGGATCATCGACGCGGTTAACGCCATGACGGTCGCGTAGGATTTGCGCCGGAACCCAAGGTTCCATCACGTCCACCTCGACGGAATAGTCCTTAAGTTCGGTCACAATATCGGCGACACGGGTGTTGCGGGTGTCGGCGCAGTTTTCCTTGAACGTGTAGCCAAGGATCAGCACCTTCGCGTCGCGCACGCCAATGTCGCGTGACAACATGGTCTTGATCAGGGTTTGTGCCACATGTTTGCCCATATGGTCGTTGATCCGACGACCGGCCAAAATGACCTCTGGGTGATAGCCCAACTGTTCGGCGCGATAAGTCAGATAATAGGGATCAACCCCGATGCAATGGCCGCCGACCAGACCGGGCGAAAACCGCAGGAAGTTCCATTTTGTTCCCGCCGCTTCCAATACATCCAGCGTATCAAGGCCAAGGCGTGAAAAGATCAGGGCGAATTCGTTGACCAACGCGATGTTCAGATCGCGCTGGGTGTTCTCGATCACTTTTGCGGCTTCGGCAGTCATGATGTTTGGGGCGCGGTGCAGGCCCGCCTTGACCACAGGCGCATAGATCGCTTCGACCCGGTCCAGGGTGTCTGCGTCCTGGGCGGCGATGATTTTGATCACGTTTTCCATGGAATGCTCGGCGTCACCTGGGTTGACCCGTTCCGGCGAATACCCAAGTTTGAAGTCCACGCCAGCAGTCAATCCGCTGGCACGTTCCAATGCGGGTCCGCAAACGTCCTGCGTGACGCCGGGGTAGACCGTGCTTTCAAGGATCACCAGGGCACCGTGGGTCAAGTTCGGACCAATCGCGGCGCAGGCGGCCAGAATGGGATCAAGGTTCGGTATCTTGGCGTCCGTGATCGGGGTCGGGACGGCGATGATAAAGGCAGTGCAATCGCTTAGATCATTGGGATCGGCCGAAAACCTTGCATGGCTGTCGCCCAACGACGTGTCCGAGACTTCGGAGTTTGGGTCTGTCCCTGAATTAAGCGAGACGACAATGGATTTGTCTGTGTCCAGTCCGACAACATCAAACCCTGCGCGAGACAGCGCCAATGCCAGCGGCAGGCCTACATACCCAAGGCCGAGAACGGCAATCCGGTCTTTAGGGTCTTGATCCGTCATGGGCACGTCCTTGGGTCTTACTTGTCAGCGCAGGCCCGTTTGAGATCTCTTGCCTTGGCTATGGCACAAAAAACCGGCGCTTGCAAAACACCCTTCTGTGCTTGGCCGTGTGATTGCAATGACATTTGGGCTGGCGTAGCGTTCGCGCAGCTTGGGGGTTACGGGACGGATGCAAAAATTGGCGCGCAAATTTAAGACAGCCATGGCACTTTACCTGATGGTGATGGTGCTTGTTGGCCCCCTGGCAATGGCGCAGGCCCAAGGATTGCCATCGCTTGTTCCTGACCTCACAGACAGTACCGAGGCTGATAAAGTCGCCGAAGTTTTGCGACAAGCCAAAGAAAACGGAATTGGCGTTGTGGTGATCAACGACGCGGGCGAATTGTTGTCGTCGGTCGGCGAAGCGCCCTCGGATGGCGCCGAGGTGCTGCCCGAAGGGTCGCAACTAATGGCCCTTCAGGATGCGACCCTAAAGTTTCGCGGTGCATTGATTGAACGCCTGCTGGGACTGCCCGATGCCTTCCGGGAAGTTGCCTATATCCTGCGCGCAGCCAGTCCGGATGGTACCATTGCGGCTTTTTTTCAGGCGCTGGTCTATTCGTTGCTGTTGTTTGGCGCAGGTATGTTTTTTGAAATTCAGGTTTTTGGCAAACGGATCGCCAAGGGCTATGTCACTGCGCGGATACTGGAAAACCCGGTTGGTTACGCCGAAAAGATGCCGTTTTTGGTGTTCAGGTTCTTTTTTGGGGTGATCGGCATTCTGGTATCGATGGCCGTTGCCTATGCCATTGGTGGGATTTTCTTTGGGCCGCTCGAAGACACGGCGATGCAATTCACTGTCAGTCTGATTAATGCTGCCTATTTCTTTAGCCGGTTTGTTGCCGGATTGTGGCGCATGATCCTGTCGCCCTACCTTGAGCAATACCGTATTCCCGCGCTGGACAATCACGAAGCAAAACGCCTGCATAAATGGCTGTGGATGCTGGGTGCCTTCGACATTTGCGCCATCCTGTTTGGCATCTGGATTGGCGAACTGGGTTTGAACTATGACGTCTTCGCATTTTTGACGTCCTTGTTGTCTGGGTTTCTGGTTGTGCTGAATATTGTGATGGTTTTGGTCAACGGAAAAGCCATAAGCTGCGCGATCTGTGGCGGGAAATCAAAAAATGAAGTCAGTTGGCTGGCCAGAACGGTTGCTACTTTCTGGGCGCCGATTGTCATTTCCTATGTGGTTTTCGCCTGGGTCAAACTGACCTATGATCTGGTGTTGGGGCATCCGCCAACGATCCCTTTGGTCGCTGGCGCTTATGGCATTTTGCTAAGCATCATTGTGGTCTACGGGGTGATCAATTTCGCGATTGAACGCGGTTTCATGCGCGCGCGTGCCTTGCGAAGCCTGAATGCCGCACAGGCGGACGAAATGCTGGATGAGGAGGGGGATGAAAGAGCGCCCCTTACTGCCGCAGAAAGCGACGCCAAGGCGATGCTGATGCCCCGACCCGCAATCAGTACTTATGAGGCCTTGGCACGCCGCGTAGCAGGTATACTGGCCTTTGTTGCAGGGTCTTATGCATTCTTGGTCATTTGGGACAATGACAGCACAAGGATGGCGGAATCGCTGTTTGAACGGTTGTTGGATGTCCTTGTTATCGTCTTTATCGGCTACATTGTTTATCACGTTTTCCGTATTTGGATCGACGGTAAGATCGCCGAAGAACAAGGCGATGCTGATGAGGAAGATCTAGGCGGAGAAGGCGGCGGAACCGGCGCCAGCCGTTTGGCGACGCTTTTGCCGCTGTTTCGGAATTTCATGTTGATCGTTGTATTGGTCACCATTTTGCTGATCATTCTGTTAGAGATCGGGATCAACGTTGGACCGCTGTTTGCGGGCGCGGGTGTTGTCGGCGTGGCCGTTGGCTTTGGATCACAAGCACTGGTTCGGGACATCTTTTCCGGCGGGTTCTTTTTGTTTGATGACGCCTTTCGCAAGGGCGAATATCTGGATGTTGGCGGTGTCAAAGGCACGGTCGAGAAAATCTCGGTGCGGTCGTTTCAGCTGCGTCATCATCTGGGCGCGCTGCATACAATTCCCTTTGGTGAAATACAGGTTCTGACCAACTATTCACGCGACTGGGTGATCATGAAACTACCCCTGCGGGTGACCTATGATACCGATGTCGAAAAGGTACGCAAACTGATCAAGAACCTTGGTGTCCAGCTGTTGGATGATCCGGTGATCGGCGACAACTTTATCCAGCCGCTGAAATCGCAAGGTGTCATCGAGATGCAGGACAGCGCGATGATCATCCGGGTGAAGTTTATGACCAAACCGGGCGACCAATGGCTGGTGCGCAAAAAGGTCTACGAAGATATTCGCGCCTTGTTTGAACGCGAAGGTATCCGTTTTGCCCACCGCGAAGTGACGGTGCGGCTGGCTGACGGCAAGGTTGATGATCTGACCGATGAGCAACGCAAATCGGTCACGGCTGCGGCGCAAGCGTCGGTGGAAGAGGATATCGCGGATGCTGCAACGGATGAAGGCGACGACCGGTAGTTGGGTCGCCGCCGAGCCAATGGTCGTCAGGGCCTATACCGTTCCGCCCAGGGATCCTTCGAGGGTCGCAAGTTCCTGACCACCGGCCATCATGTCCTGTAGCGCCTCTGGGGTGATATCCCCCTTGTCGGCTGTGCCGAATGTCGTGCCCCGGTTCAAAACAGTAAAGCGGTCGCCGACTGCCATCGCATGGCGCACGTTATGGGTGATGAAAACCACAGCGATCCCCTGTTTGCGCACCTTATCCACGGTGGCAAGGACGTTGGCCGTCTGGCGCACGCCCAAAGCGGATGTAGGTTCGTCCAGGATCAGTACCTTGGCCCCGAAATGCACCGCGCGGGCGATGGCGACGGTCTGACGTTCGCCCCCTGACAAGGTGCCAACCGCCTGATCGGGACCGCGCAGGTTGATGCCCATCTTTTTCATTTCGGACATGGTAACTTTGTTGGCGTGATCATGATCAAAGAACGGCATGCCTGCGATCTTCTTGATCGGTTCGTTGCCCATGAAAAAGTTACGGCTGACCGACATCAACGGGATCATCGCCAGATCCTGATACACCGTCGCGATACCTGCTGCGATACTGTCGCGCGGGTCCTCAAAGTGCATAGGCTTGCCTTCGAACAGGATCTCTCCGTGGGTGGGTTTGTGCACGCCTGACATGGTTTTGATAAAGGTCGATTTGCCTGCGCCGTTGTCGCCCAGCAAGCAGTGGCATTCGCCGGGGTAGAAATCAATTGTCACACCCGCCAGCGCGATGACGGATCCAAAATGCTTTTGGATGCCCTTCATTTGGATAATCGGGTCCATCAGCGTTCTCCTGTGATCATGCGGCGAATATAGGTGTTCAGGATCACCGCAAGCAGCAGGATCATCCCAAGGAACACGCGGAAGAGTGAGCTTTCGACGTTGGCGAAAAACAACCCTTGCTGCACCACACCAAAGATCAGGGCGCCAAGGGCCGCGCCAATGACCGATCCGTAGCCGCCCGTTAGCAGTGCACCGCCAATGACGACCGCGATGATGGCCTCAAATTCCTTTAAGATGCCCCGATCGGCGCCGGCGGACCCGAATTCCATCACCTGACAGACGGCAAAAACAGTGGCGCAGAAGGCAGTGAACATGAACATCAGGATTTTCACACGATCCACCGGGACACCGGCATAACGTGCAGCCTGCGCGTCTCCGCCGGCGGCGAAAATCCAGTTGCCGAACCGTGTGCGGGTTAGCAGCAAATGCCCCACGATGACCAAGGCGATTGCCCAGATCATCAGCATCGGAATGCCGTCCACTACGGGTTCGCCCTCGCGATTGCCGCGGGTAAAGACGCCGATGGCGCCCATATCGCCCAGCCAATGAAAGAGGGGGCCGCCGATCTTTGCGCCAAACAGGGATGCCAGCCAGTCGCCGTCGGCCGCTTCGCGAATGCCGCCAATGATGGTCTTGGACTCGACGGTTTGCGGGATGAAAATGGTGAAGCCACGCAATATGAACAGGGTTGCCAGCGTCACAATAAAGCTGGGCAATCCGGTTTTCACAACGATGTAGCCATTGACCCAGCCAAAGGCGATGCAGATGGTGAATGTCGCGATAATGGCCAGCCACATGGGCCAGGCCAGAACGACCCCGAAAATCGCGATCATCATCCCGGCAAACCCGATCATCGAGCCGACGGAAAGGTCAAATTCCCCGGCAATCATCAGCAGGCAGGCACCGACAGCGATGATCATGAATTGTGCAGATACCACGGACCAGTTCATCACGCCCTGGGCGTTGAACATACCGCTGTCGGAGGCAAAAAGCAGAAAGAACGTAAAGACCGCGACGGTGCCGACCATTCCGCCCAATTCCGGGCGGATCAGCGCGCGGCGCAGGCCTGACATTTCCTTAATGCGTTCGTCATTATTTGTGGCGTCTGACATTGTACCAGCCCCTGCTTTGATGGTTTTTTGCCGAAAAAGGGCGGTCCCGGCATTGCCAGAACCGCCCTATTCAGATGTGCTTAGCGGAATTCGCCGGCGAACTTTTCTACCTTCTCAAGGCCATCAGCTGTCACGAAACCGGGGCCAGAGTTGATGTTATTGCCGGGCAGAACGCCGTAGCGATCATAGTTGGCCAAAACTACAACCGGCAGATAGGCCTGCAGGAATGGCTGTTGGTCGATGCCCCACTGGATAGTGCCGTCCTTGATGCCGTTTACGATCTCGGTGCCCAGATCGAAGGTGCCAAAATAGATGTCACCAGCAATGCCCATTTCCTTGACGGCCAGAATGGTCGGATCCGCAGATGTTGGGCCCAACGTGAGGATCGCGTCGGTTTCAGGGTTTGCAGTCAGGTAGGCAGTGACACGGTTTTTAATCTCGGCAGGGTCCTGACCGGAATCGATCATGGACGATCCCAGCTCAATCCCCAGACCGTCTGCAAAGCCACGGCAGCGTTCGGCCACAACCGTATTCGAGATCACGTGATTGACGCAGACAAAGCTACCGACACCGTCGCCCTTGGCGCGGATACCTGCTGCAAGACCGGCGTCATATTCCGGTTGGCCCACAAACATCAACGCGCCGACTTCGCGGGTTTGTTCAGGTGTGCCAGAGTTCATGATGATCACATCGATGCCTTGATCAACAGCGGCTTTGACCGGGCCGGACAGCACGTCAAAATCGGCGAGTGTTGTGATGATCCCGTCAGGCTGCGACGCGGCCGCTTGTTCGATGATACGGGCCATATCGGCAAGATCACCGGTTGGCGGGTTGCGATATTCAACCGTGACCCCCAGTTGACTACCGGCAAGTGCGATGCCGTTTTTGATTGTGTTCCACCAGCTGTCACTATCGGGCGCGTGGCTGACCAGAATATAAGTCAGGTCATCGCCGTGACCGTCGGCAGACGCCATCAACGGGGATACGACAACCGCGGCTGTCAGCATTAGTTTTCTAATAACGGATTTCATTTTTATCCTCCCAAGGACACCATTTTGTGGTTTCAGAGCAGGCCGCCGCCCTCTCCATCGGGCAGAGAACCATGGATTCGACATTTTTGCAACCGGTTGCAAAAAGAATCATGTTTTTTTTACTGCGGCCATTCCCGATGCGAGGTACTTATCGGTTGGCAATGCAACAATAGTAGGGGCTTGGTGATGGCGGCGACGCTCAAGGACGTGGCGAACAAAGCGGGTGTTTCGACCTCGGCTGTGTCACGCACGTTTACGGACGGTGCATCTGTATCCTTAAAAATGCGCCGAAAAGTCGAAAAGGCCGCGACAGAGCTAGGGTATAGCCCGAATTTTCTGGCCCGCAGTTTGACGACCAGGCGAACAAAATTGATTGGTCTGGTCAGCAATAACTTTCACAACCCAATTTTTCTTGAGGTGTTTGACCTGTTTACACGTGGTCTGCAAGACAGGGGATTACGCCCGCTTTTGGTGAACCTGAGCGATGAAACCGATCCCGAAAACTCGTTACGAATGTTGCAGCAGTATTCCGTTGATGGCGCGATTGTTGCCTCGTCTACTTTGCCGCCGGTGTTTTCAAAAGCGTTCCGTGATCAGAAACTGGCGGTGGTGCACACGTTTGGCCGATATTCCAGCAGCCCCGAGGTGCATGTCGTCGGCATCGACAATGTTGAGGCCGGGCGCATGGCGGCGCGCGAGTTGATTGTGCGTGGATACCGCCGGGTCGCCTTTCTGGGTGGGCCGCAGGCGGCGACGTCTACGCAGGACCGGTTGCAGGGGTTTGCGGATGAGGTGGCAAAGCACCCGAATGTGACACTGACCCACAGTTTTGCCGAGGCTTATTCGTTTCAGGCGGGGCGTTCCGAAATGTTGCGCTTGCTGAAAGGCGAGTTGGCCGAAGCCTATTTTTGCGGCGACGACGTGTTGTCCATCGGCGTGTTGAGCGCGATCAAAGATGCAGGGCTGAATGCGCCGCTTGATGTTGGGATCATCGGGCTGAATGACATGGAAATGGCGTCATGGGAAAACATCAATTTGACAACTATTCACCAGCCGATCCGGCAAATCATCACCTCAACGATTGAATTGATGGAGGCGATGCTGGACGAACCGGACCGCTATCCAGAGGCGCGGTTGTTTCCCTGCCGTGTGGTTGAGCGGGGCACGTTGCGGCCCCGCCCATAGCGTTACCGAAACATCGGTGGACGCGCATCCAGCCAGACGCCATCCTCCCTGGCCGATGCAACGGCTGTCTCGACCGCCGCCATCGACCGCACGCCATCTGCGGCGTTGGGCAGGCCATCGCGCGGCGTGCCCCGGATTGCATCCGCCAAATCACAGTAAATATTTGCCACCGCCAGCGGGAACCCTTCGGGATGGGCAATGGAAACGCGCGACAGGCGTTGTGCGTCTTCGTGCAGGCCTCCTTCGCCTTTTTCAATGATCTGGGTCCGTCCGGCCAGGGGTGTATAGATCAGTTGATTGGGTTGCTCTGAGGCCCAGCGCAATCCACCGGTTTCGCCAAACACCTGAATGTCGAACCCATGCTGACGCCCGATGGCGACAGAAGACGTCCACAAGCGCCCGACAGTGCCGCCGGACAGGCGAAAATTGACCATCGCGTCGTCTTCCAACACGCGGCTGGAAATGGTTGACGCAAAGTCGGCAGAAAGTTTTTCGACCGTATCATTACAAATGAAACCGGCCATATGCAGCGCGTGAATGCCGCAATCGGCGAATTGCCCGGATACACCCGCCATTGCCGGATCATAGCGCCAGCGCACCCTCGGATTATCCGCATCTGTCGCATCACCGTGATGGCCGTGACTGAAGTTTGTGACCACCAGACGGATCTTGCCAAGCTCACCTTCGCGTACCATCGCGCGGGCCTGACGGATCATCGGATAGGCCGAGTAGCAATAGTTCACGGCGCATATCTTGCCCGAGCGTTCGGCGACGCGAACGATCTCTTCTCCCTCCGCCACGGTCATGGTCATCGGCTTTTCGCACAGCACGTTAAACCCGGCCTCAAGAAAGGATTTGGTGATCTCAAAATGGGTGGCGTTCGGGGTCGCCACAGTGACCAGATCAACGGGGTCTTTGCGTGCGGTTTCGCCTGCCAGCATCTCGCGCCAGTCGCCATAGGCGCGATCAGCGGCAATGCCCAAACGTGCGGCATAGTCTCGACCTGCATCGGCCCGGTGATCCAGTGCTCCGGCGGCAAATTCAAACAACCCGTCGGCTTGGGCGCCAAGGCGGTGCGCGGGTCCGATCTGACTGCCTTCGCCGCCGCCAATCATGCCCCATTTTAGCTTTTTCATGTTATTTACCCTTAAAAACCAATAGATTGAAGGTATTCACGGTTTGCGCGCGCATCTTCAAGCGGTGTGCCCGGCAAGGCAGGGTCGCAGTCTTGCTCAACAGTGCACCAGCCTTCGAAACCTGCATCCAACAGGCGTTGGCGCACGGCAGGGAAATCGACGTCGCCCTGGCCCAGATTGCAGAATATTCCTTGACCGCAGGCTTTGTAGAAATCGGTCCGGTTGGCGACGACATCGGCCTTTACGGCGGGGTCGATATCCTTGAAGTGCATGTAAGAAATCCGGCTGATGTAGCGGTCCATAAATGCCACTGGATCAAAGCCCGCAAAAGAATGGTGACCGGTGTCAAAGCAGATCTTAAGAATGCTCTCATCGACTTCGGCCAGCAGGCGTTCAAGTTCCGGTTCAAAATCCAGAAAACCACCTGCGTGGGCGTGAATGCCCACCGTCAGCCCGTATTCTTCGGTGCCCATTTTGGCGATTGTGGCAATGCGGGTGCGAAAAGCCATCCATTCGGCCTTGTCCATTTGTTCGGCCTTATTCGCGCGTCCGGCAGTGGGCGCGCGACGGGGCGAAATACTGTCGATCAGAACCAGGTGTTTAGCGCCATGGGCCGCCAGTGCCTTGCAGGTGCGTTTTGAGGCGTCCAGCACGTCTTCCCACTTTGTGGGGTCGTGAAACGCGCGGAAGACAACGCCGCCGATGATCTCAAGATCACGGGCCGCCAATGCCGGGGCCAGAACCGTAGGGTCCTCGGGCATATAGCCGATGGGGCCAAGTTCGATGCCTTTATAACCAGCACCCGCACATTGATCCAATACGGATTGCCAGGTGGGGTAGGCTGGATCGCTCGGGAATTCGATTCCCCATGAGCAAGGTGCATTTCCGATTTTTATTGTCATGGCTGTACCTTTTGCAAACTTCAGACGGACGCAACATCAACCCATGCTTTTGCACGGGAAGATGCCATCGCCGCCGCGACAATCTGGTTTACGTCCAACCCATCCTGAAAGGTGGGCCAGACTGGCGTTTTCATTTCAATCGCGCGCAGAAAATCACGCGCTTCGATGATGATCTGATCCTGATATCCGGTGCCATGTCCGGGCCCCTGACAGAAGGGTTCATAATCGGGGTGCGCCGGGCCGGTCAGGATTTTGCGAAAGCCGCGCGTGGCTTCGGGTTCGTCCATTGTATAAAGCCAGACCGCGTTTTGATCCTCCTGGTCGAAACGGATCGCGCCTTTGGTGCCTGTGACCTCATAGGCGTAGCCCATTTTGCGGCCGTGATTGATGCGACTAAAGTACATTTGCCCCATTGCACCTGTATCAAACCGGCACATCATCTGCGCGTGGTCATCGTTGGTGACCGCGCCGCCGGGGCGTTTGGGATGCACGGTTTCGACCTCGGCGATCAGGGATTTGATCGGGCCAACCAAAGCCAGCGCGCCGTTGATCATATGAGGGGCCAAATCGCCCATGGTGCCGTTGGCATCGCCGTCGGTGCGCCAGGTGGCGGGGCTGTCCGGATCGGCAAAAAAGTCTTCGGTATGTTCGCCGCGAAACCATGTGATGTCACCGATCAGACCGTCCGCAATCAACCGTCTGGAAAATTGGCTGGCGGGTGTGCGGATATAGTTGAACCCGGTCATGCTGATCTGACCTTTGGAGGCCGCAACCATATCGCGGCTGTCCTGCAGGGATGCGCCCAACGGCTTTTCGCAGAACACCGGTTTGTTCAGGGCAAAAGCTGCCAGCGCGATGTCACGGTGGGTTTTTTGCGGCGATGCAATGACGATCGCCTCTACTTTGGGGTCGCCGACCAGAGTTTTCCAATCCGCCGTACTGCGGGCAAATCCAAATTCTGCCCTGTAGCGTTCAGCACTGTCGCCCGTGCTTGCGCAAACCATTTCAAGGTGGGGGCGCAATTTTGTATTGAAGACGGCCCCGACTGCGGACATGGCTACCGCGTGGGCCTTGCCCATATAACCACCGCCAATGATACCGATACCGATTTCCGTCATTGCCTGCGCCTTTCTTTGAAATTGGGTTTGCAACCGGTTGCAAAACTAGTATCTTCAGATTCGAAAACACGCAAGCATCAATCGCCAACTGGGCGCGTTTGGGAGGGAGCAGGAAAATGACAGTTAGTACGGTCCGGCTGACGACGGCGCAGGCGATCATCAAATATCTAGCCAACCAATATATCGTTGTGGACGGCAGGGAAATACGCGTTTGCGGCGGTGGATTTGGGATTTTCGGGCACGGCAATGTGACCTGCCTGGGCGAAGCGCTGTATGATGCGAAGGACGAATTGCCGCTTTATCGGGGGCAAAACGAACAAAGCATGGGGTTTGCGGCTGCGGGATATTCGAAACAATGGCTGCGGCAGCGGTTCATGTTTTGCACGGCAAGTGCGGGGCCCGGAACGGCGAACCTGCTGACCTCGGCGGCTTTGGCGCATGCCAACCGGTTGCCGATGCTGATGTTGTGTGGTGACGCTTTTTTGACACGTCTGCCGGACCCGGTGTTGCAGCAACTGGAACATTTCGGCAATCCGACGCTGGGGGTGAATGATGCGTTCAAAGCCGTCAGTCGGTTTTGGGATCGGATCACGCATCCGGCGCAAATTATTCAATCGCTGCCTGCGGCTTTGGCGACCATGCTGGACCCTGCTGATTGCGGGCCTGCCTTTATTGGTCTGCCGCAGGATGTTCAGGGCTGGGCCTATGACTATCCGGCCAGCTTTTTCGACAAACGTGTGCACCGCATCCGGCGGCAAAGCCCGGATCAGGCCGAGATCGCAGCGGCGGCGCAGGTGTTGCTGTCTGCAAAACGCCCGATGATCATTGCGGGCGGTGGCGTGCAGTATTCCGGTGCGGTTTCCGCGTTGACGACCCTGGCCGAGGCGCATGATATTCCCGTGGTTGAAACGATTGCCGGTCGCGCGAACCTGACGCAGGATCATGCGCTCAATATCGGGCCTTTGGGTGTTACAGGGTCAGACAGTGCAAACTGGGTCGCTGAACGCGCAGATGTCATTTTGGCTGTGGGCACGCGGTTGCAGGATTTCACAACCGGATCATGGACCGCTTTTGCCAAAGATGCCCGTATCATCGGCATGAATGTTGGGCGCCATGACGCAGTCAAACACCTGTCCATGCCGGTTGTCGGTGACGCATTGCTAAGCTTGCAAGCGCTGGATCGCGCTTTGGGTGATTACAAAGCCAGCTTAGAATGGGTGGCGTCTGCACGCGCAAAACGCAGCGAATGGGTGGCCTACACGGACAAGATTACAACGCCGGGCAATGGTCCCAACTCCTACTGCCACGCCATTCGTGTGGTGAATGACCTTTGCGACCCACGTGACCGTGTGGTGGCCGCTGCTGGTGGTTTGCCCGCCGAAGTGACCGCGCATTGGCAGACAAAAGAGGTTGGCACCATTGATGTCGAGTTTGGGTTTTCGTGCATGGGGTATGAAATTGCCGGCGGCTGGGGCGCCAGAATTGCGCAATTTGAACGTGAACCGGATCGCGACACGATCGTGTTTACCGGGGATGGGTCATACCTGCTGATGAATTCGGACATTTATTCGTCGGTTCTGACGGGTCGAAAACTGATCATCTGCGTGCTGGACAACGGCGGGTTTGCGGTGATCAACAAGCTGCAAAACAACACCGGGAACGAAAGCTTTAACAATCTGATCGCTGATTGCCCGACGGTGCCCGCACCCTTTACCGTTGATTTTGAGGCACATGCCGCATCCATGGGCGCACATGCGGAAACTGTGGCCAA
>JBAUHN010000116.1:0-12313 GCA_049680295.1 Sulfitobacter sp.
GTCGGTGCCGAAGTCAAAGCCGTGCGCGAGGCCGTCGGCATCATGGACGTCACCGCCTTTTCCAAAGTGCGGGTCAGCGGCGCAGGTGCCCATGATCTGCTGGACCGCCTGTCAACCAACAAGATGCCGCAAAAGGTCGGATCCATTACGCTGACCCATATGCTGAACCGCCGGGGACGGATTGAGCTTGAGACGACCATCGTAAGGATGGCTGAGGACGTCTATTACCTCGTTTGTGCGGCGTTTTTTGAACAGCGCCTTTTGGATCACCTCAACCACAACCACCGCGATGAAGACGTGTGCGTCATGGCCGTGTCATCGGATTGGTCAGCCTTGTCGCTGAACGGCCCTATGTCGCGCGAGGTGCTGGCGGCCTGCACAGATGCGCCGCTTGATAATGCGTCCTTCCGCTGGCTTTCTGCGCAGGAAATCACCGTTGCAGGTCAAGAAATCTGGGCGCTCCGGATGTCATATGCGGGCGAATTGGGCTGGGAATTGCACATGCCAAATGAAGCATGTCTGGGTGTTTACACAGCGCTTTGGTCCGCAGGGCAAGCGCATGGGATCACCAACTACGGTTCCTTCGCAATGAACGTCATGCGGATGGAAAAGGGTTTCAAGGGCGCGGGTGAATTGACCAACGAAGTGACCTTGCCAGAGGCTGACGTGATGCGTTTCGTACGCAGCGACAAAGATTTTCTGGGCAAAGAGCAATCCCTTGCGAACACCGACAACCTGCCGTGGATCTGCGCATATTTGGAAATCGAACCGAACGGTATCGAGGACGGTCATGGCGGCGAAGCGGTCTTGCTGAACGGAACTGTCGTCGGATCGACCGCATCGGTTGCTTACGGGCACAGCGTTGGAAAAATCTTGGCCTTCGCTTACCTCAAGCCGCATGCCGCCGTCGCAGGGACAGCGTTGCAAGTTATCGTCGCAGGCAAGCCGCGCCATGCAAAAGTTCTGGGTGAACCGGCCTATGATCCACAAAGCCTGCTGCCGCGAATGGACAGCCCGTCATGATATTGCCGGACAATATGCAGACAATCGACACCATGGGACACAGCGATCTGGACCAAATTGTGATGCACAAAGACAGGCTGCGTCCGGAGCCCGCACTTGCAGCGCCCTATCCGCTTGCGCCACGGCGCGAGGCCCAAGCGACCTTAATCGCCAAGCAACCCACTGAAAATATTGTAGCTATCCTATGAAAATTTCTGGCATCTCAGTCTACCAAGTCGATCTGCCGCTTGAGCATCCCTATTGGCTGTCTGGCGGGCGGCTGAAGTTCGAAGTTCTAGACGCAACGCTTGTTAAAATCAAAACTGATGACGGGCTTGTTGGCTGGGGTGAAGGGACGCCTTGGGGGCATACCTATGTGCCTGCGCATGGCCCCGGCATCCGAGCGGGGATTGAGACGATGGCATGTTTCATCCTTGGTCTCGACCCCCGCCGGGTCTTGGAAATCGAACGCGCAATGGATCTTGCCCTGCCCGGTCACCTCTATGCCAAGTCGCCCATCGACATGGCGTGTTGGGACATTGCGGGGCAATCAGCGGGCCTGCCGATTGCCGATCTGATGGGGGGTGGATCAAGGACGCCGCGCCCAATTGCGTCCTCTGTCGGGGCCAAAACCATTGATGAAACCCGCGCCGTGATGAACCGCTACAGGCAGCGCGGCTACGTGGCCCATTCTGTTAAAATCGGTGGCGACGTCGAGCGCGATATCGCGCGCATCCGCGATGTCGAAAGTATCCGATTGCCCGGCGAGATCGTGCTTTATGACGTCAACCGTGGCTGGACCCGGCAACAGGCGTTGCGGGTGATGCACGCGACCCAAGACTTGCAAGTGATGTTTGAACAACCCTGCGAAAGCTTGGACGATATCGCCGCAATCAGCGGCAAACATGCTGCACCCGTTTCCGTCGACGAGGCCCTAGTGACGTTGCAAGACGCAACGCGGATCGCGCGCGACGGTCTGGCAGAGGTGTTCGGCATCAAACTGAACCGCGTCGGCGGCCTGACCAAAGCCGCACGCATGCGCGACGTCGCTTTGGCGCATGGCATTGATATGTTTGTGATGGCGACAGGCGGTTCTGTCCTGGCCGACACCGAGGCCTTGCATCTGGCGGCCACAATCCCCGACGCAAACTGCCACGCCGTCTGGGCCTGCCAAGACATGCTGACGGTTGACATCGCGGGCGGGCGCGGTCCGCGGAATATTGCCGGGAATCTGCACTTGCCAGAAACGCCGGGTCTTGGTGTTCACCCAGATGAAAACGCGCTTGGCGATCCCGTGGCAGTTTATAGATGAAAATCACAGGCATAACCCTATGGTCCGTCGACCTGACCAGCCATGAGACATACTATATGGCTGAAGGCAAGACCTGCGACAAGGTCAAGACCCACGTGCTGTGCCTGAGCACGGACAGCGGGCTGAAAGGCTGGGGTGAGGTTTGCCCGATACCGCATTACTTGCCAGCTTTTGCCGATGGGGTACCCAGTGCGGTTGCCGAAATGGCACCGGGAATCCTTGGGGTTTCCGCATTTGGTGTGGACGCACCGATGCGCAAATTGGATGGCTTGTTGCTAGGCCACCTGCACGCCAAGTCCATCGTTGATATAGCACTTTGGGATCTGTTCGGCAAAGCAACCGGGCAGCCGTTATATACCTTGCTAGGCGGGCGCACACGCGCCGACATCTCGCTTTACCATTCGATCACCTGTATTGCGCCCGACGAAATGGCACGGATCGCAAGTGACGCCTACGCTACAGGAATTCGCCAATTTCAGGTCAAACTTGGTGCAGACGCCGACTGGCAGGCAGATGCTGAGCGGCTGGTCAAAGTGCGTGAAGCGGTGGGGAACGGGCCTCTGGTCTACGGTGACTGGAACTGCGGCGCGACAAAACTACAGGCCACGCGCACCGGCCGAGCGGTTGCACATCTTGATGTCATGTTGGAACAGCCCTGTAAAACCCTGGAGGACTGTGCCGCTGTCAGGCAAGCCACTGGATTGCCTATGAAAATCGACGAGGGGGCGTTTGATCTCGGTTCCCTGATGTGTGCCCATAGCCTTGGCGTTCTGGACGCTGTCGCGCTGAAGCTTTCGAAATTCGGCGGGCTTTCGGCGATGCGTCGTGCCCGCGATCTCTCGGTCCATTTGGGGGCGGAGATTTGCGCCGAATGCACGTGGGGTTCAGACATCGTGACTGCCGCGTCGCTGCACTTTGCCGCTTCTACCCCGCAAGGCGCACTGCTGAACAGTTGCGATCTGTCATCGTACGTCAGCCCTCGTATCGCTCCTGATTGCCCGACCCGAAAGGACGGTCGCATTGTGCCTCCCGAAGGTCCGGGGCTTGGTGTTTCGCCTGATCTGGATTTACTTGGAACCCCTATTCTCGAATTGGCCTGAATAATGCAAAAACTGACCTCTCAATCTGAATGGATCACCCGCGCTCACAAAGTATTGCCCGCTGGGGGCTTCGGAAATTTTGATCCGAATGTCATCATCGCGCGCGGTGAAGGTAGCCGTGTCTGGGATGAAGATGGCCGTGAATTCGTAGACTATCTGATCGGCTCTGGTCCGATGCTCTTGGGGCATGGGCATCCAGAAATCATGGAAGCCGTGTTGGAGCAACTGCCCAGTGGCATGACCTTTTTCGCCAATAACGCCAAGGGTATCGAGTTGGCAGAAGCCATAGTTGACGCAGTGCCCTGCTGTGAGCAGGTCCGCTTTGTCGCCTCGGGTGGCGAGGCGGATATGTACGCTATGCGTCTTGCACGCGCCTACACTGGTCGCGACAAGATCTTGAAATTCGAAGGCGGCTATCACGGGATGAGTGCCGAAGCACAGATGAGCCTTGCGCCCACAAAGCTGACCAATTTTCCGCAAGCCGTGCCGGATAGCGCAGGCATCCCACAAAGCGTGGCAGACCAAATACTGATCGCGCCATTCAATGACCTTGAGGCTGTGTCTGCGTTGATGAGCGAACACTTAGACATTGCAGCCATCATCGTTGAACCGCTGCAACGGATCATTCCTGCCATGCCCGGCTTTCTTCAAGGGCTACGAGACCTGTGCGACAAACATTCCGTGCTTTTGATCTTTGACGAAATCGTCACAGGATTTCGCCTCTCCTATGGCGGCGCGCAGGAGAAATACGGCGTGATTCCAGATATTTGCACTCTGGGCAAGATCATTGGCGGTGGCTTTCCGCTGGCCGCCCTTGGCGGGAGCACTGAGATTATGCAACACTTCAACAAACAGGCAATAGGCGCTGACAAATGGCTGATGCAGCTTGGTACGCTGTCGGGCAATCCTATCGCCGCCGCAGCAGGGCTCAAGACCATGGAAATCCTCAAACGCGATGGTGTCTATGGCACGCTGCGTCGTCACGGTGCGGCCCTGCAAAACATGCAGTCAAAAGCGTTGACAGACGCTGGAATCACGCACCGCATCTGCGGAGATGAAACATTGTTCGATGTCTTTTTCACGGACAACCTTTGCCGCGACTACCGGACAGCCCGACATGACAATCCCAATATGAACGTGGTCTATAACGAAGCGTTGTGGGCAAATGGGGTCTTTAAGTCGCCCGGAAAAACGTATCCTTCACTCGCATTGACTGACGAGGACATTGCACTGACAGGCCGCGCGATCGACCAAGCAGTTTCGACCTTAAAAGCGTCGTTTCTGAGTTGATAGCCTATCCAATAAGTGCCGACCTCAACAACAACATGCCTGAAATCCCGTGACTTGCCTCGTTTTGGCGAAATAGCATAAGCCCTGCACCAGCGTACCCGCCGTCCCGCCGCAATCGTAAAGTGCGGCCGGAAGCAGAAGTGAACCGTCCCCTGTTTGCCGGAGGCTCCAACTGATGAGTAGCTTGGAGCATCATGAACAAGACAACAAACAAGTGTACACCAGAAGTCCGCGAGCGTGCGGTACGGATGGTTTTGAATGGCGAAGGTGGGCATGAAAGCCGTTGGGCGGCGATTGTGTCGATTTCTGCGAAGATCGGCTGTGCTCCGCAAACACTGAACGAATGGGCCAAGAAGGTCGAGGTTGATACCGGCCAGCGTGGCGGCATCACAACCGAGATGGCGGAGAAGATGAAGGCATTGGAACGTGAGAACCGCGAGCTGAAGCAAGCCAACGAGATCATTCGCAAAGCGTCCGCGTATTTTGCCCTCGCTCTCATCGCCGCAAGCGGCGATTGCCGCGCCGCGGGACGGAGCTCGACCGCCCGTTCAAGAAATGATCCGCTTCATAGAAGATCACCGCGCGGATCATGGGGTCGAGCCGATTTGCAGGGTTCTGCCGATCGCCACAGCCACTTTCTATGACAACATGGCCAAGCGGGCCGATCCGTCCCGCCTGTCAGATCGTGCTAAACGCGATGCTGAACTCAAACCCGAGATCGAACGGGTCTTTGAACAAAATCTCAAAGTCTACTGCGTGCGGAGGGTCTGGCGTCAGATGCACGGGGAAGGTTTTGACATTGCACGATGAAACGTTGCCAGACGGATGAAAGACATCGGCATCGAAGGCGTCATTCGCGGCAAGAAGCCCAAAACGACGTTGCAGGATAAGGTGTTACCTTGTCCGTTGGACCGGGTGAACCGCCAATTCCACGCGCCTGCACCCAACGTGCTGTGGGTCAGTGACTTTACGTATGTCGCAACCATTGCCCGGCAACACATGCTTGCATGTGTGAGAGGGGTGGCAGGGGTTTGTCTATGTGGCGTTCGTCATTGACCCCTATCTGGCACTCAGTGACTTCCAAGCCAAAATGCCCGGTCGCGGACGTGACCTCAAAATCAGGTCCTTCCCGCGGGACGAGTTTCCAATTCTCATTGAGCTTTAGCGCTGCTTCGCGCGCCCAAAAGGCCTCCGTCTTCTTTTGTCTTTCCCGCCGCGCCAACCTAGTAGCTCCGTGTTAGAAAGCCTTGGGAGAGAATGACCACGCCACCAGTGCAACTCAACCCGCTATTCGCTTTTGTCCGAAACGATACCGCCTAGTTGTTCATTGCACCGAACTTGCCTCTCCGGCGCACTGAACGGGCGCACGGCCCCGCTTTGCGGCACACAAAACGTAATTTGATTGCGCAAACGCCACCAATTCCGCCACCAAAAATGGAAAGCCACCCATAAATTAACTTCTAAGTCTTTGATTTAGTGGTGCCCGGGGGCGGAATCGAACCACCGACACGAGGATTTTCAATCCACTGCTCTACCCCTGAGCTACCCGGGCATGGAATGCCACTGACGTGGCTGGGTGAGCGGGTTCTAGGAGGTTGCGGCGGGGCTGTCCAGAGGCTTTTTCGACGAAGAACGTGAACAAACCACAGTGCTGCGTATTAATGTTCAATCTGTTTGCCCTGTTAAGCGAACCCGCCCCTGTATTTTAGCCCTAAGTTACAGGTACGACCACTGGAGAGGAATTGAATAAGCAAGGTATTCAAAGCACTATCCCGCAACGCCTCGTGGCCAGCATTCCCATCAAAACGCCCTGAAAGGACCAAACAGCCGGTCAGTGAGGTTTTTCTGAACGCCCCTCTGACGCGGCCTCATCCTGCAACGCACTCTCGACAGCTTCGATGTCTTCTGGGTCGGTCGATGGTACCGAATAGGCGCCGTTGAACCACTTGGCCAGGTCCAGGTCGGCGCATCGTTTAGAGCAGAACGGGCGGAACGCTTGCACAGCTGGTTTCGCGCACATTGGACAGCTCATAGGCGAACCTCGCTCAGCGGTATCCTTGCGCGTTTGCGTTGCAGTTCATAATGGCCCAGCGGCGTCCAGCCGACCAAAGCCGTGTCCACGTCATCATTGCGAAACGCCTGCCGCAACGCTGTCTCAAAAGTGCGGCGATCCTTCTTGGGCATTGGTGCTAAATCGAGCGTGATTTGCCCCCCTAGCCCTTTGATGCGCAAGGCGCGCGGCAGCGCCTTGGCGCAGGCCATATTCGCCTTGATGCCCGCGGCCAATGACGCGTCTGATCCTGTGTTTACATCAACTGCAACCAAAGCGCGGGTCGGTTCAATATACATCGAGCAGCCCTGTCCTAGGGCGACAAAAGCCGATTGCGCGTCCTCGACCGCATCCAGCACGCCGTGATCCGTAAACCCGCCTGGCGTGGTGACAATCTCGGCCGGCACGGTCCAATCACGCCATGCCAGCACATGTGGCCCGTCGCCCTCGGACAAGGTCGCCATATCGGGTTCGCGATCGTTCATGACAGTTTGGGCAATATTTACCATATTCACAATGTCGTCGGCAATGTCATCGGCACCAGCGCCTGCGCAGCTTGACCGCAGAATCAACCCGACCTTAGCGCCGTCCAATGCGTCATGGGCGATTTCAAGCAGGCGGTCGCGCTCTTCCTCATCGCGGATGGAGCGTGAGATATTCAGCCCCGGCGCCTCTGGTGTGACAATGGCAAAGCGGCTTTTGAACAGCAGCTTTTGGGTGACGGGCAATGCTTTGCCCGGTTCGGCATGGCCAGAGACCTGCACCAGGATGGATTGCCCCGGCGCCAGACCTTTGACCTGGCGCAAAAACGCCGCGCCATCGGGCGTCTTCAGGAACATTCCGCCCTGCCCTTTGACCGGCCTGTCTGCGATGGCGCGGTAGACGGTGCCGATGCGCGGGCCGTCTGTGTCAACCAACAGATCATGCAGATGCCCGTCCACCATCAGTGCGGCGGCCTCAAGGCTGCCGAGATGATCCAGAATAATGCTGCGACCCTTCATGCTGTGTCCTTTGCCCATCGGTATCCTGCCGCCGTCAGCAGGTTCGCCGTTTCCGCCAATGGCAGTCCAACGATGCCAGTGAATGACCCGCTGATCCACGGGATCAACGCGCCCGCCGGTCCCTGAATACCATAGCCGCCAGCTTTGCCTTGCCAGTCGTTTGTCGCCAGGTAGCGGGCCACTTCTTCATCTGACAGTGATTTCATTTTGACGGTACTGACCACGTCGCGTTCCCATGTTTTGTCACCGCAACGCACGGCAACGGCAGTGATAACCTTATGACGCCGTCCTGACATGGCACGCAAAAACGCAGCCGCCTGTGCGGCATCATCAGGCTTTCCAAGAATGCGGCGGCCTATTGCGACCGTGGTATCTGCGCAAAGTACAATATCGGTATCATCCGCCGGAACCGCATTTACCTTTTCGCGCGCCATGCGGGCGCAATAGGGGCGCGGCAGCTCATTTTTGGTGGGACATTCGTCGATATCGGGTGCGCGCACTGCATCTGGCAAAACGCCAATTTGCCCCAGCAGCTCAAGCCGCCGGGGACTTCCCGATCCTAAAATGAACACGGCTCCCCCGAGACCGCTTATTTAAAGCGGTAGTTGATCCGACCTTTGGTCAGATCATAGGGCGTCATTTCAACTTGCACCTTGTCGCCTGCCAGAACCCGAATACGGTTCTTGCGCATTTTGCCTGCCGTATGCGCGATAATCTCATGGCCGTTTTCAAGCTCGACCCGAAATGTCGCGTTGGGCAGGAGTTCCTTCACGATACCGGGAAATTCGAGCGTATCTTCCTTGGCCATGGTCTCTCCTTGATGTGATATCCACAATATGTGGACGCAGGTCTAAATGAGCGCATTTGCCGATGTTTTCAAGGGCTGATCGGCGTTTCGTCGGTATTAAAAGATCAGACGCCTTCTTTGGTCTCGAATTGCCAACAGTCAATCTGACACCGGCCGCAATCGGCGGCAGGAGTCAAAGTCATCCGTGGGAATAACAGAAGGATAGGCCTACATTAAATTCTAAAAATCCGCATATATCATCGAGATTTTTTCATATTTACTTGACTTCTTGGGTGCAAGTTTTTCATAAAATCAAATGCAGATGGATCAACAAAAATGCAGATGAAGGGCGTCACCCTGCGTGGGCTTGAGGTATTTGAGGCGCTCGCCAGCACCGGATCGGTGGCGCAGGCCTCAAAGTTGACGGGGTTAAGCCAGCCAGCCGTCAGCCAACAATTGCGCAATTTGGAAACGGCACTGGATGCCAATTTGATTGATCACGGGCGGCGGCCCATGTGCTTGACCCCTGCCGGGGTCAGTTTTCTGGCCCGCGCCGAGACCGCGTTAAACGAATTGAGGCTGGCACGCAGTGAACTATCGGTTGTCGATCTGGCGCATCTAAGTGCGTTGAGCATTGGTATCATTGATGATTTCGACAGCAACCTGACCCCCCGGCTGGCCACGATACTGGCCGACAATATGACCAAATGCCGGTTCAAAATGATCACCGCATCCAGCAACGACTTATTTGCGGCGATGTCCGAAAAACGTCTGCACCTCGCCATCTCTGCCAGCACAGGAAAAGTGTTAGATAACGTTCTGGAATACCCGCTTGCGCGCGACCCATTCATCCTTGTGACACAACGCGGGGCCATAGGTGACGACACCGCGCTTGACTATATGACTGCGCAGCCGTTCCTGCGGTATGAGCGCACGCAACTGATCAGCCGCCAGATTGATGCGCATCTGACCCGTGAGCAATGTGATTATCCTGACAGATTTGAAATCGGCAGCCATTCTGCGCTCATGGCGATGGTGGCGCGGGGCATTGGCTGGGCGGTGACGACGCCGCTGGGATATATGCGCGCCGAGCGACTGCATCACCAACTTGAGGCACGCCGCCTGCCCTTGCCCGCGTTTTCGCGCCAGATATCGCTTTTTGCAGGTGAAGACTGGGCCGGTGATGTGCCTCAGACTGTGGCAAGAACCATGCGCGGGCTGTTGCAGGCGCATATGATTGATCCCGCCCTTAGCAGTTTGCCATGGCTGTCGGGTGAGTTATGTCTTCTGAAATAGCGCTGCTGCATTCACAGGAATCAACTGCATGACCAAAATCGTTATCCTGACCGGTGCCGGTATTTCCGCCGAAAGTGGGCTAGGCACCTTTCGCGCCGAAGGTGGCCTGTGGGCGCAACACCGGATCGAAGACGTGGCCACCCCCGAAGGGTTCGCCCGCAATCCTAAGCTGGTGATGGATTTTTACAACGCCCGTCGCGCACAAGCGGCAGCTGCGTCGCCTAATGCGGGTCATCTGGCTTTGGCCCGATTGGAGGCCGAACATAAAGGTGATGTCATTCTAGTCACGCAAAACGTCGATGACCTGCACGAAAAGGCCGGAATGAAACAGGTGATGCACATGCATGGTGAACTAAACAGCGCAGTTTGCAGCGCCTGTGAACACCGCTGGGCCGCCGCATTGGTCATGGCTGCGGGCGATACATGTCCTTCTTGCGGCGCCGCCACTGCGCGTCCCGACATCGTGTGGTTTGGCGAATTGCCCTACGACATGGATGTCATTTATGATCATTTGGCGCAGGCGGACATATTTGCAGCCGTCGGCACCTCTGGAAATGTCTATCCTGCCGCCGGGTTTGTCGCCGAAGCACACCGCATGGGCGCGCATACGGTCGAATTTAACCTTGAGGCCTCTGCCGTGACGTCACAATTTGACGAAACGCGGATCGGATCGGCCAGCGAAACGCTGCCCCATTGGGTGGATGAGATCTTAGAGACCTGATATTACGCAGTGCCCGGCGCAATAAATCTGCGCCGGGCAGCTGAGTGTTAGTTCGTTGCCGAATGTGCCTGACCATGTTTGGCTTTGCGTGTGTGATCGACCGGAACTGTGATTGTGACATCCCCGGCTTTTTCAAAGGTCAGGGTCAATTCGATCTCTTCACCTTGCACCAGCGCCTCGGTGACGCCCATCAGCATGACATGATCGCCGCCCCGTTGCAGGGCGTGCATTTCACCGGCTGGAATGACGATCCCGCCTTCGATCTCGGTCATCTTCATGACGCCATTTGCGTCCTCTGTGTGGGTATGAAGCTCGACCCGTTTTGCAGCCCCGGTTTTGGCCGCGATCAAACGATCCTCTGTGTCTGATCCGTTCATGATCATCATAAACGCTGCACCAGTAACGGCAGTGGCGGACGAGCTGCGCACATAGGGGTCTTTGATCGTAAGATCACCTGCCAGTGCGAGGCCGGGAAGGGCCAGAAACAGGGCGGTTGCAGTGATTTTGCGCGTAAACGATAGAAAAGACATCTTGTGTCTCCTTTTGGAATTGTCTGAATTGATGTGGTTTATTCAGGCAAATCTGGGCGGTGCACGCGAAAGATAAGCATTGGCCAAGGGCGCTGAATCCAGCGGATCATTTGGCGATACCGCGCGTATTTGATGCGCGGCTGGGCGTTCGGTGACTTCGGTGATCGGAGGTGAAAGCCCCAAGACAGTCAGCGCGCAATCAGGACAGAAATGCGGGGCCGTCGTCGGTTGCCCATCGGCGTCCGTATAAATCAATACCGGCCCGTCGCCGGTACACAGGGTCATTTGACCTGTTGCAGCCGTGGCACCACGGGCAATTGCCATACTGTGGCCGGTGACAGTCAGCAGCACGGTCAGGCAAATCGCCAGGATAGGATGGGATCGACGGGTCATGACATATAGTATATCGCGCGGCCGGGAATGCACCATGTCAAAACGACACAACCCCGCCCGGATTTCGGACAGGGTCGATAGATTTCTAAGCAGGTCGCTTTTGCCACCACGAAAAAGTCGTTTAGCTCAGGGCGTCAGCACCAGCGCTTGCTTTGGCGATGGCTTTTTTAACCTTCAGCGCATTGTCGGACAATTCAACGTCTTTGGCTTTGGCCAAATACTTGTCCAACCCTCCGCGGTGATCAACACTGCGCAAAGCAGCCGCTGAAATGCGGAATTTAAACGCGCGACCCAAAGATTCTGACTGCAACGTCACATCGTTCAGGTTCGGCAAAAACCGACGGCGTGTGCGGTTTTTGGCGTGGCTGACATTGTTGCCACTCATCGGGCCTTTTCCGGTCAATTCGCAAACGCGCGACATAGTGTGTTCCTTTTGGTCTGGGTCATGGCCCCGGCGGTCCGGTCTCACGACAAAAGGGGGCGACCCAAAGGCCACACCCCGGAATTTGTTCGCTGGCTTTAGTGGGAATCGCCCGTCGGGTCAACCCGCCGAGGCACGCAATCGTTCACTTAAACAACCCATCGTCAGAAAGCTTCGCCAGAAAGCCGCGCGCGGCAACGGTTGGGTCTTTTTCGCCCGCGGCCACCTGCGCCGCCAACGTCGTCAGTGCGGCGCGGACCTTGGGATGTTCAAGCTGCGCCAGCAAGCCATGGCGCACGTCCTGTTCAAACCAGTATTGCGCCTGCTGGCTGCGGGTTTTGTCCCAGAACCCGTGCTCTTTTCGCCAATCTGTCAGTTCTTGAACCGACGCCCATGCCTCGGCCATACCC
>JBAUHN010000117.1:0-2701 GCA_049680295.1 Sulfitobacter sp.
GTGCGTCTTTAAGGCAATGGATCGGCGTTTTTTAACGCAATATGTGCGTGCCGGGTAATCATCTGTGCGTCTTTTGGGCTGAGAACGCGCGAAGGTGCGGCCATCAGCAAGCGTCCAAAAAGTCCGCGAAAAGGTTCTTGCTGCATTAAGGTGTGAAACCGCGCATGCCGCCACGCGACAGCGCGTTGATGAAGGTCAAGAAGCACCGGATCAGATGTGAGGCGGTCCAGTTCCTTCGCCGTATTTGTTGCAACCGCCTGGATCGATGTGTCGATTTCGGTGTTAAAATTCCGCTCCACCCAATAGTCCATCCCCAAGACATCATCCGAATGCACGGCGCGCCCACGATCCGCCTTCAGGACATAGCTTTGCATAGCGCCCAAAGGATAGTGGTTGATCTGCGCCAGGCCATAGTTTGCGCGGCCATAATCCGAAAACACCCGCCGGGTTTTGAAGGCGCCATCCAGCGCACGGCCTTCGCCGTCGAACCAGCGTGCCTCATTGAGGCGGGATTTGTCGGGGTCGCGGGGTCTGTGAACCCCCGGTTTGCGGTAAATGCCATCGTTCTTATACAGCGTTTTGAACATCGCGGCACGCCAGGGCCAGTGCATGACCACAGGGGCGCAGCGGGTGAAGGTTGTCGTCACAGGTGTATCTGCGTATCTGACTTGATCTGCATTGCCAAACAAACGCCATGTCAGCGCAATTGCCGTCGCCTCGGGCAGGGCGTCGATCAAGGCGGGAAGGGTATGATCGCCGGTATGAACGTTGACGAATTCATCAATATCCAGGGGCAAAATCCAATCGGCGTTTTGAACAATTTCCAGTTTTGCGGCTTGTTTGAGGGCGGTGAACTGGATGCCGCCTTTGTCATAGGGCCCGTCGTTGCGGATATGGGTGATCTGACCGACGCTATCGAGATGGTCGAGCATGTCATCCGTGCCATCGTCACAATCGTTTGAGAAAACGACGAAATCAGTGACGCCAACCGCCCGGTGATGCGCCAGCCATTCCAGCAGGAACGCAGCCTCGTTGCGCACTGTCAGAATAGTTAGTATTTTCAGTGCTTTATTAGTCATAGGCTAAGGTGAATTTCTGCATCAGCTTTCCATGTCCAAAGCGAGGGCATAGGCGACACGTTCGGTTTCACTTAGCTTGATCTTGAGGGCCTGATCAAACAAATCCTGAAATTCCGGCATGGCATGCAATTCCAGCGCTTTGGCGCGGTGCCATGCCAGACCTTTGCGATGCCAATCGCGCAAGGATTCGTTCCGCATCAATTGGTCATATTCATCGTGCAATCGCGGGATGTTCCGTTTGATCGTGACGTCCGTAAAATCTGACCAATCCATGCGGATCCAGTAATTGATCCCGATCGAGCGGTCGACATGCAACGCGCGTCCGCGTTGGCGTTTGATCAGAAAGGAGTCTGCCGACCGCAGGGCATAGTGGTTCAGCTGAATGAGATCGTAACCAATCGATCTCATTGAACTGCGCCAGCCTTTTTCAACGGCTTCATCGGTAATGTCAGCCCCGGAGCCATTGACCCATTTCACCCTCGACTTGCGGTCCGCAACCAGTTTGTTGGGCCGGTGACAGCTAATTTTCTGATAAGCTCCGATATTTTTGAACAGTGTCTTGAACCCCCAGACCGTGTGCGGTTTGGGGCAAAACGCCGGGGCGCAGCTGTCGAATTGATCAATAACAAAATCGTCCGACAGGCGGGTGACGCCATTGTGGCCAAACAGCCGCCAGGTCATTTCAACATTGGTGGCATCCGGTACCGCATCAAAGAAATCCTGCAACGTTCCGTTGCCGGTGCGCACGTTGATAAATTCGTCGACGTCAATATGGGCGATCCAGTCGGCGTTTTTGATCACCGGCTCTTTCAGCGATTGGTTTAGCGCGTGTTGCTGGGGTGATTTTCCGCGCCACAGGTCGTTGTTGCGGTGTTCAACAATGCCCATTGCCTGCAAACGGTCCAGAATTTCAGCGGTACCGTCGGTGCAATCATTGGTGTAGATCAAGAAACTATCAACGCCAATTGCGCGGTGATAGGCGACCCATTCCACGATATAGGGGGCTTCGTTCTTCATGCAGCCGACGATGACATTGCCGGATGATCCTGTCGGTAAATGGCGCGGCGGGGCAGAGGCATAGGCAGCCGCCAGTTCTTCTTCGTTCACCGAGCCGAGTTTGTTGTGCGGCGCCATGCGCGAGGTTTTGAGTTTTTGAAAATTCTGCACTGCAAGTGGCGGCATCAGGGCGCGTGCGGCATCGCTAAGCCCAATGCCTGCGTTTGATGCTTGGTCTGACTGCTTTTTGGCGGCCTCGTCCTTTGTTGCTTTGTCGATCCGCCACATAAAGCTAAGCAGATATTGCGAGGCCCGAAAGCCAAACTCGGGATCGGCCTCGGCCCATTTACCTGTGGCTTTGGGCGATGTCAGATCTGCGGATTTGAGCGCGGCGTGTTCGCGGATCACGACCTTGTTGCTTTCGGTAAATGCGTCGGCAATGTCGGGTAATTCGCCGGGGTTCAAGGCAGGCCCGTCAATCGCGACATCGAGGATTAGGGACCGCCAAAGCTGGCGTGGCAGCACCCGTTTGCCGTTGGACAACACCTTTAGGACCAGCGCGTTCAGCATCCGTCCCCGCGTCAAAGTCGCGGCAGACGGCTGTGACGCTATGGCCGCGTTGTCAG
>JBAUHN010000118.1:0-17172 GCA_049680295.1 Sulfitobacter sp.
GCTTTACCCGCGTCGCCGCCGAAGATGTCGAGCAGTTGGACCGGATGAGCCAGGAGTTGCATGAAGCCGAAGAAACCCGCGATCAGGCGATCACTTATTTGCAGCAACGCGAGGCGGAACTGACCAATCAACTGTCCCAAACCGATGCTGAATTGCGCGCCGCGATGGACGGGTTGCGCGAAGCGCGCCACGAGGCTGAAGAGATGCGGGCCTTTATCGAACGCCAACAGGCGAATTAAAATCCAGGTCAGGTTACCAGCGGTCCAACGCGGCCTCATCTTCGTCTTTTGATGCGACCCAGGAAGCGCCTTTGGCCGTGATTTCACGCTTCCAGAACGGCGCGCGGGATTTCAGATAATCCATCAAAAACTCTGCCGCTTCAAAAGCGTCTTTTCGGTGTGGGGCTGCTGTTGCAACCATCATGATCATCTCACCGGCAACAAGGCGTCCATGGCGGTGGATCACCAAAGCGTCGCCCAGCGACCAACGGGTGATGGCGGTTTGAGCAATCTCGGTCAGCGCGTTTTCTGTCATGCTAGGATAGTGTTCGATTTCCATGGCAATCAACGGATCATCGGCCAGATCTCGGACAATGCCGGTGAATGTCACGATTGCGCCATTTTGCGCCCCGGAACTGGCAAAAGCAGAGGCTTCGGCCCCAAAATCAAACGGGGCTTGCTGAACAATGACGCGCATCTAGCCGCCGGTCATCGGAGGGAAAAATGCTACCTCGCGGACGCCAGACAGGGATGCGTCAAAATCGCTGAGTTGCTGATCAAGGGCCACGCGCAACGCCGTTATGTCAGCAAAAGCAGCGTCATATCTGGGCGCACGGCTGCGCAACTCCGCCACCAGATCGTTGACGGTTTCGGCCGATGTTTCGATCTCTTCGCGCGGCAGGCCTATGCGTTCGCGCACCCATGCAAAATACAAGACATTCATTTGTTTTGGTCCCGAAGGTAGGGCATTGACTTCAATAAGTAATCCACGCCAGTGACCAGTGTTAACCCGGCTGCAATCCACAGCAGCCACAACCCGATGCGGCCCGCCCACTCCATGCCCGAAAGCTTCCATTTCAGACCGAACAAATCTGGGGATTCGCCCGAAAAGACAGCGCCGATTGTTGTCTCATCCATGCCTTGGATAGACATTCCCAAGTAATGCTCAAACACGCCTTGGGAAAACAAAACCGCGATGGCGATCATCTGAAAAGTTGTCTTCCATTTGGCCATACTTGTCACTTTGAGCGTGCCGGCGGTATCCCCCAGATATTCGCGCAAACCTGACACGAAAACCTCGCGGAACAGGATGACAGTTGCGGGTAGTACAAGCGACGGCGACCAAGATGAAAACGCAACGATCACCATCAGGGCGATCACCACCATGGCTTTGTCAGCGATGGGGTCAAGCATCGCGCCCAGCTTGGTTTCCTGTTTCCATGCGCGGGCCAGATAGCCGTCAAACCAGTCGGTAATCGCCGCGGATACGAACAAAATCAACGCAAACCAATCTGCGTAAGGCCGCGTAAAATACAAAAACATCACGGCAAGGCCGGGCGCTGCGATCAGGCGCAGAATGGTCAGGATATTGGGCAGCGTCCATTTCATGGCACCACCCTACCTTGCGCAAATGACATGTGAAAGGTGAGACTGTGGCCCGGCACAGTTAACCGCGTTCATGAAAGAAATTATAGATCGTTTCGGCCAAGGCCTCAGACACCCCGTCAACCGCCGTCAGATCGATTAGATTGGCCCGGCCAACCGCTTTGGCGGAACCGAAATGCGCCAGCAACGCCCGTTTGCGCGCAGCCCCCACGCCCGGAACATCATCCAACGGCGTGGCGCCCACGGCCTTGGCCCGTTTGGCACGGTGGGTGCCAATGGCAAAACGGTGCGCTTCATCGCGCATGCGCTGGACAAAATACAAAACCGGATCATTGTGGCGCAGCGCAAAGACCGGTTTTCCCGTGCGGTAAAATTCCTCTTTACCGGCGTCGCGATCAACGCCCTTGGCAACGCCGACCATCGGAATGTCCGACACCCCGTATTCGCGCATGATCGAGGCGACGGCGCTGACCTGTCCTGCCCCGCCGTCGATCAGCAACAGATCAGGCCAATGACCCAGACTGCGATCGGGGTCTTCTTTGATCAGCCGCTTGAAACGGCGGGTCAGCACCTCTTTCATCATGCCAAAATCATCGCCCGGTGTCAGGTCTTCTCCGCGAATGTTGAATTTACGGTATTGGTTGCGCAAGAACCCATCGGCCCCGGCCACGATCATACCCCCCACGGCATTTGTGCCTTGAATATGCGAGTTGTCGTAAACCTCGATCCGGGTGGGAGGTCCGGCCAGACCAAACGCATCCGCCAAGCCTTGCAGCAGCCGGGCCTGGCTGGCGGTCTCGGCCATTTTACGCGCCAGAGATTCGCGCGCATTGCGCAACGCCCCATCCACCAGTTCCGCCTTTTCGCCGCGCTTTGGCACCAAAAGCGCGACTTTGCGCCCCAGTTTACCCGACAGTGCATCGGCCATCAGATCCGGGTTTTCGATATCGTTGCTCAGGATCAGCTGACGGGGCGGTTCGCGGGTGTCATAGAACTGACCAATAAAGGCCTCCAGCACCTCGGCGGCGTCCACATCGACGCCAACCCGTGGGTAATAGTCGCGGTTACCCCAATTTTGGTTGGCACGGATGAAAAACACCTGAACGCAGGCTTGTCCGCTTTCCATGTGCAGCCCGATGATATCGGCCTCGGCCACGCCTTTGGGGTTGATCCCTTGGGCAGTCTGCACCTGCGTCAGCGCCTTGATCCGGTCGCGCAAGGCGGCAGCACGTTCAAACTCCATTGCCTCGGAGGCTGCGGACATATCTGCGGCCAATCGTGCCTGAATGTCAGTGGTCTTGCCGGTCAGAAACTTTTCCGCGTCACGCACGGTCTGGCGGTAATCATCGGGGTTGATCTTTCCCACGCAGGGCGCCGAGCAGCGTTTGATCTGGAATTGCAAACAGGGCCGCGTGCGGCTTTCAAACATGGCATTGGAACAGTCACGCAGCAAGAATACGCGCTGCAATTGGTTCAATGTGCGATTGACCGCACCGGCGCTGGCAAAGGGACCATAATAGCTGCCCTTTTCCTTTTTCGCGCCACGGTGTTTTTTGATCTGCGGATAGTCATGTTCAGCCGTCACCAGAATATTGGGAAAGCTTTTGTCGTCGCGCAGCAGCACATTGAACTTGGGCTTGAGCTGCTTGATCAGGTTTTGTTCCAGCAACAATGCTTCGGTCTCGGTGCGGGTGGTCAGAAACATCATCGACGCCGTGTTCGCGATCATCCGCGCAATGCGCCCCGAATGCCCTGATGGGCGCGCATAATTCGAAACCCGCGCACGCAGGTTGCGGGCCTTGCCGACGTATAAGACCCGGCTTTCGCTATCGAGCATTCGGTACACGCCCGGAGAGCTGTCCAGCGATTTTAAATACCTCTGGATGACGTCATGCCCCATGGGCACATCTTTAGCGGGAGCGGGTGTCGGTTCAGTCATGTGTGGCGCTAGCGATTCTCTGATTTGGCTGCACTGTAACCTGCCCGACCACAAGGTGTAACATGTCCACGGTTCCTGTGGATAAGTCTGCTGATAAGATTATGGTGTCCACAATTTCTCGTTGAATTTTCGAGGGTTCGCAGAAACGCCTAAAAATTAGGCAGTATTGCAAGATGTTGAAAAGAAACAATTCTTTCTTATCCTCAAGCCAATGCTCTGAAAACAAAGGGGTTTTTGCGACAGTTTCGTAACGCGACCCATGACAGTGTAAAACTTTGCCGATGTCGGGCGATTATTCAACACCGATGACATCTGGGGTTTGCCATCCAAGGTGCTGACCCGCATCTACACATAGCAACTGACCGGTTATGGCAGGAGCATCCAGAAAGTAGCCCAAAGCAGCCGTTATGTCGCTGGGATTCGGCCCGCGTTCCAACAGGGTTTTGGCGCGTTGCTGTGCGAAATGCAGCGCAGTTTGCCGCGCACCCTGCAAGGTGGGTCCGGGTCCGATCGCATTGACTCGAATGCCGGGGGCCAGCGCGCGCGCAGATGTTTGTGTCAGCGCCCACAGGCCCATTTTCGCCAGTGTGTAGGTCATGAATTCGGGCGTTAGTTTTCGCACACGTTGGTCGACCATATTGACGATAAGCCCGGACGCTACCGGTTCGCCAGCCTCATCCAGTGATGGGCGCAGTTCTTGGGCCGCCATCGCCTGTGTCAGCACAAATGGCGCGCGCAGGTTGCTGTCCATGTGACGATCCCAGGTTTCGCGGGTGGCGGTTGCGACGGTGTCATATTCAAAGATTGACGCGTTGTTGACCAGACAGGTGATTGGCCCTCCCAATGCCTCCAAGGCACGGGGAAACAGGTCCTGGAGGGCGGCTTCATCCAGCAGATCAGCTTGCACCGCGCCGGCATGGCGCCCCATGGCCTTTATCTGTTCAACCACGTCTTCGGCCGCATCAGCCGAGGTTGCGTAATGCACAGCCACGTCATGGCCCCGCCCTGCCAGATACAACGCCATTTCGCGGCCCAATCGCTGGCCTGCTCCTGTTACAAGGCTTTTGGTCATGGGAGTCCCTTGGCAAACACAAAAAGTTAAGTGAGAACGACCGCCAGATAGATCACATAAAGCGAAGTCAAGACGATCCCCCAGATCCGCGTCAGGTCACGCCGCCAAAAGACGAAAGGCACAAGCAAGACAGATGCGCCCAGCATCACCCACAGATCAAAACGCAGGAATTCAGGGTCAACCGGCATTGGTCCGACAAAACTGGCAATCCCGATAATCGCCAGAAGGTTGAACATGTTCGATCCGATGACATTGCCCAAGGCCACATCGGCCTGACGGCGCAGGGCGGCCATCACGGTTGTTGCAAGCTCTGGCAACGAGGTGCCAATCGCTACCAGTGTCAACCCGATGACGGTGTCACTGATGCCATACATTTTGGCAATAATGGTTGCGTTTTCGACCAGAAGATTCGCGCCCAGTGGCAGACCGATCAGACCAAGCGCCAGAAACACACAGATGCGCCACCACGGCAAATCAGGGTCTGCGCCTTCGATTTCTTCTTCGGTGTCGACCGGGGCATTGCGACATGCTTTGCGGTGCTTATGCGCATCGTTGAATGCATCCATCAGCATAACGCCCAGTGCTGTCAGTAAAACAATGCCCGCGATCCAGTCAAAGACGCCGCGAAAGGCCAGGGCGATAAACAGAACCGAAGCGACGACCATAAAAACATAGGTTTTCCGGGTGTTGCATTCAGACGTGTGCATGGTCGCCAGCAAGGCCGGAACACCTAAAACCAGCAAGATGTTGGCGGTATTTGACCCGACAACATTGCCCAATGCCAATCCGGGCGCGTTGTCCAGAATGGCGCTGATTGAGATCAAAAGCTCCGGCGCGGAGGTACCAAAGGCCACTATGGTCAGGCTGACAATCAACGCAGGCACGCCCAAACGCAAGCTAAGGTTTACCGCGCCCTTGACCAAGGCATCGCCAGCAAAAAGCAGGATCAGCAAACCCAGCCCCGAAAGCAGCCAAGGCATCATGTCAGCTGTCCCCTTTGCCGCAGGAACAGGGACCCTTGCCAATGCGGTAACGCCCGCAGCCGCGGCATTTGGCGCTGGCAAATTTCTTGCCACCCAGCCAGTGCATTTTTCCAAACATCGCCAAAACGCCCATCAGCACAAGAAACAGGATGACTATTTTGAAAATCATTTCTTACAAACCGAACTGCGCAAAGGCCGCGCGTTCTTCGATGCCATGGACCGCGTCTTCAACGACCTGTGCGCCAAATCGTTGGAATATGGAACGGCGCAGGCCATACCTTCGTAGTTTGACCTTGTCGCCAAATCGGTCTTTTAACAGCGGGCTCAGATGCCCGATCCCGTCAATCAGCCCAAGTTCAGTTGCCCGCCTGGCCAGCCATATCTCGCCGGTGAACAGTTCATGATCCGTGGCCAGCTTGTCGCCGCGCCGGGTTTGAACGTGAGTGATAAAATTGCCGTGAATGTCATTCAGAAGGCTTTTTAGCCGTTTTACATCATCGGGCTTTTCAGGTCGAAACGGGTCCAGCATGGATTTGGATTTTCCGGCCGTGTAGACGCGTCGTTCCACCCCGTGTTTATTTATCAACTCGTTCACGCCAAAGGACGCGGAAATCACCCCGATAGAGCCAAGAATTGAGCTTTCGTCGGCATAGATTTCATCTGCGGCAGCAGCCAGCCAATAACCGCCCGACGCAGCAACATCTTCGACAAAGGCCAGAACGGGGATTTTCTTTTCATCCGCCAGCCTGCGAATACGCGCCCCGATCAATGACGATTGCACCGGCGAGCCACCGGGCGAGTTGATTTCCAACGCAACTGCAGCTGGTTTACCACGCGCAAAGGCTTTTTCGATCACCGGGGCCAGGGCAGCATCGTTCAATGCACCGCGCCCGCCTGCCCCGATAACACCGGACAGACGAATTACGGCAACAGCGGGGTCAGATTTGACGAAAGGAATCCAGCGCTTCATGCACCCTCATGTAAATTGCACAGCGGCTGCAAACAAGACGCCAGCCAATAAGAGTTTTCATCGGCCCGATTCATTGCCGAATCCGCCAGCCTGTCTTGAATATCCACCAGATAATCCCAAGTGCCAGGGCTGTAAAACTGCCGATCGCGAGCAGGCTTAGACCAATCGAGACATCAGAGACCCCGAAGAACGCCCAGCGGAATCCCGAAATCAGATAGACAACCGGGTTGAAAAACGAAATCGCCTGCCACACCGGCGGCAACATCGAGATCGAATAGAACGACCCGCCCAAAAACACCAAAGGCGTCACAATAAGCAGTGGCACAAGCTGTAGCTGTTCAAAATTCCCGGCCCAAATGCCGATGATAAATCCCAGCAGCGAAAAGCTAAGGCAGGTCAGCACAAGAAACATCACCATCGCAAAAGGGTGTTGAATGTCGAGATCGACAAAGAAAAACGCCGTGATCAGGATGACGACGCCAATAAACAATGCCTTGGTGGCCGCGGCCCCGACATAGCCGATCACGATCTCGATGAAAGTGACCGGGGCAGACAGCAATTCATAAATCGTGCCGATGAATTTGGGGAAATATATGCCAAAAGATGCGTTGGAAATGCCTTGGGTCATGACCGACAGCATAATCAATCCAGGCACAATGAACGCGCCATAACTGACACCCTCGACCTCATCAATTCGGCTGCCGATTGCGGCACCAAAGACCACGAAATAAAGCGATGTTGACAAGACAGGCGAGACCAGGCTTTGAGTGAAGGTTCTGAAAAACCTCGCCATTTCAAAGACGTAGATGGATTTTACAGCGGTCCAATTCATGCCGCGTCCTCTTCATGGACCAGATCGACAAAAATGTCCTCAAGACTGCTTTGTCGCGTTACGACATCGCGCAAAATAAGCCCCGCTTTGGCAACATCGGCCAGCAATTTGGTGATCCCGGTCCGTTCCGCGCGCACGTCGTAACTGTAGATTAAGGTGCGACCGTCATCTGACAAATCAAGGTTATACGACTTCAGGCCACCCGGTATTTTTTCAATAGGTTCGGACAATTGAACGTCGAGTTGTTTCTTGCCCATCCGTTCCATCAGTGTCGATTTATCCTCCACCAACAGTAATTCACCTTTGGCGATGACGCCAACACGGTCGGCAATGGCTTCGGCCTCTTCGATGTAATGCGTGGTCAGAACAATCGTGACACCATCGGCTTTTAGTCCGGCAACAATGTCCCACATGTCTTTGCGCAATTCGACGTCGACGCCCGCGGTCGGTTCGTCCAGAAACAGGACACGCGGCTCATGCGCCAGCGCTTTGGCAATCAAAACGCGCCGCTTCATACCGCCGGACAAGGCATGCAACCGGCTGTCTTTTTTGTCCCAGAGTGACAGTTGGCGCAGGACTTTTTCCACCACGACGTCATCTTGTGGTTTGCCAAACAGCCCACGTGAAAACCGCACAGTATTGATCAGCTTTTCAAACGGTTCGAGCGTTATTTCCTGCGGCACCAACCCGATCATCGACCGGGCCTGACGAAAATCCGTGACGGTATCATGGCCGCCGACGCTGACACTGCCCGAAGTCGCAGTGGTGATCCCGCAAATGGTTGAAATCAACGTGGTCTTGCCGGCGCCATTTGGACCCAAAAGCGCAATGATTTCGCCCTCTTCAATTTGCAGATTGACGCCTTTGAGCGCCTCAAAACCGTCAGCATAGGATTTACGCAGATTTTGAATGTCGAGAATGGGCACCATTGCTGACCTCATTGATTTTTAGCTTGCGCATAACCTAATTCGACATTGCGGCAGAGAACAGGGCGGATTTGCACAGACGCTGCGTAAATCCGTGCGCCGAAGCGAGGTCTGTCGCATTTGGACTGGACAGGTGCCCATGGGCTGATAAGTCCGACCCATGGCACAGGCACCACAAAATCAGGCTGGCATCGGCATCTTGTTCGTTTTGATGGGTGTTTTTGCTATTTCAATCAACGACATGCTCATCAAACAACTGTCGCAAGGCTATCCCTTGCATCAGATTATCTTTTTCCGCTCGGCAATTGGCATTTTGTTTTCGCTCATTATTGTTCAGATGGAGGGTGGCTTTGGTATTCTCAAGACACGCACACCTTTATTGCATTTGCTGCGCGGCATATTGGTCGTTATTGCCAACATGTCGTTTTTTGTGGCTTTGGCGACGATGTCACTGGCCGAAGTGACAGCGCTGTTTTTTGCAGCGCCTCTGTTCATCACCTTACTGTCCATCCCGATTTTGGGCGAGAAAGTTGGCCCATTGCGGATCGGGGCCGTGGTTGTCGGGTTTATCGGCGTGGTGATCATGCAGCGGCCATGGGTCGGGACCGACAGCTTGCAAGCTTCACGGCTGGTGTTGTTTTTACCGGTTTTGGCGGCTTTGACTTACGCAATCAATCAATTGATGACGCGAAAACTTGGCTTCGCCAGCAAGGCCTCGGCCATGTCGGTCTACATTCAGGCTGTGTTTATCGTGGTCTCGGTTGGATTCTGGCTGGTTGCGGGCGACGGCCGGTTTGCGCAAGGATCGGACAATGCGTCGATACAGTTCCTGTTTGGGCCGTGGACCCTGCCCAGTGCCAACGATGTCTGGCTCCTGATCGGGCTTGGCGCCAACTCCGCCATCATCGGCTATTGCCTCAGCCAAGCCTACCGGATGGCCGATGCGGCAACCGTTGCCCCGTTTGAATATGTCGGCTTGCCGCTGGCAGTCTTCTGGGGCTGGTTTATCTTTGCGGACCTACCGGACTTGGAAATCTGGATCGGGATATCGCTGATCCTTGGGTCGGGGATATTCGTCTACCTGCGCGAGCGGCAAAAATCCAGGCCCGTCACCCGTGCTCCAGCAAGAGGGCGCTACTAAAGCATCATAGTTTTTTTGGTTATTCCCCTTTGAATTTGGGTTTACGTTTCTCATTGAAGGCAAGGACCCCTTCGCGCCGATCTTTCGTTGGGATCGTTCGGTTGTACGCCTCGATTTCAAAGGCAAGGCCATCCATCAGACCCATTTGCAGCCCCTTGTGAATGGCTTGTTTGGCCTGTCGTACGGCAATGGGCGCGTTTGCGGCGATGATTTTCGCCTGCGCAATCGCGCAATCCAGCAGATCTTCCGGGGCGCATATCATATTGGCCAGCCCCCAGTCATAGGCCTGCCGTGCGGTAAACACGGTCCCTGACAAAATCAGCTCTTTCGCGCGCCTTTCGCCAATCGCCCGGGCCAGTGTTTGGGTGCCCCCTGCGCCGGGAATGATGCCGATTTTCACCTCGGTCTGGGCAAATCTGGCGGTCTTGGACACGTAGATAAAATCAAAGGCGGCCGCCAATTCGCAGCCGCCGCCGTAGGCCGCACCATTGATCGCACCGATCACCGGCAGCGGGCAGCCGATCACCGCACGGATCATCCGTTCATAGATCACATGCTGGGCCTGCCATGCCCGATCAGACATGCCATTGCGTTCTTTCAAATCCCCGCCGGCACAAAACGCTGCATCCCCTGCCCCGGTGACAACGACGGCCCGCGTGTCGTCGCACGACATCGCAATATCTTCAAAAAGCTGAACAATATCGCGCGCCATCTGCGTGTTGAAGGCGTTGGACACCTCGGGTCGGTTCAGCGTGACCAACAGCACCCCGTCCGCGACAGGTTTCACGTCCAGTGTTTCAAATGCGCGCATGTTCCGGTTTCCTTTGATGGCTCGAACGTAAAATAGCGACAGTCGCACCGGACCGAAAGTGAGTTGCCAAAACCAGGGTCTCGATTGTCCACGCACCATACAAAACCGCCCGACTTGAGCGAAAATATGGCGGATTTCCCTTGCAAGATATGTACACAAAGATCACAGATAACGAAACAGGATGGACAAATGAGATACGAAAAACCAACCGAAATAGAAGATGCCTGCGCCCTGCTTCGCCATGAGGCTGGATTGGCGCGTGTTTTGACCGGAGGGACCGACCTTTTGGTGCAGTTGAAATCCGAATTGGTTGAGCCTGAGTTGATCGTCGATATCAAACACATCGGTGGCATGCGCAGCATCATTGCCGAAGAGGGCGGATACCGCATCGGCGCGGCAGTCTCAGGGGCGGAAATGGCAGAGCACGCAGGTCTCAGCGCCCTGTGGCCCGGCGTGGTTGAGGCGACAGGCCTTATTGGATCAACTCAGGTTCAGGGCCGCGCATCCATGGCTGGAAACCTGTGCAACGGATCGCCATCAGCGGATTCAGTTCCGGCGATGTTCGCGGCTAATGCGATTGCACGCATTCATGGCGCCGGTGGTGCACGTGAGTGCCCGGTCTGCGAAATTCCAGTGGGTCCGGGCAAGACTGCCTTGGCCAAGGATGATATCATCACTTCGATCTTTCTGCCTGCACGCCCCAAGAACGCATCCGACGCCTATTTGCGCTTTATTCCACGCACCGAGATGGATATTGCCGTCGCTTCGGCCGGTGTCAATCTTACGCTGGACGCGACCGGCGTCTGCACTTCTGCGCGCGTGGCAATTGGCGCGGTGGCGCCAACTGTGCTGTTGGTGGCCAACGCCGGTGAGGCGCTGGTCGGGTCCAAGCTGGACGAGGCAGCGCTGGCACAAATGGTCGCGGCGGTTGAGGCTGCATGCAATCCGATCACAGACAAACGCGGCACCATCGAATACCGCACCAAAACGGCAGGTGTTCTTGCCAAACGTGCGGCCCTGATTGCCCAGGCGCGCGCCGGAGGTCAAACATGAAGTCCCTACATATATCTGCAACTGTAAACGGTGATGATGCGGAATTCATCTGCGCGCCGGACGAAACGCTTTTGGATGCGCTGCGCGACCGTTTGCATCTGACAGGTGCCAAGGAAGGCTGCGGCACCGGCGATTGTGGGGCGTGCAGTGTCATGCTGGACGGGCGGCTGGTTTGTTCGTGTCTGGTGCTTGCCGCCGAAACGCAGGATGCCAGGATTGACACTATTGAAGGCATGGCCGACGGCGACGACCTGCACATTTTGCAAAAGGTGTTTCTGGAGGAAGCAGCATTGCAATGTGGCATCTGTACCCCCGGTATTCTGATCGCCGCACGTGATCTGTTGGAAAAACACCCCGACCCGACGGACACCGAAGTGCGCTATTGGCTGGCGGGGAACCTGTGCCGTTGCACCGGCTACGACAAAATTATCAAGGCAGTACAAACTGCTGCCGCACAGATGAGGAGCACCTAAGATGTCTCTCGACGCCCTCGCACCACGCGATTTCAAAATTGTCGGCACACGGGTTACGCGCCCGGACGGGATCGACAAAGTCACCGGCAAGGCGCTTTACGGCGCGGATATGTCAGCCCCCGGCATGTTGCACGGACGCATTTTGCGCAGCCCGCATGCCCATGCCCGCATTGTGTCTATCGACACGTCGGCGGCCGAGACGCTGAAGGGTGTAAAGGCGATTGTCACTCATGCTGATCTGACCTGTCCCGATGACGAGGACCTTGCCGATATCGCCGCGAATTGTCTGGCGCATGACAAGGTTCTTTACGATGGTCACGCGGTCGTTGCGGTTGCTGCGACTTCCGGCTCTATTGCCAAGGCGGCATTGCGCCTGATCAAAGTTGAATACGACGTCCTGCCCCATGTCACAGATGTGGACGCCGCCATGAAACCGGGCGCGCCTGTGGTGCAAACCGGGCGTGGCGACGAATCCGTCGGTTCGGAGTATTCGGAAAACGTTACCAGCCACTTTGAATTTGGCCACGGCGATGTAGACGCCGGGTTTGCCATGGCCGACAAGATTGTTGAACGTACATTCAAAACCGCCGCGACCCATCAGGGTTATATTGAACCGCAAGCCTGTCTTGCCTCGCTGGGCAAAGACGGGCGCGGCGAATTATGGTGCTGTACCCAAGGTCAGTTTATGGTGCGGTCCGTCAGTGCCGCACTTTTAGGCATGGATGCCAGCCAACTGCGGGTCACAGCATCCGAAATCGGCGGCGGTTTTGGCGGCAAAACCACGGTTTTTATCGAACCTGTCGCACTGGCGCTGTCGCGCAAATCCGGCAAGCCGGTCAAGATTGTAATGTCGCGCCAAGAGGTGTTTCGCGCCACCGGCCCGACGGTGTCGTCCTCTATCGACGTCAAAATCGGCATGACCAAAGATGGCCGTATCACCGCCGGACAGGCCAAGCTGCGTTATCAGGGCGGCGCGTTTCCCAACGGCACCGTAGAATTCGGATCGCAAGCCGCGTTTGCCGCTTATGATTTGCCAGCGGTGCAAACCCTTGGCTGGAACGTGATGACCAACCGCCCAAAAGAGATTTCATACCGCGCGCCCGGCGCGCCGATGGCCGTATATGCCGTTGAAAGCGTGGTGGACGAATTGTGCCAGACACTTGGCCTTGATCCGCTGGAAACCCGGCTTATCAACGCCGCGCGCAAAGGCACGTTGTCATCCTACGGGCCGACGTTCAATGAAATCGGCCTTGTTGCAACGTTAGAGGCGGCCAAGGCACATCCGCATTACACTGCACCTTTGGGCGAAAATCAGGGACGTGGATTGTCGTGCGGGTTCTGGTTCAACTTTGGCGGCAACACATGTGTCTCGCTTAATCTCGATTCCGATGGCACCGTCAGCGTGGTCGAGGGCAACCCCGACATTGGCGGATCACGCGCTTCGATCTCGATGATGGCGGCGGAAGAACTGGGCGTACCCTATGATAAGGTCCGCACTGTCATCACTGATACAAATTCGATCGGGTACAACGATGTAACCGACGGCAGTCGCGTGACCTTTGCGGTAGGTCTGGCCACGATTGAGGCCGCACGCGCCGCCATCAAAGAGATGTGCGCACGGGTCGCCAAAATCTGGGGCATAGATGAAGATGCAGTGATCTGGGAAGATGGCGCAGCCAAACCATCGGGGCCCAATGCCGGTGACTTTGACCCGATGACGCTGGCCGAAATTGCCGCGATTTCTGACAATACCGGCGGTCCGATTGCAGGCCACCACGAGGTCAACGCCGATGGCGCCGGGGTCAGCTTTGGCGTGCATCTGGTCGACATCGAGGTGGACCCTGAAACTGCCGCCACCAAAGTTCTGCGCTACACGGTGTTTCAGGATGCAGGCAAAGCCGTGCACCCAGATTATGTCGAAGGTCAAATGCAGGGCGGTGCGGTGCAAGGCATCGGCTGGGCGCTCAACGAAGAGTATATCTATGGCGAAGACGGGCGGTTGCAAAACGCAGGTTTCCTTGATTACCGCGTGCCGGTCGCGTCTGACCTGCCGCCCATCGAGACGGTGATTTTGGAAATTCCCAATCCCGGCCACCCTTACGGCGTGCGCGGCGTAGGCGAGACACCAATTGTCCCACCGCTGGCGGCGATTTCTAATGCTGTATCTCGTGCCATCGGGGTGCGCATGGATGAATTGCCAATGTCGCCGCCCAGAATATTTCAGGCGATGTCGTCCAAGGGGTAGAGATGGTCCGGGTCAAGCTTTGGGGATCATTGCGCAGCCTTGCAGAGGGCCAGGCGTTTGTTGAGGTTGAGGCTGCTAACTTTAAGCAGGTATTGGATCAGTTGATCCTCAAACACCCGGCGCTTGAGCCACGCATAAAACGGGGGGTGTCGTTTGCCTTGGACGGGGTGATCTACCGCGACGCGTGGTTCACCCCTGTCTCAGAGGAAAACGAGATCGTTTTGATGCCCTATATGGTGGGCGGCTGAAGCCAGCGATCTGCATCAATGACTGTGGGGTTCATCATCCAATGATCCATGCACCGCAAATTGAACAAGATCAGCGGCCTGCGGTTCAATCATATGAAAGCTGTCTTTGGCACTGTCGTTACCTCACCGGTTGATCCCCACCAGACTGTGTTTCACCCAGCATTCCAGTAATTTCACGGCGTCCACTTCGGCGCAGCCTTCAGAAAACAGCAAAGTCCGGCACGGAGTTTTGCCGGGGTCATCGCTGTCGGGCCGGAACGACAATTCCAGCCCGAAGATCAGCCAATCACCCTACCCTCAAAGCCAATAGGCGCCGCGGTTCAAGTATCGCTCACACCAATTGCCAAGGGAAAAACCCATTGCGCGTCTCCTGTTGATTATGCCAACTGAGTGTCAAGTTTCTCAAGAATGCCGTTCCAGCCACCCAGATGATTGTCGCGCGATTCCGCGTCGGGAAACCGCACATGGGTCAGCGTGACATGCGTGCCACCTTCAACGGCTGCAAAAGTCAGGGTGACGGTGCTGTCTTCGACGGAAAACGGGCTTTCCCAAGTGAAAACGATGCGGTCATGCGGGGTGATTTCGCGGTACGTGCCGCTGTGCGGAATGTCGTTGTCTCCGGCCTTCATCAGAATTTCAAACCGGCCACCGGTCTTTGGATCGTTAGACGCTTTTGGCACCGTCATCCCCGGCGCAGGCATCATAAAGCGTTGCAGCATGGCCGGGTCAAGCCAGGCATCAAACACCTGTTTCTGGGGGGCCTTGATCGTGCGTTCCGTCGTCAGTGTCAGATCAGTCATCTTTTGGATCTCCCTTTGTGACCAGCCCATCGAGAACTTCCAAACGGATGTCCCAGATTGAGCGCAATGAGGTGAACCAATCGTCGATCACTGACAGTGGCGCCATCTGAACCTCGATCAGATGCTCGCGCCATTCCGTGCGCCGCAAAACCAGACCTGCCCGTTCCAGCACTTTGATGTGTTTGGATACGGAATTGAGGCTCATGTCGAACTGCCGGTGAATATCCGTCACGCGCATCGGGCCCTGCTGGGCCAAAAGCGTCAGGATTGCCCGTCGTGTCGGATCGCCCGCAGCCTTCAGGATCATGTCCAGTTTTTCAGCGTCGATTCGTTCACCCATTTAGGTGAATAACAATTTGCACCGGGTCAGTCAACCCAATGGCTAAATGATAGACCACCCTCACACCGGCAGCGCCGTTGTTTTGAAGACAGTGCGCAAGGCAAAACTGGACTGCATCTGGCCGACACCGGGCAGACGGGCCAGATGCTGGCGGTGAATGCGGGCAAAATCATCCGTGTTTTCAGCCACGACTTTCAGCAAATAATCTGCCGAGCCCGCCATCAGATGGCATTCTAATACATCGGGAATACGCGCCACGGCCTTTTCGAATGCGTCCAACACCTCGTCCGCCTGCCCTTGCAAGGTGATTTCGACAAAAACTGTCGTCGCGACGCGCATTTTTCGGGCATCCAGCAAGGCGACATAGTCGCGAATATAGCCCTCTGCCTCAAGCCGTTGCACACGGCGGTGACAGGCAGAAGCGGACAAATTGATCTGCTCGGACAGGTCCGCATTCGACAATCGCCCCTTGCGCTGCAAGGCTGTCAGAATCCGACGATCTGTTGTATCTAATGTCATTGACGCAAGAACTTTCGAGTAATTGGCAAATTCTTCGAAGAGTATGCCAAATCCACATCAAATAGCGAGGCAAAATTAACGCCTAATTGCGCGCAGGCAAAGATATGATTCCTTCAAACGGAATGAAGGAGGAAACGTTCCATGAAAATCGGTTGCCCTACAGAAATCAAACCACAAGAATTCCGGGTCGGCGTGACCCCAAATGCCGCGCGCGAAGCGGTTGCACATGGCCATTCGGTCGTGATCCAGGCCGGGGCCGGAAATGGTGCCGGGTTTGATGATGCAGACTATGTCGATGCGGGCGCGCAAATCCTTGCCACGGCCGAGGATATTTTTGCCGCAGCAGACATGATTGTTAAGGTCAAGGAACCACAGGCGGGCGAGCGTAAGATGCTGCGCAAGGGCCAGTTGTTGTTCACCTACCTGCACCTGGCACCCGATCCAGATCAGACCAATGATCTGCTGGCGTCCGGTGCCACCTGCATCGCCTACGAAACCGTCACAGATGCCGCAGGCGGGTTGCCGTTGCTGGCGCCGATGTCCGAAGTGGCAGGCCGTTTGGCGCCTCAGGTCGGCGCCTGGACCTTGCAGAAGGCCAATGGCGGACGCGGCGTGTTGATGGGCGGCGTTCCGGGTGTTGGCCCGGCGCGTGTTGTGGTCATCGGCGGCGGCGTTGTCGGCACCCATGCGGCACGTATTGCCGCTGGCATGGGCGCGGATGTGACCGTTCTGGACAGATCACTGCCCCGTATCCGGTATTTGGATGACGTCTTTGGCGGTCAGTTCAAAACCAGCTACGCCAGTGCGGGCAACACACTGGAACTGGCACAAGCCGCTGACATGATCATCGGTGCGGTTCTGGTACCCGGTGCAGCGGCCCCCAAACTGCTAAGCCGCGCGCAGTTGGCTGAACTTAAACCCGGTGCGGCGCTGGTGGACGTCGCCATTGACCAGGGTGGCTGTTTTGAAACCTCCAAGGCGACAACACACAGCGATCCGATCTACGATGTGGATGGCATTATGCACTATTGTGTAGCCAACATGCCCGGCGCAGTTGCTCGGACGTCGACGATTGCCTTGGGCAATGCGACCATGCCGTTCATGCTGCAATTGGCAAATAAGGGCTGGAAACAAGCCTGCGCAGATAATCCACATCTTAAGGCGGGGTTGAATGTGCATGCCGGACAGCTGACCTATGCGGCCGTGGGTGAAGCGT
>JBAUHN010000119.1:0-2039 GCA_049680295.1 Sulfitobacter sp.
AATACGCGGCATGAACACCATGCCCTCGCGATGCGCCATTTGGGGCTGTCCCCTTTCGGACCTGAACATGTGCAGCAGGCAGAGGATATCGCCACGAGGGCGGCGTTCGCAACGGATCAGCGTAGCAGAACACCACACCGGGCGGCGCTGTGCCACTAAAGGGGCGCTCATCGCGGGCGATAGCCCAGAGATAACCTGTTTTGGTCTTACCCCGCCCCGGATCAAGCACCGGACAGCGCGTCTCATCAGCAAACAGCTTGTTCGATGATTTGAGTTCTTTGAACATGTGATCCACGACCGGTGCCAGATGGAACGACACCTTCCCCATCCAGTTGGCCAGCGTGGAGCGGTCAATGTTAAGGCCAGAGCGTGCGTATATCTGAGACTGGCGAAACAGCGGGCAGTGATCCGCATATTTGGACACGCTGACATGGGCCAGTGTGCCTTCTGTGGGCAAACCGCCCTCGATCAGATGCACAGGAGCCAAGGCTTGCACAACGCCGCCCTGCTTGTTCGGGCAGGCATACTTAGGGCGGATGGTCACGATTACCTTTGGCTGTGCGGGAACAATTTCTAGCCGCTCTGTGCGGTCTTCACCGATACGCACCATGTCGCCACACCCGCAGGGGCAGGCAATGCTGTCTGGCTCAATGATCTGTTCAATACGCTCAAGGTGATCTGGCAAATTGCCAATATTGCGCTGCGCAGGCTTACGCTTCTTGCGCGGCGTGGTCATTTCGATGACGTCTGACTGCTCTTCCGCCTCTGACTGAGCGACCTCAATATCCTCAAACGCCAGTTGGCGCTCGTCTTGTGTCAGCTTCTCACTGCGCGCGCCGTAGATCACTTGGTTCAGTTCTTTGACAAAATGTTCCAGTCGCGCGTTCAGCGCCTCAAGTTCAGCTTTCTGAGTGGCAAGGGCCGCGTTGCGTTCCGTCAGTTCAGCGGTGCTACACTTCAAGTCGGCGTTTTGAGCGGTCAGGTCCGCATTCCGTGCTGTGTCACTTGTTCTTGAGCCGCCAAAACAACCGCCCGCATATCCGCAGGAAGGGCATCCAAATCAAGGTTTTTGAGGGCGCTGAACATAGGCGTTTTCTAGCAGAATAGGGCCATGAATGCACGGCATTTAGGCCATATTTGACGCCCAAAATCATTCTGTCGCACCCGGGCGTCGGGTCCGCCGCGCCATGACCCGACGCCAGTCTAAACCTTCAAACAAAGCTTCAAATTGCCCCTTGGATAATCGCATCACGCCGTCCTGAACTTTCGGCCAGGCGAACTTGCCATGCTCCAACCGCTTGTAGCAAAGCACCAAGCCAGATCCGTCCCAGAGCAGCACCTTGATCCGGTCGCCGCGTTTGGCGCGGAACACAACGATGATGCCGGAATGGGGATCAAGGCCAAGTTCGCGCTCGGCCAAAGCTGCCAATCCATCGTGCCCCTTGCGGAAGTCCACTGGTTTGGTGGCAATCACGATCCGAACCGCTTGGCTGGGATAGATCACGCCCCTTGTGCCAAGCGGTGGACAATGTCTCCAATCCGCTTGGGCGTCGTGCTCTTGGGAAGGCGAATAGAGACAGCACCGCACAAAATCTCAATGCCATCAAACGCTGCGGGCAACGCATCGGGCATCACGGATAAATCGGCAAACGCAGGGCTGCTAGCCTCGCCACTTTTGCGCTTTGCTGCCGTGCGCCACGTTGAAAGCTGCGATGCTACAATCCCATGTCGCCGCGCAACACCGGCAACAGTCGCACCAGGCTCAAAACTCTCAGCAACAATTACCGCTCGTTCAGCAGCCGTCCGCCGGTGCGGTTTGTCCCGCCCCAATCCACTTCCGTCATCAAGCATAAAATCACCTCCAAATCAGTTGAAGGTCAGAATCTCAGATTAGGCCGAAAGGCGATACCATGGGGTCCTCGCATCGCTTACTCTTTGATGCTTATGCATCCCAAGCAAGTGACAAGAACTCGATTCCCTCCGCGCACGATAGCTGCTAAGCCGTCGCGGCAATGCGATTGGCTGTTCTACGGCCATGC
>JBAUHN010000120.1:0-8350 GCA_049680295.1 Sulfitobacter sp.
GGCATGATCCGCGAGAACGGCCATGTCACAATGCCGTTTGGCGTCATGGGTGGTGCGTATCAACCCACAGGCCACGCGCGATTCGTGTCCAACATGGTCGATTTCGGGATGGACGCGCAAACAGCAATCGACGCGCCGCGCGTATTTTCAGACAATGGCACGCTAAAGGTTGAACAAGGGTATTCAGACAAGACCCGTCAGGAATTGGCCGATTTGGGGCATCACGTAACCGTTGCAGACAAACCAATCGGCGGCGCGCAGGCCATCAATATCCGCAGTGATGGCGTGTTGGAAGGTGCCAGCGATCCACGTAAAGACGGCTGCGCGCTTGGGTATTGAGGGTCAGAAATTCAGGCCAACCCGACCAAACGCAAACTCAGTTCAGCTGAAAATGCAGTGGATAGGCGCCGTCATTGAACGGACCAAAAAGATCCGGAATATCCGGATGATCTACAGGTTCGCCCGAATAATCGGCGACCAGGTTTTGTTCCGACACATAGGCGACGTAATAGCTTTGGTCATTTTCAGCCAAAAGATGGTAGAACGGCTGTTCTTTCACCGGGCGATTGTCTTCGGGTATCGCCTCGTACCATTCGTCGGTGTTTGCAAAATTCGGATCGACGTCGAAAACCACACCGCGAAACGGATGGTTACGGTGCCGGACCACCTGGCCCAGTGAATACTTTGCGCGTGTTCTAATCATTACAATAAAGCCCCTACCGCGACAAATTTACTGTTTCAAGAAGAATTTGTCTAACTATTGAGCCTAAACAATAGGAAACAGACTGTGTTCACATACCAAACAATACAAGAAAAATCATGTGGTTTTTCAGATATTTCCAAGAAAAACAGCAGTTTTACGACACTGGACCGTGCCGCAAATCAAAAATCACGGGTGATTATTTCTTGATTTCCTGACCGGAATTTATCCGCTATAGTTGCAAAAAAAAGAAAGCGAGAGGCAGATGAGCAGAACTCTTCGCGCTATGATAGTTGTGTTGCTGGTAGCATCCTGTGGCGGCGGTCAATCTTCCGCGCCACGCGGGCTGGATAATGCATGCACAATTGTCAAACAGCGCCCTGAATACCTAAAGGCATTTCGTGCAACCGAGCGGCGTTGGGGGGTCCCCGTTCACGTGCAGATGGCCACGATCCATCAAGAAAGCAAATTCGTTTCCGACGCGCGCACACCCTATAAATACGTGCTGGGTGTAATCCCGATGGGACGCCAATCCAGTGCCTACGGGTATGCGCAAGCGCTGGATGCAACCTGGGATGAATACCGCAGCGAAACCGGAAAACGCACGGCAAGGCGCAACCGGATCAGGGATGCCTCTGATTTTATGGGGTGGTACATGAACATCTCGCGCGAGCGGAACAGCATCTCATTGACCGATGCGCGCAATCAATATCTGGCCTACCACGAAGGTCACACAGGTTTCGCGCGGGGCAGCTACAACCGCAAATCATGGTTGCTGCGGGTGGCAGGAAATGTCGACCAACGTGCTGCAATGTATCAATCGCAACTCGCCGCGTGCAGCGCGCGCCTGTAGGAAATCACCGCGGGCCTGTTTCGAAAGGGCCTACGGCGACCAGATCAGCGATTACGTCTGTTGCTGAGGCTATTTGTATCAAAAAGCTGGTTTGACAGCGCGCCACCTTTGGTCAGCGCGCCCAGTATTACTGTTGTCTGCCCACCGTTTGCATCATTGATGATCCATTGGCGCAATTCGACAGGGTTGCCGGTAAAAGCCATCTGAATGCTGCCGTATTCAGGATTTTCAGGGTCTTGCGCCGTGACCAGCGTCGCGGTGCCGTCGTATTCGTGCCCGACCACCATACGCGCACGCCCCAGATCAACCGTCCTGGCCAGAATAATCGACAATGGCGTGCGCTTAAGCGGATAGGTTTCGGGTGGCTGGTTCGATTTGGTGTCAAAGATCACAACCGCACCCGATCCGGCCACGACAAGCGCGGTTTCAGGTGGATTATATTCGAACCTCACCTTTCCAGGGCGTTTGATAAAGACCTTTCCAGTGCTGATCGACCCATCGTCATTGATCTGGGTGAAATCCCCGACCGCCGTCTGAAATCCATTCAGAAAGGATGAAATCTCGGTTAGGGGCAATTTTTGGGCCGCGGCGGGGAAAGCCGTCAGCAAAACCAGCCCAACGACAAGTGAGGTGCGGCGAAGAAAAGTCATTGCGTCATCCTGTAAATCAAAAGCCTTGCCAAAAGACATAGGCGCACGGCCGATGATATTCGATATCAACCTGCGAAATGGCCCTGCATTCAGCGATCTAACGCTGATTTTCAGGCGTATTTCCGCATTATTACCCGGCCCGAAGTTATCCTTGCTCTGGAACCAAGATTTCGCGCTTGCCGACGTGGTTGGCGGGCGACACCAGACCCTGATCTTCCATCTGCTCGACCAGTCGTGCAGCTTTGTTGTAGCCAATGGCCAGTTTGCGCTGGATATAGCTGGTCGAACACTTGCGATCTTTGATCACAATCGCCACAGCGGTGTCATACAACGCGTCTTCGCCATCGGTATTGCCGCCCAGACCCAGCACCTGATCAATGCTGCTTTCCTGGTCATCGGATGGGCCATCAACAACGCCGCCGACATAATCCGGCTCACCATAAGCTTTCAGGTGATTGACGATTTCTTCGACCTCTTCGTCGCTGACAAAAGGACCATGACAGCGCGTGATTTTCGCGCCCCCGGCCATATACAACATGTCCCCCATGCCCAACAGCTGCTCGGCACCCATTTCACCAAGGATCGTGCGGCTGTCGATTTTTGAGGTCACCTGAAACGAAATCCGCGTGGGAAAGTTCGCTTTGATGGTGCCGGTGATAACGTCCACAGACGGGCGCTGCGTCGCCATGATCAGGTGGATACCACTTGCCCGCGCCATTTGCGCCAGACGCTGAATGCAGGCCTCGATCTCTTTGCCGGCTACCATCATCAGATCGGCCATCTCATCCACAATCACCACAATATAGGGCAACGCTACAGGTGTGCTTTCTTCAGTCTCAAACACCGGATCGCCGGTTTCATCGTCAAACCCGGTTTGCACAGTGCGGCTGAACAGCTCGCCCTTATCCAGCGCCTCGCGAACCCGGCCGTTGTAACCTTCGATGTTGCGCACGCCCATTTTGGACATTTTCTTATAGCGCTCTTCCATCTCGCCGACGGTCCACTTTAGCGCGACAACGGCTTTTTTAGGGTCGGTCACAACCGGCGACAACAGATGCGGAATGCCATCGTAAACCGACAGTTCCAGCATTTTGGGATCAATCATGATCATTCGGCATTCTTCGGGTGTCAGCTTGTAAAGCAGGCTCAGGATCATCGTGTTGATCGCCACGGATTTACCCGACCCGGTGGTCCCGGCAATCAGCAAATGCGGCATCTTTGCCAGGTTGGCAACAACCGCATCGCCGCCGATGTCCTTGCCCAAGGCAAGTGGCAGGCGCATGTTGCTGTCGCCAAAATCACGGCTGCTGAGGATTTCGCGCAGAACAACCTTTTCGCGGGTTTCATTGGGCAGTTCGATCCCAATCACCGACCGTCCGGGCACAGTGCTGACCCGCGCAGACAATGCGGCCATCGAGCGGGCAATATCATCGGCCAGACCGATAACGCGACTGGCTTTCAAACCGGGTGCCGGTTCCAACTCGTACATGGTGACAACCGGACCGGGGCGCACGCTGACAATGTCGCCTTTCACGCCGTAATCATCCAAAACCGATTCCAGCATCCGCGCGTTTTCTTCCAACGCTTCGTCGCTGAGTTGCAGGCGCGGAACATGCACAGGATTTTCCAACAGGTTCAGCGGCGGCAATTCGAACCCCGGATGGGTGTCATCAAATGACAGTGTCGGCTGCGCTTCGGCCTGTGCGCGGCGCGAGGGTTGGACGGGCTTGCGCGCCGGTTGCTGCACAACCTTTCGCGGCTCAGCCACCGGGATCTGCGGTGCCACGCCCTGATCATAGGAATAGGCATCCATTTCTTCAACAATATCACCGGATTGCGCACCTTCGAAAGGTGCTGCAACGCCCTGCTGCGCCGTCAAAGGCGGCTCTGCCCGTGCCCCCGCGGTGCCCAAAACCAATGCATCCGGGCCGCGACCCAAGCCTTTGGTCAGTGGCGCCTCAATCGCTGTGGTGGCCAGTCCGCTGCGCACGCGTGATTTAATCACGTCGGCGATTTTGGCTTTGATCCGGTCATCGCCGGGGCCTTCGCCCACATCAACGGTGCTATAGGTTTCGATCAATTCCGGTTCCGGCATGCTGTCGGGACGTTTGATCAGCCCCGGCATCCGCGCCAAAAGGCCTGTCTTCACCTCGGCCTCATATCCGTCATCATCCGGCGCACGTGGAACAGCACCACTGGCCCCTTCAGCCATAGCAAATTCGGCGGCTTCCTGCGCTGACACACGCGCGCGTTCGCGACGTTCTGCCTGCCGCGCCTTCAAACCTTGGGCGGCGGACAGAGCACCACTGGCACCCCGTCCCAAAACCGTCATCAAACCGGCATAGGCCATGATCAGGCCCACCAGCAGATAGCGCCCGATACTGGCCAGTTCCGGCCGCGTAAAGCCGAGGACAAATGCGCCCATCGCCACGATAGCCACACCCATCACCAGCGACATCATCTTGACCGTTACCGAGGTCCACACCGGAATGATATTCAGCAATGCGCCCATAACCGTATCGCCAAACAGCCCGCCCAGACCAAAGCTGTGGGTTTGCAGCCACAGATCACCCGGCGTCAGCGTCGCCGCATATATCGCGCCCAAAGCAATCGCAATCGGTGCGAAAATCAGCCGCCCAACGGCGCGATCTTCGCCGCGGTGCAAGGCAAACCGCAAGCCCCAGACAAGAAGGACAATGCTAAGCCCCCAAGCGCCCCAGCCGACGATCATAAACAAAGGTGCCGCAATCGAGGCACCGATCCGGCCCATCATATTTTGAACAGGCGCATCCGTGGACACCATCCAATTGGGATCATCCGGCGTGTAGGAACCAATCATCGCGGCAGCCATCAACCCGACAATAATCAAGGCAATACCCAGCAGTTCCTTGCCGCGTTTTTCGACTGCGGCTTGCATATTGCTGTCCAGCAAAGGGCCGCGTCCACGTGTTTGATATGCCATGCCTGTTTCCTTGAATTATTGCGGGTATAGGCAATCGCGGATCAATTCGATCCCACGCGCCGTTTCCGCTTTTGGGGCCACCATGGCGACCCTAATGTATCCCGATCCCGGGTTTGTTCCGTCAACGTCCCCAGCCAGATAGGCCCCCGGCAGCACGCGCACCCCGGTCTCGGCCCATAGCTTTTTCGCGGCCACTTCGCCGTCATCAACCGGCAGCCACAAAAAAAACCCTGCCTGCGGAGACGTAAAGCCTGCGACATTCCCCAAAATACGATCCGCGATGTCGTATTTTTCTACGTAAAGCCGCCGGTTCTCGACGACATGTTCTTCATCGCTCCAAACCGCAGCTGAGGCCGCCTGTATCGGCTGCGGCAACGGGGCGCCCGCGTAATTTCGAAGCTGCCGGATTTCCGTGATTGATTTCGCACCACCTGCAACAAACCCCGACCGCAATCCGGGTAAATTCGACCTCTTGCTCAGTGAATGAAAAATAACAACCCGGTCCGGGTCCGCGCCAATTTCCTCAGCAACCTGCAATGCGCCAACGGGGGCCTCGTTGCGGTAAATCTCGCTATAGCATTCGTCGGCAAAAATCTTGAAATCAAAGCGTTCCGCCAGCCCGATTAACTGCGTCCAATAGGCGCGGCTTGCAACCGCACCCTGCGGGTTCGCGGGCGAGCAGATATAGGCGGCGGTCGTGCGGTTCAAAATGTCATCAGACAAGCGCGCGTAGTCAGGCAGATGATCCGTCTCGGCGGTTGCGGGCACCATGACCGGGTCCGCTGCAACCGACAAAGCCGCAATCATATAGACCTGATAAAACGGATTGGGCATCAAGACGACAGGCCGTTTGCCTGCCTTGGTCTCGGGGCACAGCGCCATCGCCGCGTTATACAACCCTTCGCGCGTGCCATTCAGCGCCATAACCTGACTGTCGGCATCCAGCGTCACACCATACCGGCGCTGCACAAAACCGCAGATCGCCTGGCGCAAATCGGGTGAGCCTTCGTTTGGCGGGTAAATGTTAAAACCGGCAGCATTTTCGGCAATCACATCCGTGACCCAGCTGGGAAAGCTGTGTTTCGGCTCACCTATGGTCATGTGAATAGGCGTGCCGCCGCCCTCATGCACATCCAATAAAGCGCGCAAACGCGGCCATGCGTGGGCCGGAAGGTTCGAAAACCGCTCGGGTAACAACATCAAAACTGCCTCAGGGTCGGGATCATTGGCGTCCCGTTTCCCCCAAATTAGCCAAGCGGACCCGGCGCGTCCAGAAAAACCCGCACGATTCCGGTCATTTGTGGCTTTTAGGCCAGCGCCCCTTCGGCGGCTTTGCCCAGACGCAGCAATTGCGCTTCCATATCGGGCGGCGCCATCAACATCAAACCGCAGCTTGGCACGCCTGTTGGTAGGCTTAGGGCACAAACACCCATCAAATTCCCGATGCGGGTGTTACGCAATGCCAGCAGGTTTTCCGTGACATAATAGTCATGGTCGCGGATCAACCGATCCAGATTTGGTGGCAGGATCGGGGCCGTTGGCATCAACACCGCATCAAACCCGGCAGTTTCCAGATCATAAGCCATCCGCGCACTTTCCAATACTGCCCAAGCCGCAACATAATCCGGACCTGAAAACGACGATCCAATTCGAAACCGTTTGAGGATCTCTGAATACATTGCATCCGGATGCGCTTCGATCACGTCGCGCCACAAACCATAGGCTTCGCTGGTATAAAGGCAGGTCGCCGCCTCCATCGCGTCCGTGACCTGCGGCACTTCGATGTGCTGAGTTGTGGCACCTGCCGCCCGCAACTTTTCAACGGCACTGTTGAACGCCGCACGCGGCGCATCGCGCAGGTCTTTCAATGCCACCGTATCAAGAATGGCAAATCTGCACCCTTTCAGGCTGACCCCCTTGAGATCGCTGGGTTTTTCGCCCTCAAGCGCCGCCAACAAAAGGGCCGCGTCCTCAACCGAGCGGGTCAACGGGCCTATCGTGTCGAACTTGAGCGCCAAAGGAACCACCCCTTCCAATGTCACCCGCCCTGCCGTCGTCTTTAGGCCCACCAGATCATTCCAGGCCGCCGGTATCCGCACCGATCCGCCGGTATCCGATCCAATCGCGGCCGCTGCCAGACCAAAGGCAACCGACGCTGCAGCCCCCGAAGATGATCCACCCGGCACCGCCCCGTCATCATTGACGCAAGGCGGTGTCGCGGTGCTGGGATTATAGCCAAGGCCAGAGAACGCCAATTCGCTCATGTGAGTTTTGCCAAGGCACACCAAACCCATAGACGTCGCCTGCGCCAATACTTGTGCATCGCTCTCAGGCACCCGACCTTGCAACAGTATCGATCCCGCCTCGGTGGCGACACCTGCACTGTCAAACAGGTCTTTCCAACTGATCGGCACCCCGTCCAGCAATGATAACCGGTGCCCCGACCGGGCGCGCATTGAAGCTGCGCGCGCCTCGGCCAATGCGCGGTCGCGGGTCACACAAGCATAAATCCTGTCTCGCAACGGGTGGGCGTCGATGGCATCCAAATAGGTCTCGGTCAAAGCAACCGGATCAATCTGCCCACCCGCAATGCCGCGCCCCAAATCGGCCGCCGTCATGGTCAACCAGTCCTGCATTTTTCACCCCCCAACATGTGTCCCGACAAAAGGTAGCGACCGATAGGCGCATGGACAATCCCTGTCTCGACGACATATTCAGGCGCATGACTTTTGACGGCGATATCATCATTGTGGGCGGCGGGTTAAACGGCACAACACTGGCACTGGCCTTGGCCAGCACCGGTGCATCCATAATTTTGATCGACGCGTTGCCGGTCAAAACACGTAAAGACGCCAGGTTTGACGGTCGGTCCTATGCGCTGGCCCTGACATCAACCCGCCTTTTGGAGGGGATTGGCATATGGGACGCTGTTGCGGGCAATGCGCAACCTATGCTTGAGATCAAAGTCACCGATGGCCGTTCCGGCAGCGGGCCATCGCCGTTTTTCATGCACTTCGACCACAGCGAAATCGAAGAAGGCCCGGTGGGCTATATGGTCGAGGATCGTCACCTCAGACACGCATTGCTGAATGCAGTCAAATCGTCCAAATCCATCCAGCAGATCAGCGGCGACGCGGTGATCGCGCAACATGCAGATACTTCCGGCGTTGCCGTCACTCTGGCGT
>JBAUHN010000121.1:0-3923 GCA_049680295.1 Sulfitobacter sp.
GCTCCGCCAAGGATGGAACCCACGCCACCGAGCACACCGTCCACTCCCGCGGATGATGGATTCAAATACGACTTCTAACAGGTTACACAGATGCCAGCCACACTCGTCGGTTACGATTTTCCGTCAAAGCAGCCGCATGGTAAACAAGCGAACGATGCGAGCGTTTGGCCGTCACAGCCAGCGGCGGTCTACCGAGATGCGGATGGCAATCACTTTGTGGGTCTACCGCACGATGAGGGAGTGGCGGCTGTGCCCTATATTCCCGGTTCACAGGCAGATGGAAGTGATGGGCCAGTCAGTGACGAAGGCGGATTTGTTCCGATTGAAAAAATGCCGGACATGCCCAAAAAAAATGAAGGGCGTCCCGCACCCGGGAGTGACAATCAAGCTGCGGTCGACGAAGCACGCGGTCGATCCCCTGCCCCACCCGTTGACAAAACAACTGGACAAAAGGGCAGGCCTGACGGACGACCTTCGCCTTGGCGGAATGGCGGCGAGGCGGCTACTCCGCTAAGTACCAACCTTCCTGGATCCGCCGAGCCGCCTGAACCAGAGTTCGAGGACTTGATGGCCGGTATGCTCAGCCAAATGGCACCTGGCTTGGCTGCCGATTGGCTTGGCCAAGCCGTTGGACAAGCCATGGTGGCTGGTGGATCCGAGGGTGTTATGGGCGCGGCCATGAATGCCATGGGACTGGCCAATCCCTTGGCTTCCGGCCCCGTTGCGGCCGTCTTTGGCGCAGCTCTCGATAGCGCCGGTGTCGGTGGATTGAAACCCCTGCTGCCGTCCCTAGGCAGCGCCCTTCAGGGCGAAAGCACCGCAGCCCTAGCCGACGCCATGGGACGCCAGGGCCTGAAAAGTTTGCTCGCAGCAGCAGGCCTGAGCGGGATACCAGGTGCGAACAAAATCACGAATTTCTTGGGTGACGAAGTCGGCGAACAATTGCAAGGTATGTTCACGGGCGGTTTGGATAGCCTTTCAAGCGACCTGTCATCTTCCCTGGATGGCCTCTCCGTCGACGGCCTGACGGCCGACCTCGAGAATGCCATTAAGAACATCGATGTGAATGCAATCGCTAGTCAAGGACTCGACGCGGCTGCTACGGAGCTGATGAGTCAATGGAAGGTTGACGACGAGTCTTCGGCGGCCGAAACGATTGCCCATAAGGCCGTCAGCGAAAACATGGGGGAGCTCACTGGACTCGCCAAAGACGAGCTGCTGAAGGGCAAAGGCGGTGGGCTCGCGGGGCTGCGCGCTTCGATTGCCAAATTTTTCGCAGGCGAAGCACCAGGGGCATGCTTACCCGTCATCCGCATGGGAGACCTCGATGATGGGGGTGACGTAAGTTTGACCGGAGTTGCCAATATTCTGGTCGAAGGACAACCGGTGTCGCGCATGAAGGACATGGTGGCTGGTCCCAAAGCGCCACCACCGGGTAAACAGATTCTGGAAGGAGCAGCCACGGTTTTATCCGCAGGCATTCCGACTGCTTTTGTATCCAGCGCGGTTGAAGTTCCCAGCATCATGATCAAAGGTGCGGCCACCGTATTCCTTGGCGGTGCGGTCGCTTCGGTCGCACCACCGAAAAAGAAACTGCCTTCGCTGCCAAATGCGAATGCCGGACCTGCCGCCCCCAAAGGGCCCAAGTCAACGAAGTCTGGCTCCGGCAGTACATCAGAAAACGACGCTAACGGCGAAAACCCTGAGTCAGACGCACTCGCAAGTGCCGCTCCGTCGTTCGACGCATCCCCTGTTAGATCAGAAGACGCGAGCTCACAACCAAGTGATCCCGCACGGGAGGATTATTGCAAAAAACAAGTGGGTTACGGACTACCGTCCGAAGTAACACCAACGCTTCTCGGTAGGGACGGACTGACCAACAGGGACGGAACACCGCTGCTCGATGAACATGGCCGGCAGGTTACGGTTCCTGTTTACGAGGCAGCAACAAAGAACTCGGGAACATACTACCCAGTTTGTCCAAAAGATCCAACGACTGGCTGCGTTGTCCTCGGTGAGCGGCCGTGGTACGAACCTGGTGGGACAGAGCTTCAGAACGGTACGCGCGCACATGAAGTTGAACATGCGTCACAGGACGTGCGCGCGGATGGACAATTTGGCGGTAAAACAAGCGGGACAATTCTCGAAAGAGAGATCGAAGCAAGAGAGCGACAAATCGCGTACTTGCAACGTGCTGCCGCGAATAGCTTTCCGATGCTCGGAAATGGACCGGTTTATGAACGGGAAATTGCAAAAAAGCAAAAAGAAATTTCTGAACTAACAACTGCTCAATCACTTGTTAGCCATGAAAAAATCCACGACGCTCTGAAACAATCCAATTTTTATGTATCTCAATCGATTTGTACCGGCGAAATTTCAACACCCAAAACTGAGACTGACAAGTAGAAAAAAATCGCAATGCGGTTCGCCTTGCGGACAAGGCAACTCGCTAATTGACCTCGCATACGCTGGCATTCGAGCAAACCAATGCGTAGGCGAGAAAATACCTATGCTGTCTCTCTGAAGGTTGCTGTCGGAGACCTGAGCCAAAGAAAATAAAGCAGAGTTGCAGGTCAAACCCATTGAGATTCATACATTTCTGGCGTAGCTCGTTGACGGAGAGACGCCCGCAGAGTACCGACGAAAGGTCACTGAGTCTGTGCAAAAATTAAATGCCGCCTGGCTGGCAATTGCCGTTCCACCGGAGAACATTGTCGAAGACTTCATTTCGATCCTTCCTAGATTCGAATTTGAAATTGACAGAAAGCTTGATCGACAAGCTGCCGTCGAAAAGAAAGTCGGCTACTTGATGCAGATGAACTTGCATGTCTCTGTGGAAAGCGATGCAAAAGCTATGGAAGTCATTGCTAGCGCCTGTGACAACGATGTGCCTGATATCATTGCGTTTGACTATTGGAGCCGAGAATTGGACCAGATCAAGCTTCAGGCGCGAGGCAACGCAATCAAAGCGGCTCGCGAAAAGTCCGAATTGCTGCTGGCAATTTTCCAGAACTCACCTGCCTAAGTTAATGTGCAAGAATCGACATGGGTTTACAATCCAGAATCCATGTACAAATCGTTCACCAACAGCATGAGCCAAGAATACACGCCATATTGGCGAGACGACCTACCGCAACTTCGCAGCTTTCGGCCAAAGAATACGTATTACAGGGGACTTTACATAGACGGAGATGTTCAATCGGTGGATCTTCCGATGCGGTCGGAAGTTTCGGTCGTCTCAACTGTTCGCCTGCACTACCAGTCTCCTGCAGCTGTCAAGTCAGCCGATTGAAAAGTTTCTTTGCCGAATGCGGGACTGGAATGCCTACAGGGCATGAAATCGCATGGCCGTGGGAAGCGATGAGGCTTGGAGGGCGATATGGACTCCAACTTCTAGGATTCAAACGATAAGGACCACAGACCTTCGAAAGCGAAAACGAAAAAACCTCCACAGATAAATCTGAGGAGGTTTTTAAAAAACCGGCAATACCTACTTTCGCACTTGTGGGCACTATCATCGGCTCCGAAAGCTTGACTTCTGTGTTCGGGATGGGAACAGGTATAACCTTTCGGATATGGTCACCGGAAAGACACCTGCGACCTATTCGCCCGCAGGGGCCTGGATTCAGTTGAATCCGTGTTGATTGGTAATGGCATTTTTGTTGCTATGCAACTGATTTGAAACCGAGTCCGCAAGAGTGCAAAATATCGGTGGTCAAGTATTCGTCCGTTAGTACTAGTTAGCTGAACACGTTACCGTGCTTACACATCTAGCCTATCAACCTAGTAGTCTTCTAGGGGACTTTCGCTGTAAACAGCTTACGAAACCTAATCTTGGAGAGAGCTTCACGCTTAGATGCTTTCAGCGTTTATCTTTTCCGAAGTTAGCTATCCAGCCATGCCACTAGCGTGACAACTGGGAC
>JBAUHN010000122.1:0-5792 GCA_049680295.1 Sulfitobacter sp.
GATTAGCATTTGCTGGGATCAGGCTGGCATCAACACCAAAGCTGTGACCGCCAACCAAACCCTCATCCATGCAACGTTGCAAGACAGTCTCAAACAGGTGCCGGAATAGGCCACTTTCGCGGAAACGCCCGTGACGGTTTTTGGAAAAGGTCGAATGGTCCGGCACCAGATCAGCCAGGTCGAACCTGCAAAACCATCGATACGTCAGATTGACATGCACCTTTTCACAAAGTCGTCGTTCGGATCGGATGCCCTGGCAATAGCCAAGCAAAACCTCCGGAAACTAGTAAAACTTAAGCCAAAGGTGCCCGCCACCGACTAAAAGCAGGACCAGGCACCGGTCGTTCAACAAAATCAGCGCACTAGCTCAAAGCGCAACGTCAAAACCAACGCCTTTTTCAACGAAATCGGCTCTCTACCCACATTCGCCGCAGCGTGCTTGAATGTCGGGTCTATAGGCCGGCGGTGTAGAATTTGCTCCGTTACGAATGAAAAAAACAGAGCATTGGAAAGGTGATCGGAATAGTGGCCTCTCCATCTGGGATGCCAAATCAGCAAACGCCTGAGCGACCAGTTGCGGGAGGACACGCAATCGGTACCAGCCCTGCGCATCAACACCGTCGCGCGGCGTGAAGCCGTCCATCAAGGATTGAGCCAGAGCCGAAATGGACTGAGTTGAAAATTGCTGCCCTATCAATGCATCCTCAAGCGCACGCCAGCGTTTTGGCACCGCTTCAACGGCACCCACGGCGATGCGCAGGGCAGCAATCTGGTCGATCCCATCCAGCTCCAGATAGACACTTGCGGTGGCGACGGGGTATTCACCCGCTTGTCGCAACAAACCTCTCACGTGGGCAGATCTTCCGGGAAGGCGCAGGATGTGAACATGGGTGAGAATTTCGTCAGATGGTCTATCCCCCCGCGCCTGAATATATTCCTCGACGTTCAAAGCCGTCGTTCCCGAAGCAGATTGAAGTTCAGCCACAGCATTCAAAGCAATGAGCTCGGGCACCAGATCAGCGGCCGCAAAACCCTGCGTGCAGATGTTGCCACCCAGCGTCGCAGCACGGCGGATTGCAGGGCTTGCAGACTGCCCCGCGGCTTGCGCGAGCGCACTCATCTCGGGCAATTGTTCGGCTTTGGCGGCAAGGGTGTGGTGGGTAACAAGCGCGCCCAGATGAAAAGAGGTGTCGTCGGCAGAGACAGCCTGCAATTCAGGAATCTTTGCCAATGAGACAAATGCCTTTGCATTATCCTCATCGCGCAAAGGTGCCCGCATGACCCATGTCCCACCCGCAACCAAAACGGCATCATCCCCCAGCGCAGATACAGCGGCATCAACACTGAGGGGTTCTTGATATCTGTGGATTACTTCAGTGATGTTCAGCTCCAATGCGCGACAGAGCGCCCTTCAAAGCTATCGCGGAACTGGCGTGTGGAGTTCGACATCAACTCTCCCGTGCCCCAGTTAAGGATCACCGCATATCTGCGTACCGCATCCATCGAGTTGATCTTGCCATCAACATACATCTGCGATACTTCGGCTGGGTCCATTCGCGCCCATTCCACACGATTGGCACGTATATGCGCTCGGGCCTTGATGGTCGCCTCCGTGTCGATCTCGTATTCCAGCATGTCTTTGTCGATCACTTTGATAACAACGCCATAGTCCGTTTCCGCCCGCTCGACGGAAACATATTCGTCGATCACGTCTTCCTTCACATGCTCTGGATCGCGGTCCATCGGGTCCCCATATCCGCCACCGCCCGCAGTGGGGCGGGTGAACTTGTCCCCGCTCTTGATCGGATAGTTGGAAAACACGGAACCCAGCCATTTCTCCTCCCCCGTCTCGGCATGCACAATGTTCAGACCGTGCGGCATTGAGGGCAACCCCCCCTCAATGCCCCAGACAACCGCCCGTTCGCGGTCACAGATGTAGGACATAACGGTGTTGTCAGCCTCTAGCAGCGTTGACGCCTTGATCACGCCCGCTCCACCGCGCCATTTACCGGGGCCGGGGCTGTCCTGCAGGATCTGGAACTCATCCGCCCGCGTCGGGTTGACCCGTTCGTTACCTTCAGAGGGTTGAGACATCAGACCCGTGCCAAAACAGGCGGTCGTGACATCGCTGCCATCCTTGCCGTTGCGCCCACCCCAACCGCCGGGCAACCATTCATAAAACATATAGATCGGCTTTTCCGGTTTGCGCAGGTCGTTGCCGCCCGCCAGCAGATACTCAAGGTTGAAGGCACAAGCGATGGCGCGTTCTGGCATGATCTTTGACCACATCTCGAAGATCGCGTTCATGATCTTTTCAAAGGGCATCAGGAAACCGGTGACAGCGATGGGCCATTCGGCACTGACCACGCTGTCTTTGGGTGTCTTGATCTCGACCATCCGGTAGAAGCCACTGTTCATTGGCAGGTCTGGGAAGAAAGTCTTCATCCCTGCAACAACAGCCGAGAAGGTCGCGCCATGCCCTGAATTGTAGATCGATGCAATCGTCGGGTGGCTGCCCTCAAAGTCATAGGTGATGTGATCGCCCTTGATTGTCATCTTGATGTGGATCGGGATCATCCCTTCGCCCGCTCCGGGATCACGGTCGATGTAATCCACCGCCTCCCATGTGCCATTGGGCAGATCGAGAATACGCTGGCGTACGGAGCGCTCGACGTAGTCCTGCACCTCGTTCATGCCTTGGGTGACTTGATTACGGCCATACTTGCCAACCAGTCGCTGCAACTCACGTTCTGCCACCTGCGTTGCTTGCGCCTGCGAATAAATATCACCGATGATGGATGCCGGATCGCGGGTGTTGGCAGCAAGCATATTGGCCACATCGGCACAGAACTTACCCTTGTGCCACAACCGGATTGGCGTGATCCGCACCGCTTCGCCAAACATTTCCTTCGCGGCCACGTTGAACGATCCCGGCACAGAGCCGCCCAGATCGGACCAGTGTCCATTGGACTGGGAAAACCCGATCAGCACTTCTTCGTCAAAGATCGGGCGGACTAGGCGAACATCGCTAAAGTGGGTGCCGCCCGCGTAAGGATCGTTGATTGCATAAACATCGCCGGGGTACATATCGCCCTCGAAGGCGCGGATCACATCCTTGCAGGTGTAGTGCAATGTGCCCACGTGAACCGCGATATCGGCGTTGCCTTGGGCCACGCAATTGCCATCCGCGTCATGCAAACCGTTTGAAAAATCACGGTTGTAGATCACGAAAGAATAGCATGTCCGCAGCATCTGTTCGGCCATCTGGTCTACGGATGTGATGAATGAATTCTTGAGAACCTCAAAGGTGACCGGGTCCAACTCCTGTTTTACTATGCTATTCATGGCTCAACCCTCCACCTTGATAAGAATGTTCATGTATTGATCAACGGTCGCCTTGGTGTTTGGCGGCACGATAACGGTTGAATCCACCTGTTCAACAATCGCAGGGCCACTGAATTCCGCACCTGCAGTAAAGCTGGCGCGGTCGTAGACGTCCGTTTTGCGACGCTCTGCTTTGAACCAGACATCACGTTGGCCTACTGCCTTTGGCGTGTTCTTGACCACCTTGTAAGAGGGCAGTTCTGCCTTGGGCACCACACCCGTTGCCTTGACGCCGACGCGGAAGATGCTGACGGGTGCGTCCTCGCGGCGGAAATTATATTCCCGTTCATGCTGATTGTGGAACCCATCGACCAGATCATTGGTGCTTGTGACTTTGGCAGGAGCAGATACGGCAAGCGAACGCCACTGCCCTTGATACATCATTTCTACCGTACGCTGAAGTACGGTATCCTCAGCGGCAACACCTTCATGGCGCAGGCGTTCGACCGCTTCGGCTTCGATCTTGGCGAAGGCCGTTTCCAGATCTTCCGGTTTCGTCGTTGCCGCTTCAGCCATAAAACTGTCAGAGAAGTCATGCTGGATATCCACCAGTAAACAGCCCATCGCAGAGGTCACGCCGGGGTTTGGTGGGATGATGACAACTGGGATCGACAGTTCTTTGGCAACCGCAGCACCATGAAGCGCCCCTGCTCCCCCAAAGGCCACCAGCGCGAAATCACGTGGGTCATAGCCCCGCGTGATCGACAACAAGCGCACCGCATTGGCCATATTCGCGTTGGCCACGTCGATGATCGCTTCGGCCGCTTCATGCAATTCCATGCCAAACGGGTCGGCCACAGTGTCGCGCACCGCCTGTTCTGCCAATTTGGGGTCAAGCGTGATGTCGCCGCCTGCAAGGCTGGTGCCCAAACGACCCAGCACCACATTGGCGTCACTGTTGGTGGCCACTCCGTTGCCGTTGGAATAGCACGCCGGTCCCGGCATAGCGCCCGCCGATTGAGGCCCGTTACGCAGGCTACCGCCTTCGTCTTTCCACGCAAGAGAACCGCCACCAGCGCCGATGGTCAGCACCTCGATGCTGGGGAACCGGATCGGGTAGCCGTATTCGATGTACCAATCCTTGGTGACCGTCGATTCACCTTGGAAGGCCAGCGACACATCCGTGCTGGTGCCCCCCATGTCAAAACCGATGGAGTTCTCATAGCCGCACAGATTGCCGATGAAACGGCTGGCGATGGCACCTGCGGCAATGCCTGATCCGGCCAGACGTGCGGCGAAATCCTTGACGCTGGCCGGGGTCATCACACCACCGCCTGAATGCAGCAACAGCAGGTCACGGGCGTATCCGCCGTCCGCCAATTTGTCGTTAAGGCGCGAGACGTAATCGACCACCACAGGCGACACGGCCGCGTTCACCATTGTTGTAGAAAACCGCTCGTGCTCAAAAATTTCTGGCATGATCTGAGACGAAATCGACACATGCACATCCGGCAAGACCTCTTGCAAAATCTCTTTCATCCGCTTTTCATGCGCGCCGTTTACATAAGAATTGATAAAACAGACAGCGATGGCTTTGACGTCGCGCCGCTTGAGTATTTCAGCAACGCGGCGCGCCTCGTCCTCATCTAACGCCTCAATCACCTCGCCCGCCGCATCAATGCGGCCCTTAACCGTAAGACGATCACGGCGCGGAACATAGGGTTTGGCGACGTCTTTATACGTGTCCCACAGGTCTTCTTTATTGGAACGTCGGATTTCGACCACGTCGCGGAACCCTTCGGTGCAGACCATCGCCGTGCGCGGCAGTTTGCGGGTGATCAGGGCGTTTGTGGCAACCGTGGTGCCATGCGAAAACATGGTGACCTGGGACAGATCGACCTTTGCATCGGACACACCGGTCATGATGGCCCGCATCGGGTCGTCCGGCGTTGACGGCGTTTTTTCGATACGGATTTGACCCGTATCTTCGTCCATAATGCAAACGTCAGTAAACGTCCCGCCCACATCGACTGCTACCCTTGTTTTTGTCATTATCTCTTCCCGTCTTGGTTTCATCTGGACCCAACTTTTGAACACAGCAAAGCCATGCCTCCACAGAGGGTCAATTTCAGCAGTTCTAATTTTGCGTTTTAGCGGCGGGGTCTAGACCGCCTTCGCCGCTTCTAAACGGCTCATCTTGCGGGTGTCCGTTGGCGTGCAACCAAATCGGTTCCGGTAGTGTTTGCAGAATTGGGCCTGATCGTAAAAGCCCCATTTGTAGGCGATATTTGCCACAGTTGCTGTATCGTTCACCATCTTCAGTGCCTCGTCGCAGCGCGTCAACCGCTTGTCACGGATATAGCCGACGATGGAATGATCGTTCTCGGCGAACAGCCTTTGAAGGTAACGCAAAGAGATACCACAGGATTCCGCGACCAACTGCGAATTGAGGTTGGGGTTGGCAAGAT
>JBAUHN010000123.1:0-41986 GCA_049680295.1 Sulfitobacter sp.
GCCAAGTGCCGTCATGGTGCAATGCGCAGCCGTGGCAAGTGATCATCACCGACCCCGCTGCCACAGAAAAATTTCGCGCAGCCTTGCAAACCGAAGCCAGCAAAGGGGGCGCAGACCCTGATCTGGCATGGCCCCGCGGGTATTCCGGCATCTATGCCGAACGGCGGCGCGCCTGTGGCTGGCAGTTATATGATGCGGTAGGTGTGCAAAGAGGCGACCGCGCGGCTTCGGCCCGACAAACACGGGAAAACTTTGCGTTATTTGGTGCGCCACATGTGGCGATTGTCACTAGTCCTGCCGAATTGGGACCTTACGGCGCGATGGATTGTGGCGGCTTTGTCACCGCCTTTGCCTTGGCGGCAACGGCCCTTGGCGTCGCGTCCGTGCCTCAGGCGGCGGTGGCGGCCTATGCGCCGATGATCCACGCATATTTCGGCATTCCTGACGACAGGCTGGTCTTATGCGCAATCTCATTTGGGTATGCCGACCGCGATCATCCGGCCAACAGCTTTCGCACAGAGCGTGCGGCGGTGGATGACATTATCAACTGGCAGGAGTGATCAGATGCGCGCAGTTTTGCAACGGGTCCATGACGCAAAGGTCACGGTAGAAAACGAGATTGTCGGTCAGATTGGCCCAGGGTTGTTGCTGTTGATCTGCGCGATGCCTGCCGACACTGTGGCAACGGCGGATGCTTTGGCGCTGAAAATCTCTAAACTGCGGATGTTTCGCGATGACGCGGGCAAAATGAACCGCAGCCTGACGGATGTCAAAGGATCCGCTTTGGTGGTCAGCCAATTCACACTGGCCGCAGATCTGTCGCGCGGCAACAGACCGGGATTTTCAGGAGCAGCAGCACCGCAAGATGCGCGCGCCTTGTACGCGTATTTCTGCAAAGCCATCGAAGAATTGGGCATTCCGACCCAAACGGGCCAGTTCGGGGCCGAAATGACGGTTCAACTGACAAATGATGGGCCCGTTACATTTTGGTTGGACACCGACGTTCCCTGACGGATATTTGGCATGCGGATACCGATTTTGACACAAACGAAAAGTAATTGAACAATGCCCGATATTGACCCTCTGATTGCGTTGTTTGAGCGAGGCGTGGCCGCCGTGCATGGGGATACTTGCGTCCGGGTCGCGCTTGGCCAGATCGAACCGCCCGCCCCTGACCAGATCATCGCTGTGGGCAAGGCCGCCGCGGCAATGGCGCAGGCGGCGGTGGCGCATTACGGCCCGGCTCCGACCCTGATCGTCACCAAATACGGCCATAGCGATCATGCACCCGCCCACGCAACCGTAATCGAGGCGGCGCATCCGGTGCCCGATGATGGCAGCCTGATGGGCGGGCGTGCGATCCGGGATGCTGTCACGCAGATGGCAAGCGGATCGCACCTGATGATGCTGGTGTCCGGTGGCGCGTCGTCGCTGGCTGAAGTTCCCATTCAGGGCATGACGCTGGCGGACATGGCGGCGCGCACATCGCAGATGCTGGCCTCTGGTGCCGATATCAGCGCGATGAACACGGCGCGCAAAACCTTTAGCCAGATAAAAGGGGGCAAGCTGCTGGCAGCGTTTCCGGGCGCATATGTCACGACGCTTGCGATTTCCGATGTGCAGGGCGACGGACTGGGCGTCATCGGGTCGGGCATTGGCGACGCCCCCGCCCTGCATGGATTTGAGTTTTCAGCCCATATCGTCGCCAGCAATGAAATCGCCCGTGCGGCAGTTGCAAAGGCGTCTGGGTTTCCAGTGCATACCAACACCGAGACCCTATACGACAATATCGAGACATTGGGGCCAGCACTGGCCGCAGCGCTGATATCGGCGGACAAGGGCCTGCATATTTTTGGCGGCGAGCCTACGGTCATTTTGCCAGAAAACCCCGGACAGGGCGGGCGCAATCAGGCTTTGGCGCTGATCCTGGCTCGTGAAATTTCTGGCGTGGAAGGTCTGCGAATACTGGTGGCCGGAACCGATGGTACGGATGGTCCCACCGATGCGGCGGGCGCAATTGTTGATGGCACCACATGGGATGCCTCCGGCGCAGACGCTTTGGCGCGTGCGGATGCCAGGCCTTGGCTGGATGCCAAGGGTGCTTTGCTGAAAACCGGACCAACCGGTACCAATGTGATGGATCTGGTTCTCGCGCTTCGTACTTGACAGGGTTCACAGTTCCGCACGAACGTCACCGAATGAACGCTTCACCAAATGCCCCCCGCGAAATCGAAGAATTGCCAGACCTTGGCATCACCTTAAGCGACGGGTGCCGCCTGTCAGCGCGGGTCTGGCGGCCTGTGGATGCACATGATAACCCGGTCCCGGCAATTTTGGAATTCCTGCCCTACCGCAAACGTGACGGCACAACTGGGCGCGATGCGTTGACCCACCCCTATTTCGCGCAGGCGGGCTATGCTGCGATCCGGGTGGACATGCGGGGCAATGGCGACAGCCACGGGGTGATGGAGGACGAATACACCGCGCAGGAACTATCCGACGCGGTAGAGGTCATTCATTGGCTGGCCGTGCAAAACTGGTGCAGCGGATCCGTGGGTATGATGGGGATCAGCTGGGGTGGCTTTAACAGCCTGCAAGTCGCGGCCCTGACGCCCGCGCCGCTGAAAGCAATCATCACACTGTGTTCCACCGTCGACCGTTTTGCCGATGACATTCACTATAAGGGCGGCAATCTGCTGAACGAAAATCTGGGCTGGGGGGCGACGATGTGGTCATATTCCAGCCGTGCGCCCGACCCCGCATTGCGCGACGATTGGCGCGAGATTTGGATGGAACGCCTTGAAAATGAACCGTTTCTCCCGACCGTCTGGCTGCGCCATCAACACCGTGACGCCTATTGGCGACATGGGTCCGTCATCGAAAACTACGCCGCCATAAAGGCCAAAGTTCTGGCCATCGGCGGCTGGGGCGACGCCTATAAAAACGCCGTGCCGCAACTGGTCGAGGCCCTGCCCGGCGCCAAAGGCATCATTGGCCCCTGGGTGCATAAATACCCCCATTTCGCGGTGCCGGAACCCCGGATCGGGTTCCTGCAAGAGGCGTTGCGCTGGTGGGATCAGTGGCTCAAAGGCATTGAAACCGATGTGGCAAATGATCCCGATTTTCGCGCCTATCTGATGGACGGCGTGCGCCCTGCCACATGGTACACCGAACGCCCCGGCCGCTGGATTGCCGAGGACGCAGGGGCGACATCGCATTTGCCCACAAAAATTTTCCACCTTACAGATCATGCGTTGTCGCATACCTCTGCGCCGCTAAATCGGTTTGTGTGCTCTCCGCATGATAGCGGGGCAGCCTCCGGCGAATATTGCGCGATCTGGCTGGGGCCGGAAATGCCCGGTGACCAGCGCGGCGACGATGCCTTGTCGGCATGCTTTGACACAGATCCCCTGACGGATGACATGGATATTGTCGGCGCGCCGCGCCTGACCTTGACACTTGGCGCCGACAAACCGCAGGCGCAGATGGCCGTACGCTTGTGTCACGTTCATCCCGATGGGGCATCAACCCGCATCACATATGGCGTTTTGAACCTGTGCCATCGAAACGGGGCAGATGCGCCGGAGGTTTTGGTGCCGGGCACACCCGTAACCGTTACGCTGGATCTGGATCACATCGCATACCGCGTGCCAAAAGGGCACCGCCTGCGGGTGGCGATTTCTTCCACCTATTGGCCGCTGATCTGGCCCTCACCCGAAACGGCCACGCTGCACTTGCAAATGGGGCAGATCGCCCTGCCCGTGCGGGACGCGGCCGGCGCGGACGAGCATGCCTTTCCGCCCCCTGTTGCGGCTGATCCATGGGAAACCGAAACCCTGCGCCCTGCCGCCAATATCCGGCGCAGCGAAAGGGACATGACCACTGGGATTGTGACACTGATTGTTGAGGACGATTTTGGCAAAATCTGCGATTCTGATCATGGGCTGATCAGCGGGTCCATCGCCCGAGAACGCTGGTCGATCCACCCAGATGACCCGACATCGGCAAAAGGCACCTGCCACTGGACAGACGAATTAGAGCGTGACGGCATCGCTCTGCGAACAGAAGCCAAATGCGAAATGTGGTCGGATACGACGTATTTTTACCTGACCGCGACGCTGGAGGCCTTTGAAAATGGGGAAAAAGTTCATACCAAAATCGTGGAGGAAAAAATTCCACGCGATCACATCTAACGCTTTGTCCCCGTCAAGCCGCTATTTTTCTTGCGGCACCGGCAGAAATGCGCAAACTTGACCCATCAATCAATAAAATCTGCGCAACAGACGCATGAAAATCCACGGGAGAAAACAATGAATGATCAACTAAAACACATGACCACGCAGGTGGCCAAAGGCATGATGACACGCCGCGAATTCGTCGGTCGTGCGGCCGCATTGGGTGTGACGGCGGCTGTAGCCAACACGATGCTGGCCAGTTCGGCCAAGGCCGCTGGCCCCGTCAAAGGCGGAACCATGAAAATGGGTATTCAGGGCGGCGAAAGCACCAATTCAATGGATCCAGCACTTGCCGCATCCATGGTTCCGACAGTGAACCTGCGCAATGCATTCGACACGCTTGTCAATGTGGCACCCGACGGTTCAATCGAAAACCGTCTCGCAGAAAGCGTCGAAGCCTCGGCAGATGCCAAAATCTGGAACTTCAAAATCCGCAAAGGCGTCGAGTTCCACAACGGCAAGACCATGACACCTAACGATGTGCTGCGCACAATGGAGCGTCACTCAAACGAGGACGCGACTTCTGGTGCGCTTGGCATCATGAAGGGCATCGAAGCAATGAAGGTCGATGGCGACATCTTCTCTGTCACACTGGCGACGCCAAATGCTGACTTGCCTTATCTGATGGCGGACTACCACTTGCAAATCCAGCCAGATGGCGGGTTTGAAAACCCCGCTGACGGTGTTGGCACAGGCGCCTACAGCATTGTCGCTGATGAGCCCGGTGTGCGGCACCTGTTCAAGAAAAACCCCAACTACTGGGACGATTCTATCGGCCACGCGGATGAAATTGAAGTTATCGCATTGAACGATTCAACGGCACGTACTGCCGCTTTGCAGTCCGGTCAGGTCCACATCATTGACCGTGTCGAGCCAAAGATCGCGCAACTGCTGGCCCGTGCACCGAACCTTGAGGTCAAATCGGTCTCAGGTCCGGGTCACTATGTGTTTATCATGCATTGTAACACCGCGCCTTTCGACAACAAAGAGCTGCGTCTGGCATTGAAATATGCGATCAACCGCGAAGAAATGGTTGATAAAATTCTGCGTGGTTATGGAACAATCGGCAACGACTTCCCGATCAACAAAGCCTATCCTTTGTTCGACGAAAACATTCCGCAACGGACATATGACGCCGCCAAGGCTGCCGAGCACTACAAAAAATCCGGCCACGATGGATCACCGATTGTCATGCAAGTTGCCGATGGCGCCTTTCCCGGTGCGATTGATGCAGCAGCGCTGTTCCAACAATCAGCACAGGCCGCCGGTATTCCGCTTGAAGTCAAGCGTGAGCCCAATGACGGTTACTGGTCAGAGATCTGGAACGTTCAACCGTTCTGCGCATCTTACTGGAGCGGTCGCCCGGTTCAGGATCAGATGTATTCGACCGCCTATCTGTCCAGCGCAGACTGGAACGACACGCGCTTCTTCAATGATGAATTCGACACGCTGTTGAATTCGGCCAAAGCGGAACTCGACGGCACCAAGCGTAAAGAGATCTATTCCAAAATGGCGCTCTTGCTGCGTGATGAAGGCGGCCTGATTTGCCCGATGTTCAACGACAGCATCGAAGGTATTTCGGAAAATGTTGGCGGCTGGATCGAAGATCCGAACCTGAACATCATGAACGCCATGGCTGGCGTGAAATGCTGGCTGAAGGCCTAAGGGTGTACAGATAAAATGCACCCCATATTGAAACTGATAGTCCAGCGCCTTGCGCTGGGCTTTGTTCTGCTATTCGCCGCGTCCATTCTGATCTTTGCCGGAACATCCGTTCTGCCAGGCGATGTGGCGCAATCCATTCTTGGCCAAGCTGCGACACCCGAAAACCTTGCGAACCTGCGTAAGGAACTCGGTCTCGATGAACCGGCCATGAGCCGCTATTTCTCCTGGCTTGGCGGCATCATACAGGGTGATCTTGGCACTGCGCTGACCAATGGCCGCGATATCGCCGAAAGCCTTGGTACACGCCTGAAAAACACACTTTTCCTTGCCTTCTGGGCTGCCGTTGTCGCGGTGCCGCTGGCGATTTTTCTTGGCCTTTTGGCCGTACGGTACAAAGACCGCTGGCCGGATAAGGTGATATCCGGGGTCACGCTTGCCACGATCTCAATCCCCGAATTCATGATTGGCTACGTTCTGATCTACTGGATTTCGATCCGTTTAGGGTGGTTCTCATCCGTGGCAATTATCAATGATGGCATGACTTTAGGGGCAAAGCTTAATGCGATTGCCATCCCCGTGATGGTGCTGACACTGGTGGTTTTGGCGCATATGATGCGCATGACCCGTGCTGCGATCCTAAACGTGATGCAATCCGCCTATATCGAGACCGCCGAATTGAAAGGTCTGGGCATGTTGGCAGTGATCCGCAAACACGCCTTTCCCAATGCCGTCGCCCCGATTGTCAATGTGGTGATGCTGAACCTCGCCTATCTGGTGGTCGGCGTTGTCGTGGTCGAGGTAGTCTTTGCCTACCCCGGCATGGGGCAATATCTGGTGGACCATGTCAGCAAACGTGACGTGCCCGTGGTACAGGCCTGCGGTTTGATCTTTGCCGCCGTCTATATCGGGCTGAACCTGATTGCGGACATCGTCTCAATCCTTGCCAATCCGCGGTTGAGGCATCCAAAATGAAGAATATTCCAATCTCCGCACTCATCGGCCTGTTTTTTACCGGTCTGTTCTTTGTCATGGCGCTGCTGGCGCCATTAATCGCCCCCTACGGCATGGCCGAAGTTGTCGGCGACGTCTGGGAGCCATCGTCAGAGCAATTTCTGTTGGGCACCGATAGTATCGGGCGTGATTTACTTTCGCGCATGATCTATGGCGGGCGCACGACGATCTTTATTGCGACCATGGCGACGGTCCTTAGCTTTGTGACCGGATCGGTATTAGGCTTTTTCGCCGCCGTCTCGGGCGGATGGGTTGATCAGGCGCTGTCGAGGTTTGTCGATCTGATCATGTCGATCCCATCGCTGATCTTCGCGCTTGTCGTACTGTCCGTGATGCCAACAACCGTTACGATCCTGATCTTGCTGATGGGATTGCTGGACAGCACACGGGTCTACCGTCTGGCACGCGCCGTGGCCGTAGACATCACCGTGATGGACTATGTCGAGGCCGCCCGTTTGCGCGGTGAAAAAATCGGCTGGATCATCTTTCGCGAAACCCTGCCAAATGCGCTGTCGCCGCTGGTTGCTGAAATGGGGCTGAGGTTCATCTTTATGGTGTTGTTCGTTTCCACCCTGTCATTCCTTGGCCTGGGTGTACAACCGCCACAGGCAGACTGGGGTGGCATCGTGAAAGAAAACAAAGAAGGCATCAACTATGGCATTCAGGCCGCCCTTTACCCGGCTTATGCGATTGCTGCCCTGTGCATCTCGATAAATCTGGTGGCCGACTGGGTCTTGAACCGAACCACCAGCCTGAAAGGAGGCCGAGGATGAGCGATACACTTCTCAAAGTCCGGGGTCTCAAAATCGGAGCGACGATTTTCCCGCCGGGCGAACGACCCCGTGATATCGAAATCGTCCATGGCGTCGATTTCGATTTGGAACCGGGCAAGGTTCTGGGGCTGATCGGCGAATCCGGTGCTGGCAAATCGACCATTGGTCTGGCAGCGATGGCCTATGGTCGTGGCGGTGTGGAACTGACCGGGGGCGAAGTTTTCGTCAACGGGCGTGACATCCTGAAATCCGGCCTGCGCGACGTGCGCCGTTTGCGCGGCGCCGAGGTCACTTATGTCTCACAATCAGCAGCCGCCTCGTTCAACCCGGCCAAGCAAATCATGGAACAGGTCACGGAAGCCGCAATTTTCCAAAACAAGTTCTCCAAATCCGAAGCCGAGGCCCGCGCGGTTGAATTATTTACCAAACTGGGCCTGCCCGATCCTGAAAACATCGGCTCAAGGTATCCGCATCAGGTGTCTGGTGGGCAGTTGCAACGCTGTATGACGGCATTGGCGCTGTGTCCCGAGCCGGATCTGGTGGTTTTTGACGAACCCACAACTGCGCTGGACGTGACAACCCAAATCGACGTATTGGCGGCGATCAAGGAAGCCATCCGCGACACCGGCGTTGCAGCCCTTTATATCACCCATGATCTGGCCGTAGTCGCACAGGTCAGCGATCATATTATGGTGCTGCAACAGGGCGCTATGGTCGAATATGGCACCACAGACCAGATCATCAACGCACCCCGCGAAGAATACACGCAAGCGCTGGTGTCGGTTCGGTCGATCAAACATGTCGAAAAGCAACCGACCGATCAACCGGTCCTGCACGTCGAAAACATCACGGCAAGGTATCGCGGCACTGACTTTGACGTTCTGAAAAAAGTAAATGTCGAATTGCACCCCGGTCAGACCCTGGCGATCGTCGGCGAAAGCGGGTCCGGCAAATCGACGCTTGCACGTGTCATCACCGGGCTATTGCCGCCCTCTGACGGGCAGATCATCTTTGATGGACGTGTGTTGACACCAGACCTTGCGACAAGGCCGCTTGAAGACTTGCGCGAATTGCAGATGATCTACCAGATGGCCGATACTGCGATGAACCCGCGCCAAACGGTTGGCACCATCATCGGACGCCCGCTTGAGTTTTACTTTGGCCTGAAGGGCAAGGAAAAACAGACACGCATCCAAGAACTGCTGGACGAAATCGAACTGGGTGAGGGATTTCAGGATCGCTATCCGGCGGAACTGTCGGGCGGACAAAAGCAACGGGTGTGTATTGCCCGTGCGCTGGCCGCCAAACCAAAGCTGATCATCTGTGACGAAGTGACATCGGCGCTTGATCCACTGGTTGCCGATGGCATCCTGAAACTGTTGCTGAACCTGCAAAAGATCGAGGATGTGGCCTATCTGTTCATCACCCATGATCTGGCGACAGTGCGCGCCATCGCCGATAGCATCGCGGTGATGTTCCAAGGCGAAGTTGTGCGCTACGGTCCGAAATCAAAGGTCTTGTCGCCGCCCTTTGACGACTACACCGACCTGTTGCTCAGCTCGGTCCCCGAGATGAAGCTAGGCTGGCTCGAAGATGTGATCGCGCACCGTAAAATGGAAAGTGCCGGGAACTAAAGCATCCCGCCTTTAACCTGAGCCATTAAGCATCACTTTTCGCGTTGAGCCGCGGGCGAAGGCAGCGAACAAGTGAAACATGTTTAAGGTGGGGCGCTCTAGGACAACAAATCGGCGGCAGACCTATCCGGCATTGTGATGCCGGTGCCCTGCGCCCCTGACCCACAAAACGCGCGTGCCTGAGATTGGCACGCGCGTTTTTTGTTTCAGAGCGGCAAACCAAATGGCTTGTTGACATGATACTTATTGGTATTGTATCAATGCGATACCGAATGGTACTATGATGTAATAAATGGATATCCCCGTCCTCTCGTTCACTTTGCAGGTATCGCCATGACCAACATAGAACAAATGGGCTTTCGCGCCCTTGCAGATCCAACGCGCCGCGAAATCCTTATTCTTTTGTCGCGCAAGGATATGACCATCGCCGAAGTTGCCGACAATTTTGAGATGACCCGCGCGGCGGTCAAAAAGCACCTGTCGATCCTTAGTCAGGGCGATCTGATCACCGTGCGACGAAACGGAAGAACCTGCGTTAATGCATTGCAAACGCAGGGTTTAAAGCGGGTCTTTGACTGGTTCGGCTTCTTCGACGACTTCTGGGATGATCGTCTTTCCACCCTTAAAGATACAATCGAAAAGGACACACAATGACCGAAAATCTAATCCGCAAAACCGTCTATCTAAGGGCCGCGCCCGCGCAGGTCTGGGAATATCTGACCGAACCGGAAAAACTGGCAATCTGGTTTCACAAACCGCAAACGCCACTGGTCGAAGGCGATTACGAAATGTTTGGAACCGAAAGCGGTGACAAGCTGATGTGGGGCAAAGTGTTGGTCGCTGACCCGTTTGAGCGGTTGGAATATACCTTTTCAATCGCCCCGATGGGCAACAAGTCCAGCACGGTGAAATGGCGCTTGCAGGAAGTTGCCGGCGGCACACGACTGTCGCTGGAACACAGTGGCCTGCCGCAAGGTGCCGACGCCTTTGGGCTGACGTTGGCCCTGGACAAAGGGTGGGATGAACATATTGCCCGGATGCGTAATTCGTTACACGAAGATTGACCCAAAAGCACGCGTGAACGGGTAGACAGGTTCTTGCCCGATCCGCAATCACGTCAGCATTTTCGGGACGAACTGCAGAAAACAGCTACAATAAGACGCTTTGCAGAAACGATCTGGTCCGATCTTTTTGCGGGGCGGTAAAAATCTGCTCAGGTGCGCCTTCTTCCAGGATCACACCGTCATCTACAAAACAAATCCGATCCGCCACATCCCGCGCAAATCGCATCTCATGGGTTGCCAGTATCATCGTCATCCCTTCGTTTTGCAACGCGCGCAAAACATCCAGAACTTCGCCGACCAGTTCCGGGTCCAATGCGGATGTCACCTCATCAAACAGCATCACCTCTGGCTTCATTGCCAAAGCACGGATGATGGCGACCCGTTGTTGCTGCCCGCCGGACAACTGGTCGGGAAATTTGTTGATATGTTCCAATAGACCAAAGCGTGAAAACAGCGCTTCGGCGTTGTGGATCATGTCGTTTTTGGTTTTGCCAAGCACCCGGCGCGGTGCCAGCAGAACATTGTCCAATGCGCTCATATGCGGGAAAAGATTGTAGCTTTGGAAGACAATGCCGATGCGTTGTCGCACCGGGCCAAGATCAAGACCCGGTGCGGAAATATCAAGATCGTCAAGAAAAATCTCGCCATCATCAATCGCCTCCAGGCCATTCAAACAGCGCAGCAATGTAGATTTTCCCGAGCCGGACTTGCCAATCAGACAGACCATTTCGCCCTTGTCCACAGTCAAATCTATGCCGCGCAGAACCGTGTTATCGCCAAAGCGCTTGGTCACGCCACGGGTTCGCAATTTGGCCTTAACTTCGTGCATCGCGCTGCCTGTTCATCAGATAATCTGCAAACCGCGTTGCCGGGATCGTGACGGCCAGAAAAATCACCGCCGCCACGACATAGGGGGTGAAATTGGCGAACAGGCTTTTGTAGATCCCGGCCTGACGCAAAATTTCCACTGGGCCGATAAAGCTAAGCAATGCGACGTCTTTTTGCATCGCAATCAGCATGTTCATATTGGCGGGTACAACACGCCGGATCGCCTGCGGCAGGACGATGTCACGCATCACACTCCGCTCGCTCATCCCCAGTGATAGACCGGCGGCGCGCTGGCTTGGGTGGACGCTTTCTATCCCTGACCGCAAAATCTCGGCAACGTAGGCCGAATAGGTCAGCACCAATGCCACGGTACCCCAAATGTAGGGGCTGTTGTAGGGGCGCGGCAACCCCAGACCGGGAATGCCAAATCCGATCAGATAGATCACCAACACCACGGGCAGACCGCGAAAAACGTCGACATAGACGGCACCAAATATCCGCAAAGGGAATAAGGCTGGCGACGTGACCGACCGCGCCAGTGCAAGCAGCAGCCCGACGAGGGCCACCAAAGGTGCGGACCATGCAAAAATGGCAATGTTCAGCAGAAACGCCCTGGCCATTTTGGGAAAGCTACGGACAAATATGTCTGCCGAGAAAAAGCTTTTTTGAACCTGCGCCCATCCCGGCGCCATGGGCACCAGTATCACCACGGCGCAGACAACCAGAACAGTGCTGATCGTCGCAATCGTCAAAGCCCGCCGCTTTTGGCGGGCTTCATATGCGTCGCGCCGGTTCAAGACCAAAAGCTACTTAATCAATGGAACATTGGTCGCAGCCTGCAACCATTCCGCCTCGATACCCGCCAATGTCCCGTCCGCCTTAAGCGCGGCCAAAGCGTCGTTCACACAGTCTTTGATCGGATTCCCTTTGGCCATCAACATGCCAAATTGATCAGGTGCATCCGACAATTCAGCCGGGAACTGCCCCAGAACCGCGCCGTCATCCAGCACCACGGCGGACAGATAGAGCGCGGTTGGCAGATCAAAGATTGCCGCGTCAATCTGGTCTGCCTGCAAGGCCGCAACTGCGTTTGCGGTGTCATCGTAAAAGAACGCTTCGCTGTCGGGCTGAATGGTTTCGGTCACAACAGATAAGCCCGTCGTCGCCTGCGCCGCGCCCCATTTCAGTGACTTAAGCGCTGCCAATTCCGGGGTCAGGCCTGCGTCGATGGATTTTTGACGCACCAAAATTGCAGCCGCAGCGGAATAGTAAGGATCAGAGAAATCAATGACCTGCGCGCGCTCCGGAGTGATCGAATACTGCTGCAAGTTAAAGTCGAAATTCTTGGCACCCGGTTGAATGGCCTCATCAAAAGACGTGCGCACCCATGTGACGTCATCTTTGGCGAACCCCATTTTGTCAGCCACCGCATAGGCAACCGCCGCTTCAAAACCACTGCCGCTTTCGGGGGCATCATCGTGGACCCAAGGATAATACGCCGGATTGCCGGTCGCGATGGTCAGTATGCCATCTGTGATTGTTTTACCTGTGGCGCAACTGTCCTGCGCCGCGACAGGTGCAGCGAGGGCCACACTGGCAAGCACAAGTGCACCCATTCCAAAAGTTCTAATCCGAAGTGGCGACACTTTGATCTCCCCCTGAGAGGTCTGGTTTCCAGTGTCAAATCTTGTAGAAGTGATGTGGCAAAGTCCAGTGGGCCTGCCCAAGTTAATTGGGGTTTCGAATTCCCGGCCTGAACACATGCAAAGCCTCAAACATGTGATGATCCTAATGCTGCGACTGAATGGCTCTGGACTAAAGCCATCGCAGAGCCGAACATGGAATTGGGCTGATTAAGGGCCGCGAAGTACTATGGGCTACGCCCGATTTGAAATGAGACATACCGTGAGCCTCGCAACAGGATATCCATCATGAAAAACAAACTGCTTTTGATCATCCTTGATGGCGTACCCTATAGAAACTGGCGCCGATTGTTTGGCAATCTTGAAGGTTGGGTCGACAGCGGGGATGCGCGGATCTGGAAGATACGTTCGGTTTTGCCGTCTATTTCGGCCAGTTGTTACGCCTCGATCCACACAGGCGTCGCACCTGCGGTGCATGGCTGCACTGGCAACGGCAATGTGTTCAGGCTGACACAGCCTGACGTCTTCAGCGAAGTTCGGCGTGCTGGTGGCGTCACCGGGGCTGTCGCGCATTCGTTCTGGTCCGAGTTTTTCAACCGCCATCCCTTTGATTACGTCCGCGATATTGAATATGACGAACCGGGCAGTGATACGATCAATCATGGCCGATTCCATTCGATGACGGGGTATGGCGCGCATAACCAGATGACGCCTTCGGACGTTGATTTGTTTGCCACGCTGACCAATCTTTGCCAGCGGTTCGATCTAAACTATGGCATGCTGCACACCTGCACCCTGGACAGCATGGGCCACCGGTTTTTTCACGATAGTCAGGAAATGGACCATGCCTGTTTTGTCATGGATGAAATGTTGGCCCCTTTCATCCCCAAATGGCGCGCGGCAGGTTATGACGTGATCGTCACCGCCGATCACGGTCAGGACGCGCGCGGCCATCACGGTGGCCGCGACCCGTTGCAGCAGGACGCCGCACTTTACTATTTCGGCGCGGCGGATGGGCCGCCTGAGGACACTGTCATCGACCAGCTGCAACTGGCCCCGACAATCCTGGACCGCCTTGGAGCACCGATCCCATCTTCGATGAAATCCAAACCTTTCCTGAGTTAACGCCCCGCAATGCGTTTCGGGCCAGCGCGGTTAGGCGTTAATCTACCAAGTCCCAAGGTCGAACGAAATCGCCCAACACGGTACTGATCGCGGTTTCGCCTGTGCCATTGGCGCGCACCTGTGCCACCAGCCCGCGTTTTTTGTCGTCGACCACGCCGACCACCCGCGCCTCTAAATCCGATGCTGCAAGGGCCTGATTGTAGATCCGAGTGATCGCATCTTTGCGCAAGTCAGGTTTGAAAATCTTACCCACAGCGGTTTTGGGTAATTCATCCATGATTTTCAGGTGCTTGGGCTGTGCGGCGCGTTCAAGCACATGGATCTTGCAATAATCCATCAATTCCTCTTCGGTGACGGATGCCCCTGCGACCAGTTCGACAAATGCACATGGCACTTCGCCCGCATGGGCATCGGGCTGTCCGATCGCCCCGGCAAATGCAACGGCCTCATGGCCCAGCAATGCCTCTTCGATCTCGGCTGGATCTATGTTGTGCCCGCCGCGAATGATCAGGTCTTTGGCACGCCCGGTAATCCAAAGATACCCATCAGGGTCGACGCGACCCAAATCACCTGTCCGCAGGTATTCGCCATAATAAAGATCAATGTTCTTTTCGGTCTCTGTGTAGGTGTCTCCAACCGATACCCCGGGGTTTGAGACACAAATTTCGCCGGTCTCGTCAATCTCGGCCTCGACCGGACCATCTGGTGTGGCCTTAAAGATTTTGGCGTCAGTATGGGGGAAAGGAATGCCGATACTGCCGACCTTTTTGGGGCCGTCAGTTGGATTGCACGACACCAGGCAGGTGGCCTCGGTCAGACCATAGCCTTCGACCAGCGTGACGCCAGTGGCCTTTTCGAACCGCCGAAAAAGCTCCAGTGGCAAGGGCGCCGATCCCGAAAACGCGGTTTTGACCGAGCTGATATCTGCATCAACAGCACGTTGCATCTTGGCTGAGATCGCCGTCGGAACAGTGATGATAAACGAGATTTTCCAACGCTCGACCAGCTTCCAGAAATTGTCAAATACCCCCTCGCCGCGATACCCTTGCGGCGTCGGGAACACGACATGCGCGCCCGATGTCACAGCAGCCATTAATATGACGTGTGAGGCGAAGACATGGAATAAAGGCAATGGACACATGATGTTATCGGTTTCCGAAAACAGCAACCGATGCCCAAGCCAGCCGTTGTAGACAAGGCCAGAATACTTGTGCTGAGCGACTTTCGGCATACCGGTTGTCCCGCCCGTGTGGAAATAGCACGCGACCCGGTCCTCTTGCGGATCATCAAAGGTCAGCGCGGTTGGTTGTTTTGCCAATTCGCCATTGAAGCTTTTGTAGGTGGCGTTGTTCTGGATCGTCCGTTTTGGTCGCACCAGCGGCACGATCCAGGATTTCGGCGGCGTCAGGTAGCGCAGCAAGTCCACTTCGAGCACCGTTTTGACGTTCGGGGCCAGACTGACCGCTTCTGCGGTTTTGTCCGACACATCGGTTTTGGGGAAGGGCCGAAGGGTGACCACAACTTTCGCGTTGGTTTCGCGCAGAATTGATCCGATCTGCTCGGCGTCAAGCAACGGGTTTATCGGACTGACAATCCCGGCAACGGCACCGCCCAGCAGGGCCAGAACAGTCTCGTTGCAGTTGGGCAATATGTAGGCCACGACGTCCTTTGGCCCCACACCAAGACTGCGAAACAGATTGGCCGCCTGCCCCACCTTGCCATGCAGCTGGGTCCAGGTTAGCGTTTCCGCCTTGTCCTTGGGGCCAGAAAATATCTGGTAACTGATCGCATTGTTGTCGGGAAATTTCGCCTGTGTATCACTCAGCAATTTGTACAAGGTCTTGGGAACGTCCCGGTCTTTCCAGGGCATTTCTGCCTCGATTGCATCGCGGTCTGCCACTCCTGCAAAACTCATTGGTGCTCCTCCCAGAACGTCCGATTTTCGGTGTATTGTTGGTGGTTGCGTAGAAGGATGGCTGCCATTGCGAAAAAGAGCAAGCCCGCGCCGCGAGATCAGACGCGACGTCAGGGATTTATTGCTATGCAGCAAAGAAAAACGGCGGTGCCAAAAACACCGCCGTTTAAGTTGACCCAGTCGCATCACCAGACCTGAAAGGTCCGGCAGACGCTGATAGTTTCAGGCTGCAGGAATACGCAGAACCTGACCGGGATAGATTTTGTCAGGGTGGGTCAACATCGGTTTGTTGGCCTCAAAGATTTCCTCATAGCGTGCGCCATTGCCCAGTGTTTTGCTGGAAATCGCCCAAAGCGTGTCACCTTTTTCAACAGTGTGGAACGTCGGCTCACCTTCGCCGCCCGAAACATCATCCTCGACGCTGGCCACACCTTCGACGTTGCCCACGGCCAGAATGACCTTTTCCTTCATTTCCTGGCTGATGGTCTTGCCTGACACTTTTACCTTGTCGCCATCGACACTGATCTGGATATCGTCTGCCTCAAGACCAAGGTCTTTCAACTCATCCTGCAATGCGGCACCCGACACTTCGGCATCGTCTTCGCCGCCAAACACTTTTTTTCCGGCGTTTTTTACGAAATTCCACAAACCCATTTCAATTCTCCTATTGGTGAAACGTTGGCGACAGTGTTTCGTGACCAACCCCGCAGCGCAAGGGGGAATTATTCTACTGCCAAACCATCGGTGAATTGCAATCTGGCAAGGCGCGCATAAAGACCGTCTTGCGCCACCAGTTGATCATGCGGGCCACTGGCGACAATTTTACCCTGATCCAGTACCACGATACGGTCTGCTTTCTTGACCGTTGCCAAACGGTGCGCCACGATCAGCGTCGTGCGCCCGGCGCTCAGTTTGTCCACCGCCGCCTGCACAGCCCGTTCGCTTTCTGCATCCAGCGCGCTTGTGGCCTCATCCAGCAGCAGCACAGGCGCGTCGCGCAGGATCGCGCGGGCGATGGCAATCCGTTGCTTTTGCCCGCCCGACAGCATCACACCGCGTTCGCCCAAATAGGCGTCGTATCCATCAGGCAATGCATTGATAAAATCATGGGCGGCCGCCGCTATGGCTGCTGTTTCAACTTCGGCGTCGGTGGCATCCGGTCTGCCAAACCGGATGTTCGCGCGCGCCGATGCAGCAAAGATAACTGGGTCTTGCGGAACCAAGGCGATGTGTTTGCGAAACGCCTCGCGCCGCAAATGCGCCAGATCAACACCATCCAATGTGACACAGCCCGAAGACGGGTCATAAAAGCGCAGGATCATCTGGATGATGGTGGTCTTTCCGGCCCCGGATGGGCCGACAAAAGCAACCGTTTCACCCGGTTCAATCAGCAAATTCACGCCATCCAGCGCTTTGATACCGGGCCTTGACGGATAGGAGAACGTGACATCATCAAAGCAGATGCGGCCCGTGACCTTTTGCGGCAATTCTTCAGCGCAATCGGGGTCTTTTACGGTGTCCCTGGTTTGCAATAGTTCGACCAAACGCTCGGTCGCACCTGCGGCACGCTGCAATTCACCCCAGATTTCCGACAGGGCCGCGACGCCGCCTGCCACCATGACTGCATAGATCACAAACTGGATCAGGCCGCCTGCGGACATGTTGCCTGCGCGCACATCATGTGCGCCGATCCAAAGCACGCCAACGACGCCGGTAAAGACCAAAAATATCACGATGACTGTCATCGCTGCGCGCGTGGTAATGCGACGCCTTGCCGCGTCAAAGGAATGCTCTGTCACCTCTTCGAACTGGTGACGACTGGCGGCTTCGTGGGTAAAGGCCTGAACGGTTTGCACAGCCCCCAGACTTTCCGACGCGTTGCCTGATGACGCCGCGATCCAGTCCTGATTTTCGCGGCTGATCACCCGCAAACGCCGCCCCAGCACCAGTATTGGCACCACCACCGCCGGTACAATTAACAAAACCAGCCCGGTCAGTTTCGCCGACGTCAACAACATCAAGACCAAACCACCTGAAAAAATCAGCATATTGCGCAACGCAATCGACACAGATGATCCAATAACAGACAGGATCAGCGTGGTGTCAGTGGTAATCCGGCTCAGGACTTCTCCGGTCATGACGTTTTCGTAAAATGCCGGGCTCATCCCGATCACGCGGTCAAAAACTGCTTTGCGAATATCTGTGACCACCCGTTCGCCCAGACGTGTCACCAACGCATACCGCAACCCGGTGCCCACAGCCAAAAGTGCCGCGATCGCCAATGCGGCCATGAAATACTGATCCAAAATCTCAGCTTTCTCGCTGCCGAAATTATCGACCACCCGGCGCACTGCCAGCGGTAAGGTAAGTGAAATAACAGCCGTCAAAACCAAAGCGAAGGCGGCCAGAACGGCCAGCCCGCGGTAAGGTTTTACAAAAGGCAACAAGGCACGAAGCGCGCCAATCTGTTTGGACTTTTCGCGCTGATCACTGGTTCCCGGCGTGGTGGGAACAGGCGTGGTGGGCCGGGCCATAAAGTATCCTTTGTAACTTGCACGCTGTCATGGCGTCATGGCGCCCGGTGGTCAAGCGCTACGTCATGGATTGGCTGTTGGGTTTTCGTATCAGCCGGCGAATAAGCCGATCAGTTTTTCGGCAATGCGGCTCGGCCCATCCAGTCATCCAGGTTTTTGATCTGTTGAGCGTTTAACCGCAGCCCCAGTTTTGATCGACGCCACACGACATCCTCTGCGGTGACTGCAAATTCATGTTGCATGAGCCAAGTCACCTCTCGCGCTGTCAAAGTGGCGCCGAAATCTTGCCCCAGGTCCGATACCGATTTTGCCCCCTCAAGCAGTTTGAAAACATCCTTGCCATAGGCTTTGATCAGGCGCCGTGACCATGTATTTCCCAAAAACGCGAATTTTGCAGATGCCTCGTTAACCAGCCTTTCCACGTCCCCCACCGGGAAATCGCCGCCCGGCAATGCCGCCCCTGCGGTCCATTTTTCCGCGTCGCCACCCAGCACGTCATTGATTTTTTCCAGCGCGCTTTCGGCCAATCGGCGATAGGTTGTGATTTTCCCGCCAAAAACATTCAGCACCGGCGCACCGGCCGATGTGTCCAGCTTCAACGTATAGTCCCGTGTGGCGGCGGTGGCCGAGCTTGCGCCGTCGTCAAAAAGCGGCCGAACCCCGGAATAGCGCCATACAACATCTTTTCCGGTGACTGGCTTTTTGAAATATTCGCTGGCAAAGGCGCAAAGATAATCCTCTTCTTCTTGGGTGCATGTGGGCGGGGTCGACGCATCTGTGTGATCAATGTCGGTGGTCCCCAAAAGGGTGAAATCAGTCTCATAGGGAATGGCAAAGATGATGCGCCCATCGGAGCCTTGAAAAAAGTAACATTTGTCGTGGTCGTATAGCCGCTTGGTCACGATGTGACTGCCGCGCACCAGCCTGACGCCATCCGATGTCTTTAACCGTACCGTGTTTTGGATAATGTCACCGACCCACGGACCACCGGCATTAACGATCATCCGGGCACGCATGTCCCTGACCCCGTTTTCGTCTTGAATTTGAATGTCCCATTCGCCACCTGACTGCACAGCTGACATAACCTCGGTCCGGGTCATGACCTGAGCACTGCGCGCCATCGCATCACGCGCATTCAGTGCCACCAATCTGGAATCCTCAACCCAGCAGTCCGAATATTCATAGGCTTTCTTGAATTTTTCGCGCAATGCATTGCCCGCCGGGTCTGTCGTCAAATCTACAGTGCGCGTTCCGGGCAGTATTTTGCGCCCGCCCAGATTGTCGTATAAAAACAGGCCAAGCCGGATCAGCCACGCAGGCCGCCGCCCCTTCATCCAGGGCATGACCAGATTTAGCAGCTTTGAAGTCGGCGTGTTCCCCTCAAACCGCATGTCCGGGTGATAGGGCAACACAAACCGCATTGGCCAGCTGATATGTGGCATGGCTCGCAGCAGGATCTCGCGTTCAATCAGCGCTTCGCGCACGAGGCGAAATTCAAAATACTCAAGATATCTTAGCCCGCCATGGAACAATTTGGTCGATGCCGATGACGTGCCGCTGGCCAGATCATTCATCTCGGCCAGTGCCACACTATACCCGCGCCCGGCCGCGTCGCGTGCAATGCCGCAACCGTTGATCCCGCCACCAATGACAAAGAGATCGACCGTATCGGCGGTATCGGATGCAGGCGGCATGTGTTGGCTCCTGTATGTTGTCTAGACCCTTGGCCGACACAAGTGACGCCCCCTAAAGATTCGAACACGCATGTTCGTTTTTTTTCGTTTTTAGTCTTTATTCGGATAAATGAACAGCCGAACTTGCAATTTTTGCCGAAAACTTTACCACGACCCCTGATGAAAATTCATTTTTGTTCGTTTGTTTTCACGGCAATCATCCCATATGGTGTCAAAATCGGTGGTCCGACCCTTCAAAACAACGCAGGCCAAGCACATGTCGCAGACGCTCAGACACCCCGAAATCCTGGAAATCGCGCGCCGCTTGGGTAAGGTTACGGTCGAAGGGCTGGCAGACCAATTTGGTGTCACCCACCAGACAATCCGGCGCGATCTGTCTGATCTGGCCGATGCCGGTCGGCTGGAACGTGTCCACGGCGGCGCGATTTTGCCCTCTGGCACCAGCAATATCGAATACAACGAACGTCGAAACCTGAACGAAGCTGCAAAACAGCGCATCGCGCGCCGCTGCGCCAGTGACATTCCACACGGCGCATCACTATTTTTGAACATTGGCACCACCACCGAGGCCGTAGCCAGGAAACTGCTGCAGCACCGTGATTTGCTGGTGGTGACCAACAACATGAATATTGCGCAAATCCTGTCCGCCAATGCCAACTGCGAAATTATTCTGACGGGCGGCACATTGCGGCGCGTCGATGCCGGGTTGATCGGGCCCCAAGCCATTGAGACAATCAAACAGTTCAAATTCGACTTTGCAGTCATCGGATGCTCGGCGCTTGACAACGATGGCGATTTGCTGGACTTCGACCAACAGGAAGTCACCGTCAGCAGAACGATTTTGCAACACACGCGCAAAACCTATCTGGTTGCTGACAAATCGAAATTCCAGCGAAAAGCCCCTGCGCGGATCGGATCTTTGTCGCTTATTGATACGGTCTACACCGACGCCGACGTCACGCCGGTCTTGCGTGTAAACTGTGCAAATTGGGACACGGCAATTGTCGTTTCATAAGCGCGCGTTTAAAACGCAATGATCTTCCCCTGGCCTCACGTTTTCCGGGCGTGTGGTCAATTGAAATAAATTCAATTAATCCAACATCTTGCAGGGCGCCGTTCATCTTAACCTGGCAGGTATCACATTCAGGGAATGATTGGAGCGGGCGGCGGGAATCGAACCCGCATCTTCAGTTTGGAAAACTGAGGTCTTAACCATTACACAACGCCCGCATTTCAAAAGGCTTTTAGCCCGACGTTTGACGGTTTGCAATACGTCAGCCGCCAAACAATGGTCCTGTCGCTGCTGCCTTGCTGCCTGTGTCGCGCTCGCGTTCTGCAAGAACCTCCAGCCACAACTGATACGTCAGGGCAACCATCGGTTCGAGTTCCCTAGGGATGTAAAGTTCCACGCCTGCATCTGCATATAGGTGAACTGCGCGGCGTCCATCTTCTGGCTTGGCCTCAAACTATGCGATGATAAGCCAGCCTGGGCGCGTTAAAGACCTTTGAGCATCATGCCACCGTGATACATATTCACGAAGTCAGCGTAGCGCAGGTCATAGGGCTGAGTTAGGTTACCTATCTTCGCGATGTAGTCTGGCGGCGCAGTGAAAACCGCATCCGCATCACCGATTTTTTTGGGCAATCAGATCAGATTCAATCGGCCGGAAATTGCGAATTGCGATATCGGCTTCGCGGCGCGCAGATCGCTCGTATCATTGGCAACGCCGTCCTGAAATGGCACCAAGGTCACTAGGTCGACTGGCACTACATCGCCCCGCGCCCGCCAATCCAGAGCAGGTTCGTCGAAAGCTTCAATGAGCAAATGAGGGACGAATGCTTTTACGAGCATCTGTTCGACAACCTGCGCCATGCCCGGAAGGTTATGTTCATACGCTACCATGCGCGACGATTGACACTACATTACGACCAATGACCTTAAACGATAAGGCACTCAAAAATTGCCTTGGACCACTTGACCCTCGATCAGTTGGCCAGACATTGTTCTTCGATCTGCGCGCCAAGATCAATCTTTAGGTTTTCACGCGGGTTGTCATAGACCCAAGGCACCAGCAGAGGCACTTGATTGTTATAGACATCTGGCCAAGGGTTTTCTTGCGCGATAACTTTTGCCTCAACGTCAGCGCGCTTGACGCGGTCGATCCGCATGTTCTGAATTGTGCGCACGACATTGGCGGTGTGCCGGCACAGTTCGGCCTTTTTTGTGTCAGTTGACTGGGCCAGAACCGGGGTCGTCGAAATCGCAAGCGCAACAAGCGCGGCACCAAGTTTCATCGTAAATCTCCTTTTGCGTCTTTCTGGGTCATTTGGCGCAGCTTAACGCCGCGCGTCGACACCTTCCATAGCCGTTTTTAGGTCATGAACCAATGTGGCTGCCATTGACCGAAACCCCATGATCAAAAACCGGGATTGGCCAATGCGCGTGATCGACACATTCAAATGTTGCAGCTGACTGCGCAGCGTATGCCCCCCCTTGAACACAGCCTTGCGCAGATCAACAGGCACCAGCCGCGCCAATACCGCCTCGGCGTCCTCCCCCTGCAGAATAACAGAGCCCCATGCGTCTGACTGCTCAGTCACGGCGCCATGTTTTTCCAGCACCGGATCTGGGGGCGGTCCAGCCAACATATAGCTATCCCGCCCGAACCAGATGACCCGATTGCCGCCTTTTCCAGCGGACCGGTTGGGGCTTGGCAAGTCCAGTCCATGCGCCTTTTTCATCGCCGCGGACAGCGCTTTCGATTGGCCGATGTAAGGCGACACGCTCGACAGACGCCCCGGATCAGCAGCAATCAATTCTGCCCGGCCAATTTTGAGCGGCAGCGCTGTCCCGAATGCTGTCGTTTCAGTCAAAGTTATGGATTGATCAGCCACGCGCGCGCCCTCCCTCTGGGTCCAGAAACACCGGGTCGCAAATGGTAACCTGCGCCTCGATGCCGCGCAGGTGATCCACCATCCGCATGATTTCGCCATGCCGCGCGGGCCCGCGTTTGACAAATCCCAAGGCCAGCGACTGCCCCAGGGTCGGCGAAAACCCGACGGATGTGATGTAGCCCTGATCATTTTGCCGCACCGCATCTTCGCCTGCATTAAAGATATGCGCACCTGCGGTCAGTTGTTTGACCACACCAACAGGTTTGAGACCCACCAGTTGTTCGCGATTTCCATCCACCAATCCGGGCCGCGCGGCCATGGTTTTGCCAATGCAATCCTTTTTGGCGCTGATCATGCCGCTCATTCCAACGTCAAAAGCCGTGATCCGGCCGTGTATTTCGGCATGAGTAATAAAGCCCTTTTCGATCCGCAAGACATTGAGCGCCTCCATCCCGTAAGCACCGCCGCCCAGCGCCTGTGCCCGTGACACCAGCGCATCAAACAGGCTTGCACCAAAACGGGATGGCACAGCGACCTCGTATGCATGCTCGCCGGAAAACGAAATACGGAACAAGCGCGCCGAAACGCCGCCGACACGCACCGGACCGCAGGCCATAAACGGCCAGTTTTCATTGTCGATGGGCGTGTCCATCAAAGCGTTCAGCAATTCACGCGCCTTTGGTCCAGCCACTGCAAACTGCGCCCATTGTTCGGTAACGGAGGTAAACCGCACATCAAGATCTGGGCGCAAACATTGGGTCACAAATTCCAGATGGCGCATTACTTCGCCTGCAGCTGCCGTTGTCGTTGTCATCACAAAGTGATTTTCACCGAGCCGCGCAGTGGTGCCATCGTCCATCACATGCCCGTCTTCGCGCAACATCAGACCATAGCGCACCCGCCCGACCTTCAGCGTGCTGAACATATTGGTGTAGACGAAATCAAGCAGCGCGCCTGCGTCTTTGCCCTGAATGTCGATCTTGCCCAAGGTCGACACGTCACAAATACCAACCGCGCCCCGGACATATCCAACCTCACGGTCGCACGATTGCCGCCAGGTCGTTTCTCCTTTTTTTGGGAAATAGCTGGGCCGGTACCATAGCCCCGCCTCTATCATCGGCGCACCACGGGCCACAGACCCGGCATGCGATGTGGTCAGACGCTCCGGCGCGAAACCTTTTCCCTGCGCCCCCGCCCCCATGGCGGCGATGGACACCGGCACAAAAGGCGGGCGGAATGTGGTCGTGCCGGTTTCAGGTATGCCACGCCCGGTGGCATCCGCCAGCACCGCCAGCGCACCCAGATTTGAGCTTTTGCCCTGATCCGTCGCCATTCCTTGCGTGGTATACCGCTTCATATGCTCGACCGAGCGAAAGTTTTCGACTGCTGCCTGTTTGACGTCCTTCACTGTCACGTCGTTTTGAAAGTCAAGCCATGCGCGACCTTCGCCTGCAACCGCCCACAAAGGTTCCAACCCATAAGCGGTGTCATCCGCCTGCGGCAAAGCTGTGCGTTTGGCCTTTAGCCCCAATGCACCCAGCGCCGTTTTCGCGGCCGCAACGCCTTGCGTCAGACAGGCGGAAGTTGAAAATGCACCATTGCATGCCCCCGCCACACTCATGCCAGGAATGGCGCCGGGCGTCGGGACGAAACATGCGATGTCCGCACGCCATGTGGGCCGCGCGTTCATGTGGCAGGTCAGATGCACCGTCGGGTTCCAACCGCCTGACAGGGCCAGGCAATCGGCCTCAATCCGCTCTTCTCCATTGGGGCTGCGCAACGTGATTGACCTAAGCCCGCGACGACCGCTGGTGCCCACCACTTGCGCACCGGTATAGACCGGATAATCGCCGCTGATTTTTGCATCTTCGCGCGCGTCAATCACGGCAGCCACCTCAACCCCGGCGTCAATCAGATCGCGGGCGGTGCGGTGCGCATCATCATTATTGCCAAAAACCGCCACGCGTTGCCCGGCACTGACACTCCAGCGGTTTAGATAGGCCCGTACCGCACTTGCCATCATGATCCCTGGTCGGTCGTTGTCTGCAAAGGCAATAGGGCGTTCAAGCGCCCCTGCCGCCAATATGGATTGCTTGGCCGCAATCCGCCAGAACGTCTCCAGCACTGCGCCGCTGCTGCGTGCTCCGGTATGGTGGTTGACCCGTTCAAGGGCCGCAAATGTGCCCTGGTCATAGGCCCCCGTCACCGTGGTGCGTGTCATCAGCCGCACGTTGTCCATGGCGGATAATTCAGCCACAACCTCAGCCGCCCAAGCTGCACCCGGCATGCCATCAATCACTTCGGTCTCAGCGTTCAACCGCCCGCCCATCACTGCGTCGTCATCTGCCACAATCACGTCCGCACCGGCCAGCGCTGCTGATAAGGCGGCCATTAGTCCCGCAGGCCCAGCCCCAATCACCAACAGATCGCAAAACGCATAGGCCTTTTCATAGCGGTCAGCGTTGTGCGTGCCGCTTAGCGCACCCAGTCCAGCCGCACGGCGAATGATCGGCTCGTAAACCCGCTCCCAGAAACGGCGCGGCCACATGAATGTCTTGTAGTAGAACCCCGCACCCAAAAAGGGTGCCGCCAGATCATTGATCGCCATTGCGTCAAATCTCAACGACGGCCATGCGTTTTGTGAAGTAGCGGTCAAACCATTATAAATTTCCTGCACCGTGGCGCGAATATTCGGATCTGTCCGGGCCCCGTCACCGACTGTCACCAAGGCATTGGGCTCCTCACTGCCTGCCGTCAAAACACCGCGCGGTCGGTGATACTTAAACGACCGCCCCATCAGACGTACATCATTGGCCAGCAACGCCGACGCCAATGTGTCGCCTGCAAAGCCCGAATATGCCTGCCCGTCAAAACGAAACGAAACCGGGGTTGCGCGGTCAATCAACCCTTTGCCACCAACCCTCATGCGCGCGCGCCTTTCACATCTGTGGCCAGCGCCGTGTCCCTGATGTCATGGGTGACAGTATTGCGTGTCACAACCAGCCACGCGCCACAGCCTGCCTCATGATACCAAAGATCGCGGGTCATTCCGGCTGGGTTGTCACGGTTGTGAACATAATCATCCCAATCCGCCGCGGCTGCAGCTGGTTCCGGCCGGCCCAAGGCCAAAGCGTCACCTTGATAATAAAACTCACGGCGATCCCGTGTGCCACATATCGGACAATTCAACCGCATCGCATTCTTCCAATCATATACCGCACCCGCCGCTTCATTGTTCCAAAAATATGCAAATCCAACCTCGCCCCTTCAATGCAGATTATGCTGAGACCCGGTACCTTCTTCATCCAGCAACCCCACGCCCGTCCTGAACCTGTCGGCCCTAAATCTGGCGGCTGGCGCATGGTGCTGCCCCGTCGCCATCAAATGCGCAAAGCTGTAACCTGACCCCGGCACCGCCTTAAAGCCGCCGTAACACCAGCCGCAATTCAGGAACAACCCACCGGTTTGCGTCTTGTCGATGATCGGACTGCCATCCGGTGTCATATCCATGATCCCGCCCCAGGATCGCAACACCCGTGCCTTGCCGATCATGGGCATCAAGGTCATGCCCGCCTCCATCACATGTTCTTTCATCGGCAAATTGCCGCGTTGCGCGTAAGAGGCGTAAAAATCCAGATCGCCGCCAAAGACCAGACCGCCCTTGTCGGATTGCGAAATATAGAAATGCCCCATGCCAAAACTGATCACATGATCGATGCAAGGCTTTAACCCTTCGGTGACAAATGCCTGAAGCACATGGCTTTCAATCGGCAGGCGCATTCCCGCCATCGCCGCCACCTGCCCCGATCGCCCAGCGACAACAATACCAACTTTCTTGGCCCGGATTGCACCGCGCGTGGTCTGAACCCCGCACACCTGTCCGTTTTTGATGTCGATGCCGGTGACTTCGCAATTCTGCAGCAGATCAACACCGCGCTGGTCGGCGCCACGTGCATAGCCCCAGGCCACGGCATCATGACGGGCCGTGCCGCCGCGCGGGTGCAACAGCCCGCCATAGATCGGAAACCGGGTGTTGTCGAAATCGAGATAGGGCAGATGTTTGCGCACGCCGTCCCGGTCCAGCAAAATTGCATCATCGCCCTGGTTGATCATCGCATTGCCGCGCCGTGCAAAGGCATCGCGCTGACCGTCGGAATGAAACAGATTGATCAGCCCGCGTTGCGAATGCATGACGTTGTAATTCAGATCCTGTTCCAGCCCTTCCCACAAATTCAGGGAATGGCTGTAAAACTCAGAGTTGCCTTGCAAGAAATAATTGGCCCGCACAATCGTCGTGTTGCGCCCGACATTGCCACCACCAATATAGCCTTTTTCCAGCACAGCGATATTGGTCATACCGTGGTTCTTGGCCAGATAATACGCCGTTGACAGCCCGTGACCACCACCACCAATGATCACCGCGTCATATTCCGCCTTTGGTTCCGGATCGCGCCAATGCGGCTGCCAGCTTTTGTTGCCGGTCAATCCTTCACGCAATACACGCAGACCAGAAAATCGCATCGGCTTGTCCCCCGCCCATTCGACCCGGAGTGAACCAAGCCCTGCCCAGAATAGCAATGGGGGGCGTTCCGGCCCCCCACATATTCCGACAATTTCAGGTCTGCGCGCGACGGATCGCTTAAAGGCCCAGCGCGCGGTAGCTGTCTGCAACCTTTCCGATCGACACCAGATAGGCCGCGGTGCGCAGATCATCTACATCTTCGCGACCATGCCAGGTTTCGCGCATCGCCTGATAGGCGGCCCGCATGGTGTCATCCAGACCCGAGCGCACCAGTTCCAATTCACCGGCACCGCGCAGGTATTTCTGCTTGAAATCTGGCGACATCACCCACTTGTCACCCAGATGCTGGTCCAGCCTTTGTAATTCGTCCACGATCAACTGATGGCGGGCTTCTTCCTGACGGCGGCCCAGACGGCCGAAGCGAATGTGGCTCAGGTTCTTGACCCACTCAAAATAGGACACAGTCACACCGCCCGCATTGGCGTACATATCGGGCACAATCACACAGCCCTTTTTGCGCAGGATTTCGTCGGCGCCGGCTGTAACCGGACCGTTGGCTGCCTCGATGATCAGGGGCGCTTTGATTTTGGCGGCATTGGACAGGTTGATCACCCCTTCGAGGGCCGCAGGGATCAAGATGTCACATTCGTTTTCCAAAACGCTGCTGCCGTCCGGCACATGTGTCGCATCCGGATACCCGGTGATGCCACCGTGTTTGATGATCCAATTACGCACCGCGTCAACGTCCAACCCTGTGTCACTGACCAACGCACCGTCACGCTCAATAACACCAGTGATCAGGCTGCCGTCCTCTTGTGACAGAAATTTGGCCGCGTGATAGCCGACGTTGCCCAACCCCTGCACAATCACGCGCTTGCCATCCAGCGTGCCCGTCAGGCCAGCCGCTTTTTTGTCTTCCGGATGACGGAACAATTCCTGCAATGCATATTGCACGCCACGTCCCGTCGCCTCGGTGCGGCCCTGAATGCCACCACCGTTGATTGGCTTGCCGGTGACGCAGGCGCGGCCATTGATGTCGGTGGTGTTCATCCGTTTGTACTGATCCGCGATCCACGCCATTTCACGTTCGCCCGTGCCCATGTCGGGCGCCGGCACGTTTTGCGACGGATTGATCAGGTCACGTTTGATCAACTCAAAAGCAAAGCGACGGGTGATCTGTTCCAGTTCGTGTTCTTCGTATTCGCGCGGATCAATGCACAATCCCCCCTTTGAGCCACCAAAAGGTGCCTCAACCAAAGCGCATTTATAGGTCATCAGCGCCGCCAGCGCCTCAACCTCATCCTGATTGACGCCCAGCGAATAGCGAATGCCCCCCTTGACCGGTTCCATATGTTCCGAATGTACGGACCGGTATCCGGTAAAGGTTTGAATCTTACCGCGCAGGCGCACACCAAAGCGGACAGTGTAGGTTGCGTTGCAAACGCGTATCTTTTCCTCAAGTCCCGGCGACAGGTCCATCAACCCAACCGCCCGGTTGAACATCAGATCAACGCTTTCTCTGAAACTCGGCTCATTATTATTGTTCATCTGTGTCTCCTGAATTGCAGGTTCGCATCAAGCCCGCTGGGTTAGCATCTCAATACCGTATGATGTGCAGGTTAATTAATGCCAGTTTTTTGTGCATTTTACGAACAAATTTCAACGCCCCGCAAAAGAGGCAGCATTTAACTGATTGGTAACGATCCGGAAACGTTGAACGACTTCTGTTCTGATTTTTGCCAAAAACGCGTGTAAAAGCAGGGATTTTGTCGATCTTGCGCCGTATTTTGGCCACTTTGGGATGGCAAAAGTTAACGGAATTACCCTGCTCACATTCGCCGGAACAATTTGTTCACGTTGGAAGGTTACAATGATGTTTTATAACAAGGACCGCTGCCCCGATAAGGCGGCAAATCGCTCTGCCACTCTGAAGTTCCTGATTGATCAATATGCACGTGACGAAGACGGTGTTGTCACTGTTTTCGGCATCTTCATGATCTTGATGATGATTATTATTGGCGGCATCGGGGTTGACCTGATGCACAATGAAATGGAGCGCACGCGCCTTCAGAACACATTGGACCGTGCCGTGCTTGCGGCTGCGGATTTGGACCAGCCCCTGGACTCCAAAGCCGTCGTGCAAGACTATTTTGACAAGGCCGGAATGACCGACTATCTCACAGAAGAGCCTATTGTCGACAGCGGCCTGAACTACCGTACGGTAACAGCATCCGCGACGTCCAGTTCACCGACACAATTCATGCGGATGTTCGATGTGGATTCTCTGCCGCTGGCCGGTGTTGGCGTCGCAACCGAACGTGTTCCGAAAGTTGAGATTTCGATGGTACTGGATATCTCAGGATCGATGGATAGCAACAACAAAATGGCCAATCTGCAAACTGCAGCCAAGGCATTTGTCGACACGGTTATTCGCCCGGAAACTCAGGATATGGTATCGATTTCGCTGATCCCATATTCTCAGCATGTGAATGCAGGTCCTGCAATCTATGGTGAGCTGAACAAGAACCACAAACACAACTACTCGCACTGTATCGAATTCCCTGACAGCCATTTCGACAGTGCTGCATTGAACAAATCCTATACGTACACACAAATGCAGCACTTTCAGTGGAATACCTATTCGATTGAATCGGGATACACACAAAACACCCGGTACGATACGGTTTGCCCGCGCTATTCCTATGAACGTATTTCGCCGATCACTCAGAACGCGGCATCCCTAAAGGCGCAAATTGACTCGCTGAAGCCTCGTGCGGGGACCCAGATATTCATCGGCATGAAATGGGCCACAGCACTTTTGGATCCCTCGTTCAAATCAATCAACAATGCGTTGATCGACGACGAAGTCCTGCCCGATGATTTTGCCGCCCGACCGGCGGAATATTCAGACGCGGATACGTTGAAAACGGTGGTCCTGATGACGGATGGACAAAACAGTTCTTCAAGCCGCATCAAAAGCAATCGGTATAACTCAAACAGTGAAATTGTTCAGTGGAACAACTACAACTTCAATTACTACCTGAGCCGCTATGTGAGCAGCAACAAACGGTACCAATGGTACGAGACGAAGTACACGTCCAACCAGTCTGACAACCTGCTCGAGAATATTTGCGGCGCGGCCAAAGAAAAGGGCATTGTGATCTGGACCATTGGTTTTGAGGCAACAACCCATGGTGAAGACACCATGAAAGACTGCGCTTCATCCCCGAGCCATTTCTTTTCAGTAACCGGCACCGAGATTTCAGACGCATTCACTGCAATCGCGCGCCAAATTAAACAGTTGAGGTTGACACAATGAAACGCAATTCTCTTTCTTTCCTGCGGTGGTTTCGCCGCAACGAAGACGGCAACATGACAATCGAATTTGTTCTGCTGGTCCCATTGTTGTTCACCATGTTTATGACATCCGTCGAATTGGGCATCTACTCGATGCGGCAGATGTTTCTGGACCGTGGTCTGGACATGGCAGTCAGAACGGTTCGTCTGTCGACCGGACTAGCCCCACAACACGACGATATTAAGCAGTTGGTTTGTGACAATTCCGGGTTTCTCGACGATTGCAACGCCCAGCTTCAATTGGAAATGAAACCCGTCGAGATGCGCGGTTTCGCAGGTCTTGATAATGACGCCAGCTGCGTCGACGCGTCAGAGCAAGTAGAGCCGCTGCGCTATTTCCACGGCAGCGAACACCAGTTGATGCTGATGCGGGCATGCTACAAATTCGAACCGATTTTCCCGACCACCGGATTGGGTAAGGATTTCGCAAAAGATGGGACCGGTCGGTCTGAAATGGTGTCGGTATCGGCCTTTGTGCAGGAGCCTAAGTAATGTTTAGTATCAATGTTTTGACCCTTCGAATGAAAGATTTCTTGCGGCGCGAAGATGGCAGCCTTGCCATCGAAGCGGCTGTAATCCTACCGATCATGTTCACCACTTATCTGTCTGTCTTTTCGTTCTTTGACGCCTTCCGTCAATATGACGTAAACCAAAAGGCGGCCTATACGATTGGCGATATGGTCTCGCGGCAAACAACACCGCTCGACAATGCATATCTGAACGGCACGCAAGCTTTCTTTGACTATCTTGCCCGGTCGACCAGCCCGTCAAAGATCCGCATCTCATCTATTTACTATGATGCAGACACTGACAAATACGTGCGCGCCTGGTCCAAGACCAAAGGCTCTGTTGAGCCGCTGACAAACGATGACGTCAAAGACTGGCACGACAGATTGCCTGTTCTGCCAGACCAGGAACATGTCACACTTGTAGAAACCTGGACTGACTTTGACCCGCTGTTTGATGTGGGCCTGACACAGGACGTGATTTCGAACTTTGTCTTTACGCGGCCGCGCTATGCGCCCCGTGTCTGCTGGGAAACCTGCAGCTAATCTGGTCGCCGCGCGATCAGCGCGGCGATTATTTCTGTCATTGCTTTGGTTTGTGACCCCGGTGTCATGCCGCCAATGCCAATGCGGCGCCCCAGGCGCCACCACATCCCCGGCTGCCACCCTCGTGCGCCGGGGGTTTTGGTTTTTAACAAGAACCCATTGGAAGGCTTGAACGCAAACGTGCCGCGATCCATTGACTGAATATCCGCAACCTGCGCCAAAACAACACCTGTACTGTCGCGCAATTCAGTCTCGGTCAATTCGATCACCCGTGTCGTTGCGCGTCGCATCCGGTCCGCCAGTGTGATCACTGCCGCCGCAAGGATAATCAGAAACAATTGCCAGATGAACGTGGGCGATGTTGTCAAAGCCAGCCAGACCAGCAACAGACCCAAGCCGCCCAAAGATGTGATCCCCAAAATACGGCGGCCCTGAGAGGCCCGCACGGTGGCAAGAACTTCGGTTTTCGGATCTGCCGACATAGCTGAGGTTCCTTATATGCGGGTAATGCGCCCTATTGCGTTTCGAACTGAACTTGAAACAGGTGTTCGCGACCTCACCCTTTGGTCAGCCGCAAAAAGTGATGCTGGGTGTCTCAGGTCAAATTAGAAACGCTTTAACCTGACGCGGTGCTGGCTCACAAGGTGAAAAGGTCGCTTGCAGATTGTATATCCAGCGCGTCAGGTCGGCAGGCGTTGTTTGCCATGACGTCCCAAAGTGATGCAGGTTGGATGCAGGTCGACGGCATCCGGATCGGTGGGTTGATCGCCCGTAACAAGCATCGGCGCGCGACGGATCGCTATTCCGCAGCCTGCGCACAAAAACAAGATGCGCCAACCTTTGTATCGCACCGACTTTCCGCCAACTTCAGACGCTGCGCGATCAATCGCCCTTCGGGGGTGGCCTGCCCGCCCCGCGCCACGATGCAGTCGTTCAACCCGGCCAGGCTCCAGACATTGTCGGGATGGATTTGGGCGCGGGTCAGATCACCACCCAGCCCAAGATCTTCGCGGTAGACTGCTTCGGCCTCGTCAATTCGACCCTGTTCCAGCAACAGCGCCCCAAGGGCGTGGCGCGATGGCTGCATCCAGCCCCAGGGCTCGTCATAGGGCAACGCATCTTCAAGACCGACGGCATCGCGCAAACGCGCAAACGCCAGATCGTAGTTTTGGCGCCGATACTCGATTTCGCCGTCCAGCATCGCCTCGGCCACGGCAAGTTGTTCTGTACAAAGCACGTTATGCATGCGGCGCGCGGCAGGCATCGCGTCACGGGCCGCCAGAAACAGCGACCTTTCGCTTTCGGCCTTAGCCACATCGCCCGTCGCCGCATGCGCCACGCCTTTCGCATAATGCAGCGTGGCGGTCAGGTTTGCGTAAAGCGCCGGATCATCTGGCAGCGCTTCGTCGATGATTTGCTGCCAGCGGCCAAACCGGATCAGCACATGCACCCAAATCGCCATATAGCTTTCAAAAAAATCGGCAAAAGGCGGCGATGTGACCCGCAGCAGATCTTCAGGGGTGACATCGACCAAGGCGCGGGCAGCTTTCCACGCAGGTTCGAACTGGCCCAGGAACATCGCGCCATAGGTGGCAAAATGATAGTTATGAATTCTATAGCCGGTGTAGACCGTATAGACCCCCATGCGATCCAATGCTTTTTGATCGACCTGTGTGGCCTTCCAATTCCAGTGGAAAACGTCGCGGTAATGGCCGCATTGGATGTCGATATGAGTTGGCATATGAATAAGGTGCCCGGCATCCGGCACCAGTTCACGCAGCGCATCCCCGGCTTTGAGCGCCCGTTCTGGGACCGGAGACATTTCCATCAGGTGCACATAAAGATGCAAGATTCCAGGGTGTTGCATCGCCTGTGGCTTGTCTTGCAGTGCTGCTTCCAATACTGCCTGCGCCTCTTGCGTGCCCGCGCCTTTGGCAGGTTCCCCGGTAGACTGATCCCACATGTTCCACGGCGTCCTGTTCATGATCGCCTCGACAAAAACCGCCGTCAGATCAAGATCATCCGGGTATGCCGCATGGACGGTCCGCATGGCATCGGCAAAGGCATCGTTCCATCCGCGCATCACTTCAATTTTCGCAGGCTCGCGGGTCGGAAACCGCGCTTGCAACGCCTTGATCAAGGCCTGCTCTGCCGGTTTGGCCGTCGCGACACGTTCCATCGCCGCTTGTGTGGCGTCATATGCCGCCGCAAGCGAAGTTTGCTTCATCGCTTCGTCACGCCGCTCCCATGGCAAATTGTAGTTCGGGCCGGTCGCATAGGCGACGCCCCAATATGCCATGGCGCAATCCGGATCCGCTTCAATCGCTTTGTGAAAACACGCAATGGCTTCATCATGAAAATATGCAAAACCCCAGACCAGCCCGCGGTTAAACCAAAGCTGCGCGTCCGGTGAAGTTGTCGTCACAGCCCGCGTGTGATCGCCGACATCATAATAGTCCATTGCAGTCCCACCCGTTGTCTCTGCCTTACCATCGCAGAAACACAAAAACTTGTCATCCGCAGGTACAACAATAGTGTTTCTCATTTAAATTTGGCCACCAAAACTCTCCTGAACTCAATGATTTCAACGTGTTAGAGTGTTATTGGTGCTTCAAACAAAATGCAAAACGATTGAACAGTCCAGTTTCCAAATGCAGTTAGGGCTTTGTCAGGGTCCGGGCGGGGGGGGGCAGAACGAAAAGCGGCAGTAACCCCATGGGACCCCACTCAACGCCTTGGAGATGCAGATGCGCGCGGGCCAGGTCGCTTCGGGCGATCATGGTGGATATGATCAACCAGCGAAACATGAAACTCTTTTAATTGACCGCGGGCACCCAGCATCAAAGAGACAAGAATGCCCGGTAGTTTCTTATGGGCTTACCCTTGTGGCTTGCGATAACTTTCGTGGCACCCGCCGCAGCCTTTGCCCACCGCTCCCATTGCGGCCTGCAAGGCGCCAAGGTCGGTGCCTGCTGCAGATTGCATCGCGATAACGGCGTCAAAAAAGTCTTTGCCCTTTTCACCGACCTTGCTGTCGGCGGCCCAGATCGCTGGCAAGGCGCGCGTGCCTTCTACGCTGTCGCTGTCAGAACCGGGCAGCCAGTATCCTGCCTGGCCAAGCGACGCGAGTGCCGCAAGGTTATTTGCGGCACTGCTTGCCGCAGCGGCATCATAAGGTGCTTCTTCTTTTGCCATCGCCCCAAGAACACCGAGGTTGAAAGCATAAAGCTGCATTTGCGACTGGCGTGCCTTTATTCCGGCGGCAATCTGTTTGTCGCTGATGTGACCGTCCGCTAAGGCAAGCACAGCGGCAGAGCCTATGACGGCCGACAGGATGGCGAGTGTTGATTTGTGCATTCTAATGCTCCTTTCGAGATGGGCTTTGGCTTTTGATTGCTTGTAGGGTAGCTGTTCAATATTATAGCAACAGTCAGTATTTTTGCAGAGTAGTTAATTAAATTATGCACAGCGAAAACTGGGATCACTTACGGTTTGTTTTGGCAGTGGCTGAAACCGGATCAGTATTGCAGGCGGCCAAACACCTTGGCGTGAACCATGCGACAGTCTTGCGCAAGGTGGCCGCTTTCGAAGAGCGCTACGGAACCACGCTATTTGAGCGCACGGCGCAGGGGTATCAATTATTGCCTGACTGCGCACATATTATCCGCGCGGCACATGCAGCAGAGGTCGCGATGCAAGAGGTTCACAGGCTTGCCAGTGGCGGGCGATTATCGCTTCACGGCACAGTTCGTGTGACATCAACGGACACCCTGTGCGGAGGGATCTTACCGCGTTTTGTCGCTGCAATGCAGTCCGAAGAGCAGAACCTTGCCCTCACGCTTTTGAGCAGTAACACTTATCTGGATTTATCTCGAGAACAGGCCAACATTGCGGTGCGGCCCTCTGTGCAACTGCCAGAAGACCTGGTCGGCGAAGTCGCATCAAAACTGAATCTTGCAGCATATGCTGCCGACCCGGACCAAAGCACTTGGTTGGGCCTGACCGGCCCATTGTCGCGCTCCGTGGCTGCGAAGTGGATGGATGCAAATGTGCCGGATGATCAAATTACATTGGCAGCAGATAGTTTCCTGACATTGCAAGCGATGGCAGCGTTGGGACATGGCATCGCCGTGTTGCCGTGTTTCGTCGGGGATGGCGATGACCGGCTGGTCAGACTTCCAATCGTCATGCCAGTTCTGTCCGTACCGCTGTGGGTTGCGCATCATGTTGATGCTGTCGAAACGCATCACATGCGCGTTGTCAAAAAGCACTTGTTGCAATTCTTGGCAGCCCGTCAAGAATTGGCCGGATAGACAAGAAATGGGATTTCCACAAACCCCATCCGACGAAAGTCCCTTTCGGTTCTCAGGTCCCGGGTAATTTTCAGTTGATAAATGTAGAGGTGGTCGCGGAATTTCGGGCCAGTTGTTAAGGTGGATCGCATGAAGAAAGTGACCATCCAAAATGAAGAAACGAAAGAACCATTCGCCAGAGTTCAAAGCCAAGGTCGCGCTTGAAGCGATCCGTGAAGAGATGACGCTAGCGGAGCTGTCCAAGAAGTATGGCGTTCACCCGACGCAGATCGGCACATGGAAGCGCGCTGCGATAGAGAACATGGCGACGGCCTTTACGCGTAAAGGTTCAGCGCCTGAACAGGTCAGTGCCGCTGACGTCGACAAGCTGCATTCCAAGATCGGCCAGCTGGTGGTGGAGCGGGATTTTTTTAGCGGACGCCTCGCATCAGTTGCTCGGGACGCGTCCCTCTCGTGACCTTGCCTTTGGCAAGGCACTGCCGGTCGATGGGACAAAAAATGGTGAGCCGGGATCATAAGTTAAGTATGCGTAAACAGTGCGAACTGTTGCAACTGTCGCGGTCACGCCTTTACTATCAGCTTGTTGGCGAAAGCGCCGAGAACCTCCGGTTCATGGAAATAATCGACAAGCAGTTCTTGGAAACGGTCGCCGAGGATGCGCCATCGGTCCGAGCGACGATGGCGACGGTACGGATCGCGTCAAATGGCGCGGGACATGAAGCGCAAGGGCTATAGATGCGGCCGTCACCGGGTCCGTCGTTTGATGCGCCTCATGAGGTTGGTTCCCATCTATCAGGAGCCCAACACCAGCAAGAAGCACCCGCAGCACAAGATCTGGCCCTATCTGCTGCGGAACGTTGTGATCGACCGACCAAACCAAGTCTGGAGCGCAGACATTACCTACATTCCTATGCGGCGGGGCTTTCTGTATCTCGTGGCGATCATGGACTGGTACAGCCGCAAGGTGCTGGCCTGGCGCCTGTCGAACAGCATGGATGCAGACTTCTGCGTGGAGGCTTTGGAAGAAGCTCTCGCCAAACACGGCAGGCCGGAAATCTTCAACACCGATCAAGGTAGCCAATTTACCAGTGGCGCGTGGATCGACGTGCTGAGGGACGCAATAATCAAGATCAGCATGGATGGGAAAGGCGCGTGGCGCCCCTCTCATCGTTTGCAGGCAAACGACTGCCGGGCAGTGGACAATCGTATGATCGAACGGCTGTGGAGGTCGTTGCATATGAATGCGTCTATCTGAATGCTTTTGAAGCCGGTTCAGAAATGCGGGCCGGGATCGGAAAATGGCTGACATACTACAACTCTGAGCGCCCCCATTCGACGCATGGCTTGTTGACCCCAGATGAGGCCTATGCAAGCAAAACAGAACCGATGAGATTAGCAGCCTGAAATGAAACCATGATCCATCTTAACAGGGCTGCAAAATGGTCTAAAATCTAGGGCCACCTCATTGTTCTGTTCAGTTTTTGTACGCAGATATCGATTGGTAACATCTTTGACGGGTGAGGATCTGGCGCAAAACGCAATAGCGTTCCTAGGGAGGTCGTAGATCTTAGCGTCAAGTTCATAGCGCGATAGGGTCAGCTTCTGGTGGGTCTTGAGTTCATCCCCAGACCGAGGATCACGTTCCTAAACATTCGCCTCCCGCGTATTTGACACTTCGGGTAGATCGGCTTTCTCCAGCAGCGTCTCTTCATTCTGATCAACGCCCTCCTTCTTGAAGGAAGTTTTGAAAACAATCCTGAAATCCCCAAGCCGCTCATTTAGGCTGACCAAGCTTTGGAGGAACCCAACGAGCATTGCGTTTTTTAATGATCCCGCAGAGAATACCTGTTGCAAATTTTCAGCAGAAAATATGCGCTCACGTACATTGGGCTTCAGGTTCGATAACGCCACAGTAGTACCAATTTCAGCCTCTACTCCATCAGCGATCTCAAATTGCTCGAACTCGATCTGTACCTGAGGGTCCGAAAATTTTAAGCTTCTTTTGAAAACCTGTTCGCCCATTCGGTAGGTACTATCCAATGAAACATCTGCGAAATGGTGGAAGTACTGAATCCGGCCAGACCCTTTGCACTTCCCGATACCAGAGATGGCTAAATCATCTTTGTATGACGTATCCTTGGTCAGAAAGGCGTTAGCCTGTTCGTCGCCCAAACCACATCCATTGTCCGAACACGTCACTTTGAAGTTAATCTCGTCTCCCAAAAGATCAGAAGACCAGAATTCGACGGCGAATGTGACTTCGAGATTTGATACTGCCGTATCGTCATCTCTCCGAATGAGAAACGAGTCGTTTGGGTTGGAAAGCAGTTCCTCAAAGACGACGTAAGGGTTTTTGCTCAACTTGGTGTTATTGAGGCTACCTCGAACATCTAGCGTCATGAACTGTCCCCTTGGAAAACTAGTTAATTTCTAGCGTACTGCCATCTTTATACAATGACGTTGGCCGCTACCTGAAAAGCAAAAAGCTAATAAAAATCAATAATTTGGTGCGGGCGGTGGGAGTCGAACCCACACGGGCATACGCCCAACAGATTTTAAGTCTGGTATGTCTACCATTCCATCACGCCCGCATCTGGCGTTGTTCTTCAATTTTCAGTTCCGGGCCTATATCGGGCCTTGAAACAGCTTCTTAGTCGCAACGCCTTGTTCCGTATACGCGTTGTCGCAGAGACCCAAGGACAATTCGCGTCGCTTGTGTGATTTTTTGACCGACACCGATGCCCCAATCAGCGCCGACACTGGTTCTTGCCCTCAAATTTCTTCGCCAACCGGCGCAAGGGGACCGCCCTTTGCCAATAAAAACCGCTCTGAGAGCCATGGGTTGTTGATCAAAGCAGCCTGCAACTGAACACGAGCTTCATCCATCCGCCCAAGTTTTAAAAGTGTCAAAGCGCGCCCCGATTGGGCCGGGACATGTGTTGGCGATATGATCAGAACCTGATCAAGATCAATCAACGCATCCGCGTAGTTTTCGCGCAGATAATGCACATAGGCGCGCTGGTTGAAACCTTCTGCGTAGTCAGGACAATACGTTGCAAGGCGGTCAAATTCTTCGAATGCACCAACAAAGTCAAAACTGTCACGGTGCCGCATTCCGCTGTCCAAAATGGCCTGCGCTTGCTCATTCGGCGCGCGCAACCACACCTCCCACATCTTGGCAGATAGCGCCCTGCCCGCCTGTTCGTTGGGTGCAGCGCGGGATGCCTGAAACAGTGCGGACAACTCAGACGAGTTGTCGCGAGGCGCCGGACAATCCTCTGAAAACACGGGGCCTGCGGTGACCGCAAGCATCAAAATGAGTTTTTGCATAGTTAAAAAGATGCGGCTAAGGCGCGCGGGGTCAAGTAGAATCTGCCAACATCGTCTCTTTCACAGCCTGCATTGCCACATAAGTCGAAGTGCCCGCGACATGCGGAAGATTGGAAATCGCCTCGCCCAGAATGCGTCGGTAGCTGGGCATATCGCTGGTGCGCACCTTGAGAAGATAGTCGAAATTCCCCGCAATCATATGCGCTTGTTCGATTTCAGGCACCCGCGCCACCGCCATATTAAACGCCCTTAACGCGGCCTCACGGGTGTCGCTAAGCCGGACCTCGACAAATGCCACATGGTCCAGACCCAGCCGAATGGGGTCCAGCAGCGCCCGGTAGCCAATGATCACGCCGCTGCCTTCCAAACGGCGCAATCGGGCCTGAGTTGGCGACTTGGACAGCCCGATGCTTTTGGCCAGATCAGTAATACTGATCCGCCCATCCTTTGCCAGAACGGAAAGAATCGATCGGTCAAACCGATCCAGATCAAGATTACCATTTTGCGCACTGAACGCACCATATTCTGTCATTTGTTCTGCCAATTTACCCAACTTCAGTCAATTCGACTGTCAATTCTCGCATATCATAGGGCAAATTGACATTATTACAAAAGTAGACTGATATGGCCCCTGAAACATCCTCAACGTTGCGCCACACCATTGATGCTGGCACCTATGCCGATCCAGATGCAGTTCTGCACCGCCTGATTGCGGATGCGGCGCTGACAAAAGCTGATCGCGCGCAAATTTGCGACGCCGCCGCGGCGCTGGTGCGCGACATACGCGGGGCGACCGCGCCGGGGATGATGGAGGTGTTTCTGGCCGAATACGGGCTTTCCACTGATGAAGGTGTCGCACTGATGTGTCTGGCCGAAGCGCTGCTACGGGTGCCCGATGCAGACACCATTGATGCATTGATCGAAGATAAAATCGCGCCTTCCGATTGGGGCCGGCATTTGGGCCATTCGACATCCAGCCTAGTGAACGCGTCAACCTGGGCACTGATGTTGACGGGACGGGTTTTGGATGACGACCAGCCCGGTCCGGTGCGTCATTTGCGTGCCGCCGTAAAACGTCTGGGTGAACCGGTGATCCGCACAGCCGTCAGCCGTGCCATGAAGGAAATGGGGCGGCAGTTTGTGCTGGGGGAAAACATCAACAGCGCCATGGAACGCGCTGCAAACATGGAGAAAAAAGGCTATACCTACAGCTATGATATGCTGGGTGAAGCCGCACGCACCGAAGGCGACGCCAAGCGTTACCACCTGAGCTACAGCCGCGCAATTTCTGCCATTGCCAATGCCTGCCACGACAGTGACATCCGCAAAAACCCCGGCATATCAGTAAAGCTTTCAGCGCTCCATCCGCGCTATGAGGTGGCGCAGGAACTTTCGGTTATGCGCGATCTGGTTCCGCGCCTGCGTGCCCTTGCATTGCTGGCGAAATCGGCAGGTATGGGGCTGAATGTCGACGCGGAAGAGGCGGACAGGCTGGCCTTATCGCTGGATGTGATCGACAAGGTCATGTCGGAACCCGCACTGAGTGGGTGGGACGGCTTTGGCGTCGTTGTGCAAGCTTACGGCCCGCGCGCGGGCACAGTGATCAACGCGCTTTATGAAATGGCCGAACGTCACGACCGAAAAATCATGGTCCGTTTGGTCAAAGGGGCCTATTGGGACACTGAAATCAAACGTGCTCAGGTCATGGGCGTCGCCGGGTTTCCGGTCTATACACGCAAATCCGCAACGGATGTGTCCTATATCGCCAATGCCAAAACGCTGCTGGGCATGACCGACCGGATTTACCCGCAGTTTGCGACCCATAACGCGCATACGGTTGCGGCGATTTTGCACATGGCGGCCGACAAGGAAAGTTTCGAATTTCAGCGCCTGCATGGCATGGGCGAGACGTTGCATAATATTGTGCTGGCGCAAAACCAGACACGCTGCCGGATTTACGCGCCTGTTGGGGCCCATAAGGACCTGTTGGCCTATCTTGTGCGCCGGTTGCTTGAGAATGGTGCAAACTCAAGCTTTGTGAACCAGATCGTCGATGAAAATGTCCCACCAGAAGTGGTGGCAGCCGATCCGTTTGACGGGCTAAAAGCCGCAGTTGCCCATATTCCGACCGGGCCGGATCTGTTCCAGCCGATGCGCCCCAATGCACGCGGCTTTGATATCCGCCACACGCAAACGCTGGATGCGATAAATGCGGCGCGCGCGCCGTTCAGGGTGCATTCATGGCACGCATCACCGCTGATTGCAGGCACAGTGTCAGATAAACAGACGCCGGTGCCTGTGAATAATCCCGCAGCACCATCCCAAAGCCCCGGTACCGTCCGCAACGCGACCGCCGAAGACGTCGAAACCGCATTCGCGGCGGCCAAGCCTTGGGA
>JBAUHN010000124.1:0-5536 GCA_049680295.1 Sulfitobacter sp.
AGCCCGAAGGCGCGTCATTCGACAGTCTGGGGCGCGGGGATGACGCGGAAGGCGTGCAAAACGTGTCCGAGCTTAGTGAAACGGCGGCCAGCAAGTCATTGGAAGTGCTGAAACAAATCAGCTCGACCGGATATCTGCGCAACCGTTTGCCACAAGAATTGGTGGTATTGCAGGGCGGCCAGTCGATGAGCGATCCGCAGATGGCGCTGGAAACGCTGGTGCCCGAAGTCGCGGCCAACGGCAGTGGCGCGGCGGTCATGGCCAGTACCACAACCGTGTCGGCCGCAGCCGTCAGTCTGGACGCACGCACCAAGGCCAAGATGCAGGGCTACGAGGGCGAAGCCTGCGGCGAATGCGGCAACTACACTTTGGTGCGCAACGGCACCTGCATGAAGTGCAACACCTGCGGCGGAACGTCCGGGTGTAGCTAAAAAAGATTGAAGGGCTCGCCACTGGTGGGCCCGGACATAGGGTGGGGCGGAACATCTCGTCCCCCCACCTTTACCGGGGGCGGGTGCGCTCGCCCTTGACGACGTTCAGGCCGCAGGCAAAAAAATACCGAGCGGTTAACAAATTGAGCTTGAACGGCGAAACTGCAAAGGGAGGACTTCGGTTCTCCCTCTTTTTTTGCGAAACGACAGCCGGGGTCACAAAACGGCGCGCAAACGGGCGCGGGCACGGGCCAGACGTGACATGACGGTGCCAACCGGCAATCCGGTGCGGCGCGCGATGGCCGCGGGCGAGGTTTCTCCCTGACAGATCAGATGCATAAGGGCGGCCTGATCTGCGGGTAAATCCTCGATGGCTCCCAAAGCGTCCAGGCAATCCAGACGGGTCAGGGCGGTGGGTTCGGTCTGGGCAATATCGTCGGTCAATTCGTCCATGCTGCGCGCGCTGCGCCAGCGTTGCCGCGCCAGATTGTGGATCAACGTCATCGCATAGCGATCCAGATCGGATATTTCTTTATCACTTTCAACAAGTTGCCATAGTTTCAGCGTGGCATCCTGCATCAGGTCGTCTGCGTCAGCGGCGCAACTGGTTAGACGTCGGGCGCGCACGCGCAGCCGCGGCAGTAAAAGCGTCAGCGCGGCGGGCATTGTGTTTTTAACGGCCATTACACTGTCTCCTATCCAAAGTAGTGCAACCATGGCGGGATTTTTCAGGATGAAAAGACAGGGTGTTTCCGCCGATGCCGGGCTGGGGGGCTTTTTGGGCAAGCCTCTGCCGGTGGCGCCCCTTGGGATCGGCAAAGATTGGCGGGTCGCGGATGGCGCGGGACGCAAACGCCCCGAGATGCATCTAATGGGGTGAGGGCAGGCACTGCTCTCGGTTTATCACTACCAAACCCTAGAAAGGGGTATCACCATGACGAACTCAAAAACACTTGGCCTGATCACAGGCTTGGCGATCGCGCTGCCAGCATTCGCAATGGCTGCAACTGTTGCTGACGCGGATGCCAACGGCGACGGCCTGCTGAGCATTGATGAGGTACAGGTCGCGTTTCCAGACGTGACGGCCGAAGCCTTCACTGCGATGGACCTCAACGCCGATGGTGCGTTGGATGAGGCTGAAATCACCTCTGCCCAAGAAGCAGGCCTGATGCCTGCCACCGAAGGTTAAGGACCCCGCCCTCCCTTTACTGCCGCCGGTTTTGATCAGCAGATCATGCCAGCTGCGCGTGGTAAAACTGGGGTAGGATGCCCGGCTTTCCCCAGGGCCGGGCATCCGAATATTTAAGGCCGATCAGGCAGGCAAATGGATGTTGAACTTGATGCGAATGGTTGCATCCAATTGCGGGTCAAACCGTGCCGCAGCCCGCTGACCAAGGATTTCCAGTTTGCGCGCCGTGGCTTTTTCGATCAGATCGGGTTTGCCAATTTCAGCCCATTCTTTCGGCGATGTGCGATCCCCAAGCGCCGGGTAGACGTGGTCTGCCTCCATCCGGCCAAGGGTTTGTTCGGTGCCCAGATAATGGCCCGGACCGCCCATGCAGACCGCGCGCATCTGATCCAGCGCCAATGTCTCGTCCGTGACTTCGATGCCGCGCACACAGCGCAGGGCCTGTCCGATCAGATCATCGCCCAAGATCAGGGATTCATGGCAAAATCCCAGCAACGAGGCATGCATGCCTGCAGATTCGTAAACCATATTCAGACCCGAAAGACCGGCCATGACATTGGAACACATCTGTTCCCATCCGGCCTGCATATCGGGCAGTTTGGAATCCGCAATGCCTGCTGCAGCCCCCCCGGGCAGACCGTAGTATTTGTGCATCTGCGAACAGCCTGCTGTCAGCAATGCCTGTTCGCCCGATCCGCCCGTCATCGCACCAGAGCGCAGATCCAGACCAAAGGGCCAGGTGCCAAAGATCGCCGGATGGCCGGGTTTGACCGCGTTGACATAGACCAGACCCGCCAGACATTCCGCCACCGCCTGCACAATCGCGCCAGCAATGGTCGAGGGCGCCGTGGCCCCGGCCATACCAGCGGACAACAATAGCACCGGAATGCCATGTTTGATACATTCCTCCATCACCTGACAGCTTTCAGTGGCGAATTTCATCGGTGGGACGACAAAGCAGTTTGAGTTGCTGACAAAGGGCCGTTCGCGCCATTTATCCTCGCCCCCGGCGATCATATGCAGCATCTCGACGGCTGGGGCGACGAAACCGGGTTCGGTAAACGACACGCCCACGTGTTTTTTGGTGCCCGAACAACAAGCGTAGATCGAGTTCAGGTCCATTTCAAGGTTGTCGGAAATGTCGCGACAAACCATCGGGCGTTGCAAAAAGTGAATATTGTTGAGCTGGTCGGCAATGCGTGCGGCATCATGCAGGTCCTGGACCGTACATTCGCGGTAATTGCGTCCGTCAGGTTCGACCAGATGCACCGCCGCACCGGCTGTGCCGTAATGCACCCGCGCACCGCTGAGTTCCAGATCATGGGCCGGATCACGCCCCATCAATGTGACCGAACGATTGGCCGCCGCAATGGTGTCTTCGATCAAGGCACGCGGAAATCGGATGCGGCCATCATCGCCTTCGATAGCGCCTGCGCCGGTCAGAAATGCAACGCCCGAAGGCGGCGCATCTGCCAGGCCAATATGTTCCAGCGCGTCCAGTGCGGCATGGTGGATGCGGTCCATATCCGCAGGGCTAAGCGGCTTGAATGTACCGCCTGACATGCCGGGGCGAATGGGACGCAAGTGGTCTGCCAGGGGCGCTGCGCGCGCTGCGCGGCGTGCAGCACGCCCGCCGCTACGGGCTGTAGAGGTCTGTGTCATATGGTGTCATCCGAAGGTTGAAAAAGGGAAAAATATATTTGGAAACAGTCAGATAGATCGGGGGCGACCGCGGGCTGCGCGGCCGCGTTCCGCCCCGATGGTTCGGATCACCAAAGTAATCTTGCACAGATCAGCCTGCATCTTGCGTCCTTTTTCCTAAACTCAAAAAAACGTAATCTTTGCCGCGCGTCTTGCCTGTTTGCGACCTGTGTCGTTTTCGGATGATCCACGGTCGAATACCCACCGCGTCCATGCTGCGAAGATGATTTCCAGATATCACTGGTATCGGACAATTTCCGCCTGATTTTAATACCGGAATAAGCTGGAAATGGCCGCATTCCAGCGCCTGCCCAGTGTCACAGTTTTGTGAGGGTCAGATGTCTTGAAAGAAGTCGAGTTCGGCGTAGGTACCCGTGCATGGGCCCGCACAGTAACGTGCGGAACATCATATGAGGACAAAAGCATGAATAAGATAATGACACTTACATCTGCTGCTGCCTTTGCATTTGCAACTGCACCGGCTTTTGCTGGATCACTGGCCGAACCCGTTGTCGAAGCGGCACCACCGGCCCCGGCACCGGTCTACAATACGGGCGGAGATTGGGGCGGCTTTTATGGCGGTTTGCAATTGGGCCGTATTGATGTTGACACAGACGGCGGTGCCGTTTTGTCGGGTGATGACGCGTTATACGGTCTGCATGCAGGCTACAACTGGGACCTAGGCACCTGGGTTGTGGGTGTCGAAGCGGATTATGACTTTACCGATGTCGATCTGGGCGGTGCTGCAACTGTAGATTCTGTCGCCCGTCTGAAACTGCGCGGCGGTTATGACTTTGGCCGCACGCTGGTTTATGCAACCGTGGGTGCTGCGCGCGTTGACACGTCGCTGGGCAACGAAACCGGAGAGGCCTATGGTTTGGGCGTCTCTTACCAATTGACGGACCAGTGGATTGTGGGTGGCGAATATCTGGCCCATAATTTCGACGATATCAACGGATCAGGCGTGAACGCCGATGCCGATACCTTGTCCTTACGGGCATCGTTCCGTTTCTAAACGCCGACCGGAGTTTCAATAGGGTTTGTCAAAGGGCTCGGGATAATCCCGGGCCCTTATTACCGTGCCAAAGCGTCTATTGGGACCGTTTTTCCGCAAACTTACACAGGGTTTTCAGCGCAGCGGCAAAGGCGTCATCCTCAATTGTCATTGCAACGCGGATATGGCCGGTAGCCGCACTGCCAAAGCTTTCACCGGGCATGACGGCGATGTGATGGGCATCCAGCAATTGATTGGCGAAATCATCCCCCGACAGGCCCGTGGCCCGGATATCCAGCATCAGATACATCGCCCCTTGCGCCGGCACCAGACCGACCGTGTTCTGGTTGGCCAGCACTTCTTTTGCCAGCGCAAGGCGGCGTTGAAAGGGGGCTGCGATTTCCGCTTCGAATTCGGCACCCTGCGACAGGGCAAAACGACTGGCATCCTGAATAAAACCGGGCACGCCGTAGGTGGTGTGGGTTGCCAGGTTGATCAGATGTTCGATTGTATCTTGTGGCCCGACGACCCACCCACAGCGTGACCCGGTCATGGCGTGGGATTTTGACATTGACCCGACAACCAAAGTTCGCGCTGCCATATCGGGCAGGGCGCGCGGGCTGATATGCGTGCCTTTCCAGACCTGGGTGTCATAAACCTCATCCGAGATCAGCCATAGGTCATGGGACAGGCAGACCTGTGCAATGCCGGTCAGCGTTGCATGGGAATAGACGGTTCCGGTTGGGTTGTTGGGCGAATTGATCAGCAGGCTTTTGGCGCCTTCGGCTTGCGCTGCAATGTCCGCACTGCGCGGCTGAAACGCATCCTCGGCCCGAGTTTTGACCGCACGCGGGATCGCACCTGCGCCGCGCAATGTGCCGGGATAGGTCGCGTAATAGGGATCAAGGTAAAGCGCTGTGTCACCGGGGTCACACACGGCCAAATGGGTTGCAAAAAGCGCTGCCTGTCCCCCCGGTGTGATCAACACATTGTTGCGGGTTGTGGGAACGCCGGTCCGTGACTGCACGCGTTCGGCCACAACATCACGCAGCGCATCCGATCCCGGCACTGCGGCATAACCCGTCCGCCCGGAAATCGCACTTTGATGCATCGCCTGCAAGATGGGCGCGGCGGTACGGACATCATGTTCGCCGATGGTCAATTCGGTCACGGCTGTACCATCCGCGATCATTTCGCGCGCGCGCAAGAAAACTTCCCACC
>JBAUHN010000125.1:0-1756 GCA_049680295.1 Sulfitobacter sp.
GGATTTCGACTATTCCTTCCTGAAAAAACCGAATTTCCAGCTGAATTTGACGTTGACAATTTGCCGGACGCTGTCGCGTTCTGGTCGCGGCACATTCAAGAAGTAAAGCAAAATTTCTATGCGCGCGCTTTGCCGCGCGACGCATTTGAAATTGTGATCAAGGATTGATTTGCGTAAGCGTTGCTTCAGCCTCTAAAATTCCACGGTAGCAACTGGTCGATGTGTTTCTGCTTATGGCCGTTGACGATGGCTGTGAGGACGCTGGTTATGTAGCTGTGTGAACCGCCCCTTGTTTGCCGGAGGCTGATTTGTCTTAGTTACGCGGCCATGTCTGATCTTTCCAGAGCATCGTAGTAGTTGGCTTCAGCTTCTGCGGGCGGGATATTCCCAATCGGCTCCAGCAGGCGGCGATTGTTAAACCAATCGACCCATTCGAGGGTGGCGTACTCAACGGCCTCAAAGCTGCGCCATGGCCCGCGCCTGTGGATGACTTCAGCTTTGAAGAAACCGTTGGTCGTTTCGGCCAAAGCATTGTCAAGTTATGACCGGCAGTACTACCGTGGATGCACACAGATGCCGATTTCAGACGTGGATTGCGTACCGGATGGCATAAGCGACCAGTCCAAGCGCAAGCACACCGCAGACCCACAACACGATGAACCAAGAGAGCTTTCGTAAGATGTCTGTGTGCCTCAATGGTAACCCTCGTCCGGGTCAATCTTGCCGCGAAAGACCCAGTAGGTGTACGCCGTGTAGGCAAGGATTATTGGAACCAAAACGACAGTGCCTACCAGCGCAAACCTTAGGCTTTCATCGGGTGCTGCCGCCTCAGCGATGGTGAGGCCCGGCGGCACAATGTGAGGATAAAAGCTGATCCCGATGCCCATGAAACTCAGGGCGAACAACCCAAGTGCGGCAAGGAAGGGCTGCACATCTTTGCGCGCCTTAAGGCCTGCGAAGAACGCCCAAGAAACTACAACGATTGCCCCTGGCATCAGAACGCTTAGGATGCTGCCCGGAAGATTGAACCAGCGTCGGAAATATTCTGCATCTTGGAGTGGTGTCAGAATGCTGACGATCCCGATAAAGCCCAAGGTCGCAGCCCCAAGCCACCAAGCCCGGTTTTGCATGTTCTGCTGCAGGCTGCCTTCGGTTTTCATACCGATCCACGTTGCGCCAAGCATGGCATAGCCCACTACAACGGCTAGCCCGGTCAGGACTGAAAACAGGCTGAGCCAATCCCACCATCCACCCGCATAGGCGCGATCTGCGACTTCAATGCCCTGTACCAATGCGCCCAATGCGATGCCCTGCATGAAGGCGGCAACGATTGATCCGCCAAAGAAAGCACCATCCCAGACAGGTTTCCAGCGCTCAGTCCGCCACCGATATTCAAAGGCAACCCCACGAAAGACCAAGGCCAGCAGCATCAGGGTGATCGGCATGTACAACGCAGGCATGATCACCGCATAGGCAAGCGGGAAGACCGCGAACAGACCGCCCCCGCCCAGCACCAGCCATGTCTCGTTTCCATCCCAGATTGGAGCGATCGAATTCATCATGGTGGCCTTTTCCCGTTCGCCAGCGGCAAAGGGGAACAGAATACCCACGCCCAGATCAAAGCCGTCAAGGATCACATATGTCAGGACCGAAAAGGCAATGATCCCCGCCCAGATAAATGAAAGGTCAAACATTGTCGTCCTCCTTACTTGCCCAGGCTCATAGTGCGGTCGCTCTGCCGGATCGGTTTGATCGC
>JBAUHN010000126.1:0-16574 GCA_049680295.1 Sulfitobacter sp.
CAGGGGTTGCTGAAAGCAATTCCAGCCTAAGCCTGGGCGTTCAGATCAAATGGAACCTTGGGAAACCCGATGAGAACGCTGTTGCCGCCCACCAACGGAGTAATGCACGCCGAGATGATCCAAAAACAAGAAAACCTGCGAAATTTTGTTGATAAACGCACGCACGGAAAACCAAGAGAGTTTCCACACAGCCTCGGCCCGACGCGGCCTTTGCGATTTGTTCCTGCGCGCGAACGCAGCGTGAAAAATGCGGCATTAGCAAAAAACTACACGCCGCGGCGCAGCGGGACATGCGGCCATTGGTGCGGCGCGCAGCATGAGTTAGGTGTCTAATTCACAAAGGTAGTCCTACTATTCAGTGCCATTGCTCGAAGGCCCACTGTGTGCTTAGTGTGGTCTTGGCCAAGCACACCATGAGCGGAACGTTGCCCTGCCTGTACCTCAGACAAACCTGCTAGGTGACTGAACCGCGCACCTGGTATTCGCTTCTTGCGTAGTGGCCTTGTGAAACCACATCGGTGATGATTTCGATCGCTTTTTCCACATCGACTTCGTCGATGTAGAGCGGTGTAAAGCCGAACCTCATCACGTTTGGGGCTCTGAAATCACCTATGACCCCACGCGCGGCCAGTGCTTGCATCACGGCGAAGCCTTGCTCGAACGTGAAAGAAACCTGACTGCCGCGCAGCGCCGCGTCGCGCGGGCTGATAAGCTCCAAATCCGGGCAGTTGGCATTCAGCCCTTGTATAAACATGTCACACAAGGCGACAGATTTCCGCCGCAGGTCGTGCAGGTCCACGTCCTCCCAGGCCGCCAGCGCACTGTCCAAAATGCCCAATTGGACAATAGGGGGCGTTCCGACGCGCATCCGCTCGATGCCACTTGCGGGCCGGTAGTTAAGATCAAAGGCAAAGGGTTCGGCATGGCCCATCCAACCCGCAAGGATCGGAACCACGTCCTCCGCAATGTCAGGGCGGATATAGATGAATGCGGGGGCGCCGGGACCGCCGTTGAGATATTTGTAGGTGCATCCGACGGCAAACTCGGCTTTGCTGCCTTGAATGTCGACAGGCAATGCGCCAGCCGAATGTGCCAGATCCCAGATCGAGATCGCGCCAACCTTTTGGGTTTGCGTCGTGATCTTTGCCATATCGTGCATACGTCCGGTTCGATAGTCGACATGGGTCAGCATGACGGCAGCCACCTCTGCGGTGATGGCATCCTCGACATCTTCGGGATCGACAACGCGCAATTCATAATCGGGCCCCAATTTGGAGAGCAATCCGCTGGCCATGTATAAATCTGTAGGAAAGTTCCCGTTGTCAGACAGCACGATCTTCCTGTCAGGGACCATTTGGAGCGCGGCGGAGAGCGCCTGAAACACTTTGATCGAAAGCGTATCGCCCGTCACAACCGTTCCAGGCGAAGCACCTATCAGAGGGGCGATCCTATCGCCCACTCTGGCCGGAAGTGTAAACCAGTCAGCGGTATTCCAGGCGCGTATCAACTGGTTGGCCCATTCGTCCTCGATAACCTCGTTCGCGCGTTTCATTGCGGTCTTCGGCATAGGGCCAAGTGAATTTCCGTCAAGATATATAATCTCGTCAGGGATATAGAAAAGTGATTTTGTTCTGGCGAAATCTGTCACGTGTCGATTCGTCCTTTTTTTTTGATTTTGAATGGGGTTGCGAACTCGAGTTCTGGATGTGTTCAGCCCGATCCCGTCACAAACAAGTCTGCGTCACCCGCGCCTGCCAAGCAAACAAGCCCATCGCGCGTCATGCCGTAAGTTCCACCGACAAGCACACCTGTCGGGATTTGAGCATCGAGGATGCAGGCGTGCATCACAAAAGTCATGCCAGGAACGACAGCCTGATGATTTGTGCGCGTAATTCCGAAGGGTTCGAGCCATGTGGGAGGATAGCCGATCCCGACGCTATAGCCGAAACGCATCGCAAATGTGTCGCCAAAACCTTCGCTCGCAAGCAGGTCGAGTGCTGGGTGTTCGATTTCGCAGGCCGGGATACCGGGGCGCGCCGCAGCCAGACCGGACGCCAAGCATCTTCTAGCTGTTTCATACGCATGGACGATGTCCACGGAAGGCAGGCTTTCTACACTTAGAGATTGAATGCCAACGGCGTGATATCGGTCGTGGACCGCGCCGAATTCCACGTGCAGCAGATCACCGGATTCGAGGATGCGTCCGCCCGGCGTGGCATGAACGTGGTGTGCTCGGGGACCAGACGCCATTTCGATGGGCACCGCCCAATAGTCCGATCCCGCGCGGCGCAAAGCGAATTCGATCTCGGTCGCGACCGCTCTCTCGCTGGCACCTGCGCGCGCGGTATGACGCAAGGCATCCAAGCCTTTCTCGACAATCTCGCCGGCTTTGCGGATGGCGGTGAATTCTGCAGGTGTCTTGATGACCCTCAAGCGGGCGATTTCTTCAGAGATGTCGACCGGAATAATACCACAGGTGAAGGTGATTTCATTGGCTAGGGCGTGGTTCAGGGCGGCTGATTGCGCGTCCCATCCAAATTTGGCGTCCTTAGGAAAGCAGGCGTTCAGCACCTCGGTCAGAGCACTTGCAGGGCTGTCGACTCCAAATTGGTAGGTTCGTAGCTCAAGGCCTTCACCGCCACCCGGCACCATCGGTGCGTCCGCCGCCCAGATGACCAAACTCGGATGTTTCAGGTGTGGCGAAAGGATCAGCGCCTGCGGTGTGTTTACACCGGCAAAGGAGTCAAGACCAAGAAAGTAAAATTGTGCTGCCGGGTCAAACAGGATTGCCGCGTCCAGCTCGCATTGCTCGATAACCAAAAGGGCCGACTTGATCCGATCTTCATGCATCAGCGCACCTTAAACTGCAGGGGCTGGTTCTGACGCCAGTCCGGGCCGGACTCCCAGTCCCATGGAGGCATCGATGACGCTGCCGTGCAGCGGCGTGGAATAAGTGGAACTCAGGAACAGAATGATCGCGGCTATTTCTGACGGTTCGATCAGCCGACATTTTGGCAGGTGCCCAATGTACGCCCGGCGTTCATCCTCTTCCATCCGGTCAAGCGTGCTTGCCTGCAACATACGGGTATTGATCGCGCCGGGGCTTACGGCAAAGACGTCCACCCCATCATGGACGTGCTCGGCGGCCAGTGCACGCGTCAAGAAGGCGATTGCCGATTTGCTCATGCCATCGGACAGCCGAAATCCTGGAATCTGTGTGGTACCGCCTCCGACTGAACTCAGGTTGATGATCTTTGCGGTGTCGTCGATTGCGCGCGAGCTTCGCTCTGCCAGAAAGGCCTGCACCATCGCAAGCGTTCCGTCGGCGTTGATCAGCAACATCGCGCGATCCTGCTCGCCTTCGGTTTCGCCGTAGGCCGCGACGGTGGCAGAGCCCACGGCGGCATTGTTGACCAGGATATCGACACTGCCAAAAGTGTCGAAAGCTTCGCTCATGCATCGCCTGACCGAACTGCGGTCCATTAGGTTCAGCGCGATGGTGCGGACGTCGCCGTCAAGGCTGTCGGCAAAGGACTGGGCTTGTTCCGGTTCTTCGATCCCGTCAGCATAGGTTAAGATCACTCGAAGGCCGTGCGCGACCATCGCCTTGACGGTTTCGCCTCCGACACCGCCCATACCTCCGCTAACCAACGCGACCTTACCCTTCAAGGAAGGGTCATTGAGGAACGGTGGAGGCATGGCGTCGTGTTGTGGTTGGGTCATTCCGGAATCCCTCCTTGCAGTACTGTTGCATAGTCCGAAGCGTCGATGTTCCGACCACTGAGGACGCACAAGATTGTGCCGGTGAGTGCCGGGTCATTAATGGCTGCAGCAAGTGCTGTGGCCGAGGCACCTTCGGTCACGATCTTTGCCTCGTCGAAAAGCAGGCGCATCGCTTCGGTGGTCTGTTCAAGCGTTACCACAGAAGCACGTCGAATCAGTTGTCGCGTGGCCTGCCAGACCCCTTCGATGACGGTCGGGGCACCAATAGCCTTAACGAAGGAGCGTTCCATGCCGACCTCAACGGGGTGCCCGGCGTCTAGTGCCGCGGCCACGGGTGTTGCGACGTCTGCTTCGACCGCAACGACCTCGGCGTTGTGCTCCAAGCGGTGCAGCGCACTTGCGGTGCCTGTCGTAAGGCCGCCAGCTCCATAGGGGGTCAGTACAACGTCCACCTTTGGCAACTGTCGGGCAATCTCCAGCCCGATCGAGGCATGACCGGTGATCACTGCCTGATCTGTGACCGGGTAAATATACGCCCGTTTGCTATCTGGGGCAGTTAAGCCGAGTGCGTAGGACCAATAGGTCTCGTCGCTGACGATACGAACCTCGCCGCCATTCGCCCGCACGCCCTCCATCTTTGAGCGGGGCGCATGCGCGTACATGTAGGCCGCCATCGGCACCCCGGCAATGCGCGCAGCGATGGCCACGGCATAGGCCATGTTGCCCGAACTGACAGTACAGATACCGCCCGCGATTTCATCGTGTGGGCGCGATAAGACTGCGTTGAGCGCACCGCGCAGTTTGAAAGCACCGGCCATATTCTGCCCTTCGTCTTTAACAAAGATCCGTTTGTCCGGAAGGCCCAACGGCAGCTCGACGATCGGGCTTTCCGCGATGTGAGGTGCAATCCGCCGCGCGGCCTCGGTAATCTCATCAAGGTCTGGGATGCGGACGGTGGAGGAGCGAGACGCGGCAGACATCAACGCGATCCGACAAAGTAAGGCACGCCTATCTGCGCTGGTGAAAGGCTGGAATGCTTTTGAAGTAGGCGCAACGCCAAGTCGATGTCCCGTTCAAGCGCGGTCTCCATCAGAAGGCTATGCTCCTCGATGGACATGCGCTGTTCCATGGCCTCAATTGCTTGCAGGGCATCAAGGTCTCCCTGATCCGCCCGGTTGGCCGATGGCAGAAGCACGAAGGCTTTCTGATGCCGTCTGAAATGGTCGTAGATACTGCGGTAGAACGCGAGAAGGTGCCGCGATTCCGCAGCGCCAACAAGAGCCATATGAAATTCGATATGCCGCGCTTCCCAGCGTTCAAGATCGGCCAGGTTCGGGTCACGCAGGTCCAGCTTGGAATTGCTCAAGCGTCGGTGCGCCGCAAGAAGATTGACTTCCCATTCCTCACCGCCCCGCTGGATCGACCGTTTCAGCAACTCAGTTTCCACCGTCGCCCGCGAAAATAGGAGGTCCTCAAAGTCTTCTGCACTCAGAGGGGTCGTATAGTAACCGCGGTTGTGGTGCAGTTTGACGAAGCCTTCAGCCTCCAGCCGAGCAAGTGCCTCGCGGATCGGCGTAACCCCAACATCGTAATGTGTTTTGAGCGCGTCGATGCGCAGCGGTGTGTCGTCGGACAAGCGACCGCTGAGGATGTCCTGCTTTACCCTCTGATAAGCGAGTTCGGATTTCGGGGGTGTCTGCGTATTGGTCATTATCGGTCCTATCGTGCCTGCGCGACCTTGCTCAGGAATTGTTGGGTGCGGGGCTCTGCCGGGGCGTCGATGACCGACGTGGGCGGCCCCTGTTCGACGATCCGGCCCTTGTCGAAAAAGCAGATTCGGTGAGAGATGTCGTGGGCAAAGTCGATCTGGTGGGTGACCATCAGCATCGTATAGCTGTGCTTGACGGCCAGCGTCCTGATCACTGACGTGACCTCCTCGATGGTTTCGGGGTCCAGCGCCGAGGTTGGTTCGTCAAAGACCAGAATTTCCGGCTGCATTGCCAGGGTCCGTGCAATCGCAACGCGTTGTTGTTGCCCGCCCGACAGCTGCGCAGGGTAATGTGCTTGTTTCTCTGCCATGCCGACCATCTCCAGCAGTTCCTGTGCCCGTTTACGCGCCTCATCTCGCGCCACGCCGAGGGCCATCATCGGTGGTTCGGCGCAGTTCTGCAAAACGGTCAGATGCGGGAAAAGATTGAAGCTTTGAAACACCATCCCCAGCTTGCTGCGCATCTTGCGTAAATGCGCAGCCGAGGCGGGAATGAGTTCTCCCTTTCGTTCCATCTTGTTCAGGGGCATGCCGTCGATGCGGATGACCCCATCCTCGATGCTTTCGAGCGTCATGAGGCAGCGCAGCACTGTGGTCTTGCCGGAACCGGACGGGCCGATGATCGTCACCACCTCGCCTTCCGTGATGGACAGATCAAGCTTGTCCAGCACGGTCAGGGCACCGTAGCGCTTCGTGACACCTTCAAATTTGATCTTCTCATTTGGCATGGCGGTTCTCCGTCAGCATGTGCCGCTCAACCAGGCGGATCAGCAGGGCCGACCCGAGGCTCAGGATCAAAAATAGGATGCCTACCACCGTCAGCGGTTCGGTAAAGCGGTAGGTTTCCGAGGTGATGCGTTTGGCGGCATCCAGCATTTCAGGGACAGCGACAAACGACAGGAGCGGCGTTTCCTTGAAGGCAAGTATCAGCAGATTTCCCAGGCCTGGGACCACCGGACCGATGGCTTGAGGCAAGATCACGTTCCGCCAGGTGCGCCAAGTCGAATAGTTCAGCACATGCGCCGCCTCCCATTGCCCCTTCGGAACTGCCTGCAGCCCGCCCCGCATGATTTCCGCCGCCGGGGCAGCGTTGTAGATGCCCATGGCCAGAACTCCGGTCCAGAACGGCGCGAGGAAGATGTTCACTTCGGGCAGCAGGAAGAACAAAAAGAAGATGACCACGAGGAGCGGCATGCCACGCATGAATTCGATGAATTCGCCCGCCACCAAGGACAAGGCACGGATTTTTGACCGTCGGGCGATCATCAGAAAGACGCCCAGCACCAACGACAGGGCGAAGGACAGGATGGTGACTTCGATTGTCACCCAAAGCCCCGGGAGAATGCGCGGAAGAACCGTTTCGAATGTGAAATCCCAACGCCAATCCATCACCGCGCCCCCAGATGCCTGTTAAAGACGTGTTCGACACGCTCGCCTGAAAACCGAACGATCTGCGCAAGGCAGAAGTAGATCAGTGCAAGCACCGAGAATATCTCGACCGTGCGGTAGGTCAGCTGGTTCTGGCGCACGCCTGCGGCTGTCAGGTCGATCAAGGTCACAGCCGAAACCAGTGCCGTGCCCTTCAGAAGTTCGATGGTCATGTTGGTCATAGCCGGAACCGCGATGACCAGTGCTTGTGGCAGGATGATCCGTGTGTATTTCTGCCATGGCGGCAGGTTCAGCGTTACGCAGGCCTCGTATTGCCCTTTAGGGACGGCCTGTACTGCGCTGCGCACAATCTCGGCACCATAGGCCCCTGCATTGAGGCTGATACCCAGCAGTGCGGCGCTATAGGCCGACAGGGTCAGCCCGAATTCAGGCAGCACGAAGTAAAGCCAGAACAGAATGACCAGCAGGCTGACCCCTCGGAACACCTCGATATAGCCCGCCGATAGCCAGCGAACGGGTGTCGTGGCCGACAGCCGGCCAAGCCCGGCCACGAGGGAAATCGCGTAGGTCAGCAAGATTGAAGGCACAGCCACCCAGACGGTCACCGTCAACCCTTTGAGCAGAGCCGGAAGAAACTGTGAAACGGATGAAAACACAGCGAAATACAACCCAGCGAGAAATGAAACCGGAATGAGGATGGCTGTCGGGCTACGGGACATGGACGACCTCGCGGACATGAAATGCCTCGGCCGCGCCACTGCATGGCCGGGGCAGGGTTGCGATCAAGAACCGCAAAGCTCAGAGACGCTGCGGACAGGGGCCTCATCGGTGGTCATACCGTGGGTTTCATTGATGGCGACATAGTCTGCGCCGCCGATGAAGTCGCGCATCGCGGCGTTGAACTCTTCGACAAAGGCCTGATCTTCCTGGCGAAAGGCAAATGCACCGTGATCCACCGCCGACTTACCGCCAATCTCGGCAAAGGGTTCGACCATTTCGAAATCAGTACCGGGCTGGTTATCGATGATCTGACGGGCGCTTGGCGCATCTACGCCGAAGGCATCCGCACGGCCAGCGCGCAGCGCCGCCAGTGCCGTGGGCGCGTCGGGGTATTCCTGAACGTTTGCGCGCTCGATCCCCAACTCCAAAGCGGCAGCCACCTGCGCGGTGCCGGAAACGGTGGCAAGCGTTGCGCCCTGTTCCAGAATATCCTCATAGCGCGCGATGCCCTTCGGATTGCCTGTCGGGACGACCAGGGTTGCACGAATGCCGAATGTCGGCTCGGAAAAGGCAACCTCAGCACAGCGTGCAGGGGTTACGAACATCCCGGCGGCCACAACATCGTAGCGATTGGCCTTGAGGCCGGGGATCAGGGCACCCCAGTCGGTCGATACCGCATCCGCGACCTTGATGCCCATCTGGCCCAGAACCGTTTCGAGGATTTCCACATCGGTGCCGATCACGTTGCCATTGTCGGCAACATATGCAAATGGGGCATAGTTGAAATAGGCGACCCGTACACCGTCCGTTGCGGCAGTCTCGTTCAAATTTTGCGCGGTGGCTGCCGTTGCGACTAGCGCGAGTGATGCCGCGAGCCCGCGCGCCGCAGAAACGAAAAAGCCAAGTTCATAAGTCATTGTGTCTCTCCCAGGTTGGTACATCAACTGCGAAGGCAGTCGAAGGGTGTTTTTTTGAATAATATCTATGTGAGCATATCATATACAATTCTGTCAATTAGGCATGAAAACCAAATGGAAGCGCTCAATGCTAAGTCGTTTCAGAGTTGCGGTGGTCACCAATCAACAAGTGAACGGATTGCCATCGTCAGCCAAGACCTAAGCCGGTTGCCTCGGAACGCATCTAGTCTTGGGAATTGGTATGAGTTTGGCTTGTGGCGAAGCGCGGTTTGGATAACTCGTTCGAAACCAGCAAGCAATGTCCGCTTCCATGACAATGGTGGCAACGCTGCGAGAACCCCGCCGCATGTGCAAAGCGATGCTGCGTCATCGAAGTATGAAAAACGAACGGCAACAAAGTCCGCACTGCCGTCATTCGACATGTTCAATTTGCGCCAACAACAAACGCCGCGCGGGTTTTGCCGCGCGGCGTTTCAATCTTTTACCAGTGTCGGCGCTAATCAGCTGCGACCGGCGGTGTCTTCCTGGTCACCGGATGCGGGCTCTTCTTCGGACTGTGCAACAGCCTCGGCCAGATCTTCGTCGTCGGATGCGGCAGCGCCAATGTCTTCGAAGAGTTCCGAGATTTCGAACTCAGCCGCTGCTTCTTCTTCGGCGGCCAGTTCCTGAATGGACTTGCCTGCCGCTTGCAGTTCGGCCTCTTCGGGCGAACGGGCGACGTTCAGCTCGATTGTGGCTTCGACTTCGGGGTGTAGTACAACCGTTGCGACGTGGATGCCCAGTTCCTTGATCGGTTGCAGGACAACCTGCTTGCGATCGACCGAGAAACCGGCCTCGGTGGCGGCTTCGGCGGCGTCACGGGTGGTGACCGAGCCATAAAGCGCGCCGGCATCCGAGGCAGAGCGAATCACAATGAACGACTGTCCATCGAGGGTTGCTGCCAGCTTTTCGGCTTCGGTCTTGGTTTCCAGATTGCGGGCTTCCAGCTGTGCTTTCTGGCCCTCAAACGATGCGATGTTGGCTTTGGAGGCCGACAGCGCCTTGCCTTGAGGCAGCAGGTAGTTGCGTGCGTAGCCCGATTTTACATCGACGACTTCGCCCATCTGACCCAGCTTGGCGACACGTTGAAGAAGGATAACTTGCATGAGTGTTGCTCCTTATTTCACAGCGTAGGGCAGCAGGGCGAGAAAGCGGGCGCGTTTGATGGCACGGGCCAGTTCACGTTGCTTTTTCGCCGATACGGCGGTGATGCGGGACGGCACGATCTTGCCACGCTCGGAGATGTAGCGTTGCAGCAGACGTGTGTCTTTATAGTCAATCGCAGGTGCGTTTTCGCCCGAGAAGGGGCAAACCTTGCGACGGCGGAAAAATGGTTTTGCAGCCATGGTTTAGGTCCTTTCTTTCAAGCTTTGATCAACGGCGCTCGCGGCGTTCGCCGCGGTCGGGGCGCTCATCGCGTTTTTGCATCTGAACGGACGGCAGTTCTTTATGCTCGTCCACTTTGATGGTCAAAACGCGCATCACGTCGTCATGCAAACGCATCAGGCGTTCCATTTCCTGCACGGCCGGTGCCGGGGCATCCGAGCGCATAAAGGCATAGTGGCCCTTGCGGTTTTTGTTGATCTTATAGGCCATTGTTTTGACGCCCCAGTACTCGTGATCCACGAGTGCTCCGCCGTTGTCGGACAGAACGGTGCCAAAATGTTCGATGAGGCCTTCGGCTTGCGTGTTGGACAGATCCTGACGCGCAATCATGACATGCTCATATAGCGGCATGCGGTCTCCTATTTATATCAAGGCGCATTTCATAGGGGGGGCCTGATCCTTTTGCGGCCCCGCCACGAGAGACTGCGCGGTTTGGGTAGAAGTGCAAAAGGAAGTGCTGCATATACACGCTTTGGCGTGGCGCGCAACCCAGGCGTTCTGTGTGCCGCGCCGCGCCTTAAATGCGCGCTGAGCCGGGCGAAAATCTGCCGATACCCTAAACGAACAAAAGATGGCCCCGGCGGCGTCAGGTCCGGGTCTCATTTTCGTCTTGTTTTGCATCCCTTGTGGGGATCATCCGATACTTCACTGGTCTTTCAATTCAGGACCAAAAAGGAAAGACGCCATGACGACCACATCTGACATCACGCCTGAAAATGCGAATGCGTTGCTGAATGTCATGTCAGTGGATGGGTCACGCATGATGCTGCGCGGCGCACAGCGGGTGATCGGTGTGGCGCTGGTTGTTGCGTCCTTTGGTCTATGGCTCAGCCCGGGTGCGAATTTCGAACCTGACCTGATGCTGATGAAGCTGATGGTGTCCGCACTGACCGGAATTATCGGTCTGGCATTAATCCAGCATGCGACGCAGCCAGTGGAACCCCTGATCGAGTTGGATGTGATCCGCAAGGAATTGCGTCTGGTCCGCGTGGAGGGTCTTAAAAAAGAGCTGGTCCAGAAATGTGCATTCACCGCGCTAAGCCGGGTTGAGCAAAACGGCAATTGCATGCGTATGTGGGATGAAAACGGCCATTTGCTGGCCGAAGTGACGGTGGCGGATCGCAATGTGCTGGACAGTTTGACATCCGGACTGCGCAACGCCGGCAAGCTTTGACAGCAAAACGGTTCGTATTTTAACCGTGATTTTGAGCAGCCACGCATCTTTTGGTTGAAAAAATGTGAACTTGGTCAATGGCGGTTAAGAGCCCGTTCTGTTTATTTGATTTGCGCGCTGCGTTCTTAAGAAGCGCAAAGCTCTCTGAAGTGGGCTGACAATTGATGCGGCCGTGCAGAGTAAAAAGCAGCCGTTCATGTAACCGTTCGAATTTCGCAACCATGCATTCAAACACTGACGAAAAAGTGCGCTTTTGCATCGCCCCTTGGCCGGTTCAGGGTGGCTTGAACGGGTATCGATTGTCGTTTGGATTTTCAAATCAAACGAAGGCTGATCCGTGATGCTTGCGAAAGCTGCGTGCGAGAGTTGACGCGCTGGCGAAACCGCAGCGTAGAGCAATTTCACCCCGCGTCATGCCGCCATAGCGAAGCAGCTCGCGCGCCCGCGCAAGGCGCAATAGCACATAGTATTTTCCCGGGGGCATATGCAGCTCACGTAGGAAAAGACGATGAAAAGACCGCTCAGGCATATTTGCAGCTGCGGCCAAGGCCTCAATTGGCTCAGGGTTTTCCAGCGTTTCGGACATGATTTGCAAAACTCGCTTGAGTGTGGGCGATGCTCTAAAAGGCAGCGATTGGTCTGGATATGACGCCCCGTGTCGTCGAGCGTTATCATGCAAAAACATAGCACCCGCGTCGAGCGCGACGGCTGAGCCAAAATGATCGCGGATATAGTCTAGCATAAGGTCTAGCGCTGCGGCTGCAGTTCCACATGTCCAGAAGCGTCCGTCGCGCACGACGCTGTCCGATTTCACATCAACTTGCGGAAAGGTTTCGGCAAATTCGTCAAGAAGCTGCCAATGCAGTGTTGCTTTACGTCCCTCAAGGTATCCGCAGCGCGCCAATATCCATGTTCCGGTGTCAGCGGCAATCACCGTGGCGTTTGCGATCAGCGGATCAAGACTGCGGCGCAAATCCGAGGCGCTGCACGTGTCGCGAAACACATCGCCGCCGATGACAAACGCCAATTCCGCTGGCTTAGCCTGTGCCTTGGGCTTGTCAGGTGTCACAGCGATGCCACTGGAGCTTTCCACGGGCAAATCAGTCTCGGTCAGAATGGTCCAGCTGATATCAAGCCCGTGCTGGTCACGCACCACGCGCAACGGTTCCAGCAGGCAGGCCAAAACCATGTTGGAGAAGGCATCGAATAGGAGGACAGTGATGTTTAGACGCGTCATTGGCAGTTTGGGCTTTTCTTTTGGCATTTCAAGCATAGGTCCTGTGGCAATCGTTTTCTACGGTGAAGTGACACACCGTCTCTCAAACATGGATCTTCCTCATGCCAAACCGCCCGCTCTCGCATATTCGCGTTCTCGATTTCGGTCAGTATCTGGCCGGTCCAATGGTCGGCATGATGCTGGCTGATATGGGTGCTGATGTATTACGGATCGATCCCCCGGGTGGCCCAAGGTGGCGCGACCCGGCCTTTGACATGCTCTCGCGCGGCAAGCGTGCGCTCACGCTTGATCTGAAATCCGACATGGACAGCAAGACTGCCCTTGATCTGGTTGCGCGTGCCGATGTTGTGATTGAGAATTTCCGTCCCGGCGTGATGGAGCGGCTGGGACTTGGGCCGAGCGCCTTGAAGGCCGCCAATCCGGGCATCGTCTCGCTGTCTATGCCGGGCTTTGCGTCAACCGATCCTGATCTGCGCGATGTTGCTGCTTGGGAGGCGGTGATAGCGGCGCGCACGGGGCAATTCACAGATATGGGCCTTAACCGCCAATTGATGGGCATCAACCCGTCGTTCACGCCTCTTGGCCTAGCGTCGGCCTACGGCGCATCTTTTGGGGCGATGTCGGTTCTTTTTGCGCTGAATGCACGTGACAGGCTGGGCGGCGAGCATATCGAAGTGCCGCTGGCGTCGGCGCTTTTTGAAGGCCTTGCCTACAACAGCGAGCTGGTTGAGGACTACCCTGACCGCTACAAATCTCCCCGCGAATTCGAGCTGGAACGCCGCGCGCGGCTTGGTCTGCCCAACGATCTTGACTACGCACAGCTGTCGGAGTTTCTCGACCCGTTTTATCGGACCTATACCTGCGCAGACGGGCGTGGCTTTTATATCGTCTCCTGTTCCATTGTGACACACCCGCGTAGGGTGCTGGAGGTGTTGGGCCTTGGCGATCTACTCGCGGATCTTCCGGATTTTGATGTTTATGTTGATCAAGCGGAATGGCCTGACACATGGGCGCTGCGCAGCTATCCTGTGGGCGAGCGCGATCGTGAACGCCTGTCAAATGCCATGAAAGAAGCGTTTCTGAGGCGGCCCGCGCATGAGTGGGAAGAGCTCTTCGGGGCGGCCAAAGCCCCTGCAACCGCGCAGCGCAGCACCAAGGAGTGGCTGGCCGATCCGCATGCGCTGACCTCTGGTCTGGTGCTGAAGGTCGATGATCCGCGCTATGGCGAGATGCGCCAGATGGGCAATGTCGCATGGCTTGCCGAAGACAGGGGCGTTTTGCAAAAACGTGCAGGGCCCGAGGTCGACGACTTTCGGGCCGATTTGCCCGAGCGTCTGGCCGAAGCCGCACGCCCCGCAACTGGGGCGCAGGGCACGGGCGGCTGGCTAGATGGATTGAAAGTTCTCGATCTGACCAATGTCATCGCAGGCCCCACTATCGGCTCTACGCTGGCGCGCTTCGGCGCAGAGGTCACGCTGGTGCAGCCGGTGTCTCCCTCAGTCGATCCCTGGAACGCGATTGTCTTTGGCCTGCAGGCGCAGCGCGGCAAAGAGAGCCTTTTGCTGAACCTTTGTGATCCTGTCGGGCAGGACACGCTGTGGCAACTGGTGGCGCAGGCCGACATCGTCACCATGAATGGCACGGATGCACAACGCGCAGCACTTGGCCTGACTGAAGCGCGTCTTGCCGAAATCAACCCAAAGCTCATCCTCGTGCAGCTTGACGCCTTTGGCGGGCCAGCCCTTGGCCCCAAGTCCGATCATCTGGGCTATGATGATCTGGCACAGGCGGCAACGGGGGTGATGACCCGTTTTGGCGGCGGGCCGGACACGCCCGAAGAACATGCCCATTTCGGAACCATTGACGTGCTCACAGGATATTGCGCCTGCGTTGCGCTTGGTGCGGCGCTCGAACGGCTGCGGCTGACAGGCAAAGGCGGCACAGCGCGGGCCGCCCTTGCGGGCGCGGGCGAGATGATTCAGGCGCAATTCATGTATGACTATGCGGCGCGCGCGCCCTTTGACGAGCCTTCGGGGCGGACGGTCCAAGGCTGGGGGCCGTTTTACCACTGCTACGAGGCGGCGGACGGCTGGATGTTCTTTGCGGCCCCCACAGAGCGTCATGCAGCGTTGGTGCGCGTTCCCGAATTGCAGGACTTGGCGCAAAAGGGCGAGGACGCATTGACGGCGGACCTTGCCAGCCGCTTTGCAAAAGAGAAGATCACACATTGGGTCGACCGCTTTGCTGGCACCTCTGTTGGCATTGTTCCGCTTGGCTCGCTTCACGGAACGCGCGAAGACGGCTTGCAACTGGAAAGCGCAGGCGGGGTGGACATCAAACGCGCGACTTACCGCGCCGTGCGCCATGACACTCACCCGATGGGACGCTGGGTTGATCTGGCCGCGCCCAATGCGGTCCGCCCTGCGCGCGCCAAAATCTCTATCCCCGGACCTGCGCCCAAATACGGCGCGCAGAGCCGCAGCATTCTGGCGCGTCTGGGCTATTCAGAGCGCGATATCGAAGGCATGATTGCTCAAGGTATCGCGGCTGACGCCTGGTCAGAAAAGTACTTGCCGGAGTAAAGACATGACACAAGACAGCCCCAAGCCTGCAACCACCCCCAGGACCCGCGCCAAAGCGCGCCATATCCTGGACAACTACTATATCGGCCCCGCACGGGACGATGCCGTGCTGGAGATTTGGGGCTACACCCCGAAAATGAGCTATGCCCCAGGCGAGCGCGTCGCGCTGCACGTCTCAACCACGGCACCTGAATGGGACGTTGAGATTGGCCGTGACGGTGCAGACTATAACAAGCTTTTGCAGAAAACCGGCCTGACGGGCCAGCATCACCCCACCCCACTGGATTGCTCGGTCAACGGCTGTGACTGGCCCGAGAGTTTTGCCTTTACCGTACCCGCAGATTGGCGGCCCGGTGGATACCTCGTGACGCTTCGGGCACTGCGCGGCGAAGATGTGATTGAAGAGCATCATATCATTCTGGTGCGGGCCGCCCCGGATACCACCCCGCCGCCCTATGTTCTGGTCTGCGCCACGGGTACTTGGCTGGCGTATAACTGCTGGGGCGGATCAAACCACTACGAGGGGATAACCGGCCCCGAGGGCAACGCTTTCTCGCCTGTCGTCTCGACCCAGCGGCCATGGTCGCGCGGGTTTTGCAAGTTGCCCGAAGGCGCGCCACGCGCGCTCACGGACACGCCACCGCGCGTGAGCGACATGGTGCGCTACCCCTATATGGAATGGGCCTATGCCTACGGCTATTCGAAGAAATACGCCTCGGCGGGCTGGGCCAGCTACGAGCGTCATTTTGCCCGCTGGGCCGAAAGCGAAGGCTACGCGTTCGACATCGTCACCCTGCATGATCTCGAGGACGATCCAGCGCTGCTCTCACGCTATTCCTGCGCGGTTTTTGTCGGCCATGATGAATACTGGAGCGCAACCATGCGCGACGCAGTCGATACTTACGTTGAACAGGGCGGAAACGTCGCGCGTTTTGCCGGCAACTTCCTCTGGCAAACGCGGATCGAGGACGAAGGGCGGCAACAGGTTTGCTACAAATATACCGCTGATCAGCACGATCCACTGGTAGGCACGGATCAGGCCCGTCTCGTGACCGGCGCATGGGAGATCGCGCCAGTGGACCGGCCCGGCGCGCTGACATTTGGCGTGAATGCGCTGCGCGGTGTCTATGCGGGCCTTGGCAATTGTGTGGGGCGTGGCGCGGGCGGGTTTACGATCTACCGCCCCGAGCACTGGGCCTTTGAGGCGGCGCAGGTCGGTTATGGCGATGTGATCGGCGCTCAGGCCCGAATCTTTGGGTATGAGGTTGATGGACTCGATTATCGGTTCGAAGACGGGTTGCCCTTTGCAACCTGCATTGATGGGGCCGTGCCCGAGATTGAAATTCTGGCAATGGGGCTGGCGACGAACATCGAAGCTGACCACAAAATCTGGGGCGAAACTCCGTACATCGGCGCGGCGGATGCCGCGTTCAAGGCGATGGCGCTTTATGGTGAGGTGACGCCCCAGACGCTGGATGCCTGCACACGTGGCAACGGCATGATCATCCATTGGAAAAAGGGCGCAGGCTCTGTCTTCACAGCGGCGACCTGTGAATGGGTGGCTGGGCTGGTCAGGAAGGACATGCAGGTAATCGCCGTGACCCGGAATGTGCTCGATCGGTTTGGCGCAGATTGAAGC
>JBAUHN010000127.1:0-5508 GCA_049680295.1 Sulfitobacter sp.
CCCTTCCTCATGTTCGACTTCGCACCCGTTGGCATTACTGTCGCAATTGCTGGTATTGCCTATGTTTCGCTTTTGGGATGGCGCTTGCTTCCAACCCGCCCTAACACATGCTTCCTATGAGCAGGAAGTCGAGTGGAAAATTTAGATACATGAAATTAAACCGAGGTCTCAAATGGGCGGTTTGCCGACATTTATTCTAACCGCAGCATTGGTCAAAGTGGGCTCAGAGCGGTCGTTGCGTAAAATTTTTTGCCTACCGTCGTTCGAATGGCAGCTGAGCGGACTTTTGAGACCTTCACCGAATTTTGCGAACTGGCAGGATGGACGGCTTTCGGAATGTCAGCAACGCGAAACGAAAGCAAACTTCGTTACCCGTGCACTTATTTGTCTTCACTGTTCCTAACCTTTTTCATGAGCCGCAGCAGTTCATCCGCTTCATCGGGAGAAAGTGGAGACAATATATCTTGCTCGATCTTCAGCATCTTTGGAACTAAGTCTTGAAAAACATCCCGCCCGGCTTTGGACAGTTTTAACACCTTGCTTCGACCGTCATTGCGGTTTGTGAGTTCAACCAGCCAGCCGCGTTTTCGAAGCCCAGCGACGGCTCGGCTTACCGTGACTTTGTCCATGCTGGATCGTTCAACAATTTCAGCGGATGTTAGCGAATGGCCACCACCCAATATCGCGATGGTGCGCCATTCGTGTGGCTTCATTTCATATTCAGCCATGTAGACACGAGAGACAATATCGAAGACATGCCTGTAAAATACCCGCGTTTGATAAGGGAAGAACCCGACAAGATCGAAGGTGCTATTTGCTTCGGAACTTTTGTCTAACTCGAGCGCTTGTGGCTCCGGCATCGCTGCATTCCTCTTAGTTTCTGAAACATCTACACGTTTCTATTAACGATCAGAAAAACTGGTTGCAACTGAAATTAAATGTTGATTTAGTTTCTGATGTAACTATAATTAACATCCATTGGCACCAAAAATGGTTTCAATGGAAACCTGTTTCCTGACGCATCGCGATCAGGACATTCAGGAGCATACGGGAGAAAGACATGGGAACTGAAAATATCTCGCAGGGCGGTCAGCAGAAGTACATACTGCCTTTCCTTGCACCCGCTTATGCGGCATTTGATGATGTCGCTTGGGCTGTTTTGCGTATTGCGACGGGTCTGCTTTTGGTGCCGCATGGTGCACAAAAACTGTTTGGCCTGTTTGGCGGCGGCGGGCTCACAGGCACGGCTGGCTGGCTTGAATCGGTTGGCTATTCAGCGCCGGGGCTTATGGCGCTGTTGATTGGACTGGTTGAATTTGTTGGGGGGCTGCTGATTGCCTTTGGATTCTTGACCCGCCCAGCAGCGGCTGCCGTCGCTGTGTTTATGGCATTCGCCGTCAGTTTTCATATTGGAAATGGCTTTTTCTGGACCGCGCGCGGTTTTGAATACCCCATTCTCTGGGGGCTGGCTGCAGTGTTTTTCGCTGTCAAAGGCGGCGGTGCATATTCCATCGACACCAAGATCGGCCACGAGCTTTGATGCTCGGCTAAAACCAAAAGGGACCAAAAATGTTTAACATCACAACCAAAAAATTACTGTCCAAAGCAGTACAAATTGCGTCTGTTGCGGCATTGGCATCTACCTTAAGTGCCACGATAATACATGCCGAAGAATTGGTCATGTCATCTTGGTTGCCGCCCGCGCACCCTATTGTCACCGATCTAATTCAGCCTTGGGCCGATGAGGTTGCTGCGGTAACTAATGGTCGTGTTACCGTTCGCATCCTGCCCCGTCCGCTTGGACCCCCACCCGCGCACTTCGATCTTGCGGCTGATGGAATCGCTGACCTGGCCTATGGCCTGCACTCCTTTACCAAGGATGACCGTTTCCTGCGATCGCGTCTGGGTCAGTTTTCATTTTTGGGCGAAACGGCCGAAGGCACGTCAGTCGCTTATTGGAACGTCTATGGTAGCGATCTGGATGCGCAAGCTGAACACGCTGGCACCAAGCTTTTGGGTCTTTTCGTGCACGGTCCGGGCATGTTCCACAATAACCAGCGCGCCATTGAAGCGCCAGAGGATTTCGCAGGTCTGAAAATCCGCGTCCCCGGTGGCTATGTCGCCGAACTGATGGAAGAATTGGGCGTTACCACACAGTTTATGGGCCCCGGTGACGTGTTTGAAAAACTTTCAACTGGCGTCATCGACGGTGTAACCTTCCCGGCCGAAGCGCTAAAGGCCTTCAACCTGTCACAACACCTGAGCAACGTTACCACAGTGCCAGGTGGCATGTACAACACCAGCTGGTTTCTGGTGATGAACCAAGAAAAGTGGGACGGCATTTCTGAGGACGACCGTGCCGCGATCGAGGCAGCATCAGGAGCCAAACTGGCCGCACAGGCTGGTGGTGTCTGGGACAAAGCCGACCAAGGCGGTCTGGCCGATGCCGAAGCGCATTCACTTGCGATACAGCCTGCCAATGACGCGGTTCTGGCACGTGTGCGTGAGATCGCTTCTGCCAAAGAAGCAAGCTGGGCCGCGTCTGTTGCTGCTCAGGGGTTTGATGGCACCGCCGCGTTGGCCGCCATCCGTGCACAGGCTGCCAACTGATGGACGCCGGGCAGACTGAAATGACTGCCCTCAAGCCCAGCCAGACCCAAAAGGTCTGGCTGGCATTTGAGCACGGTTTAGGAGTGATTTGCGCTGTAGTTTTACTGTGTATGATGTCGTTGACTGGGGTGGACGTGATCGCACGCTATGTGCTCAACGCACCAATCCAGGGCGCGTTTGAGCTGACCGAAGTTCTGCTGGTCTTTCTGGTGTTTTGCGCTATGCCGCTGACCACCCGCACCGGTGGCCATATCGAGGTTGAACTCTGGGAGCCCACATCGCGCGCAGGCAATGGTTTGCGTCTTTTCCTCGCCAGCCTCTGCGGGTTGACTGTGTTTGGCGGACTTGCCTATCAATTGACAGAACACGCCCAACGGCTGGCCAAATACGGCTCGGTCACCAATTCGCTAAATATTCCGCTCACGTATATTGCCTATGTGGCGGCGGCGTGCTGCGCCATTAGCGCGCTGGCGGTTCTGCTGACCGCGCTGCGCAAAATCTAGGTTTATTATGATCGAATCCCTAATCGCATTCGCTGCGTTGTTCGGGCTGGTGCTGTTGCGGGTGCCCATCGCCTTTTCCATGATCATCGTTGGCACCGGTGGCTTTGCCCTGCTGCGCAGCTGGGACGCCAGCCTGCGCCTGACAGGCAATGCGGCCTTTGACACGGTGTTTTCATTCACGCTGGCGGTGATCCCACTGTTCATTCTGATGGGCAATCTGCTGACTGTATCCGGCGTTTCGGATGCGTTGTTTTCCACTGCCCACCGCGGGCTTTATCGACTGCGGGGCGGTTTGGCCATGGCCACCATCGTGGCCTGTGGTGGGTTCTCTGCGGTTTGCGGGTCTTCGCTGGCTACGGCCGCGACAATGTCAAAGGTTGCGATGCCTACCATGCGCAAAAGCGGCTATGCAGACAGTCTGGCGACAGGCTCCATCGCGGCGGGCGGCACGCTGGGTATTCTTATTCCCCCATCTGTTGTCATGATCATCTATGGGCTGATTACCGAGGCCGACATTGGCAAGCTGTTCATCGCTGGTGTTCTGCCGGGCCTAATCGGCGTGCTGTTTTACACGTTGGCTATTGCTGTCACCGTACGTTTGAAACCGTCGCTGGCGCCTGATGAAGGTTCTGAACTGCCGGTATCCACGGGGGACGTCAACGGCGTGCTCGCAGTTATAGCGCTGTTTGCTGTGATCATGATCGGGATTTACGGCGGTTTCTTTACCCCGTCCGAAGCTGCTGCCGTGGGTGCACTGTTCTCGCTGCTGATCGCAATTGTGCGGGGCGGGCTGACTCTGAGAATCCTGCTGCACACCTGCGTCGACACCGCCAAAACCAGCGCCATGATTTTTGCATTGATCATCGGGGCCGAGGTGTTTTCCAACTTTATCAGCTATGCGGGTCTGCCTGATGCCATCCTTGCATGGGTGACCAGTCTAGATGTCGGCCCCTTCATGGTCATTCTGGCTCTGATGCTGATCTATGTGATCTTGGGCGCAGTACTGGAAAGCCTGTCGATGATCCTGCTGACGGTGCCGATTTTCTTTCCGCTGGTGCTGTCGCTAGACTTTGGCGGCGGCTGGCTTGCTGATCCGGATAATGTCGCGATCTGGTTCGGGATACTTGTTGTCGTTGTCACAGAAATCAGCCTGATATCCCCGCCCATCGGCCTCAACGTCTTTGTGTTGCGCAGCGTGCTGCGCGATGTGCCGATCACAATAATGTTTCGCGGGATTTTGCCCTTTTGGGTCGCCGATATTATCAGGCTGACCGCATTGATCGCATTCCCTGCTCTTTCTCTCATGCTTTTAGGATGGTGATGAACATGACCACAATAAATACCCTCACAATGGCCCCATCTTTGGCTGGGCCGCATACCGGTTACATGCCTGGTTTTGGCAATGACTTTGAAACTTAATCGCTACCTGGCGCGCTGCCACATGGGATGAACAGCCCACAAAAATGCGAATATGGCCTATATGGCGAACAGCTTTCCGGCACAGCTTTCACCGATGCAGAGCGTCTTGGCGACTTGTTGGTTTTTCAAGGCCTTCTACCGAACGGGTTTCCTCCTACTCAGGCGGTCGCTGACGCCCCTTGGTGGCGCTTGGTGGAGGGCGCAAACTGCAACAATTTCTATGGCCCCGGTAGTGAAGCGGAAATCCATCCAGACGATCCGATTGTCCATATCTCATGGAACGATGCGATTGCCTTTGCCGCATGGGCTGGAGGTCGGTTGCCGACAGAAGCTGAATGGGAGCACGCCGTCCGTGGTGGCTTGGCCGATGTTCCTTTTCCATGGGGACATCAGGAACCTGACGATGAGGGACTTCAGACTTGCAACATCTGGAATGGGCGGTTCCCAACCCAAAACCTTGCTTCCAATGGATATGCTGCCACCGCACCTTCCAAGTCATTTGAACCCAATGGATACGGCCTGTTCAACATGGTTGGGAACGTATGGGAAATGAGCTCAGAACCATTCAAAGTCCGGTCCTTGAAAAAATCAACAATCGCTGCCCACGCAGGTAAAGCCGGCTTCAAGCTCTGCAAAGGCGGCTCTTTTCTATGCCATCGAAGCTACTGCTACCGCTACAGGATAGCAGCGCGAAACAGTACTTCGCCGAGTTCTTCCACCTCCCATATTGGACTGCGCTTGGTATACGACATTTAATAGATCCACCCGTTTCGATGCCCTCTGAGCTTTATTACTTTGCACCGCGCCCAATGTCCGCTTTATGGCTAACCGGCCGCTCAATATGAACGGCGGCTTTGGGCCTTTATGTAAGCCTGAACGTGTTCATCACAATCATGGTTGCATTACCTGCCGCCTATGCAATCTCGCGCTATCGCTTTACCGGCGACAGACATCTCTTTTTGTTGTTGATAGCATT
>JBAUHN010000128.1:0-2227 GCA_049680295.1 Sulfitobacter sp.
GGTATCAGTAGCAACGAACTGGTGGGCAGCAGCTGTGGGAGTTCGTTTCGACTAGTGAGGTATAAAGATCCCGAGACGGGAAAGACATGGGAATATATCACCAGCGATCTTACCCTGCCGCCTGGGATCATCGCTCATCTCTACCGAATGCGATGGAACATCGAGAAAGTCTTTGATGAGACCGAGAACAAGCTCCACGAAGCCAAAGGATGGGGGTAGTGCCCCATGAATTGTTAGAAATTGGCTGGATGGTTTCTGGCTCCGCAGTAAAGCGGAGTCGGAGAAATACAAACCAGAAACCATCCATGAATCACATTGAAATCATCCAACAACTAGGTCAAGACGATAACAAAGAAGTGTCCAACGTCTTCGACACCTTCATCCGTGGCACCATCCGCAGCTCGTTCATCGACATCATGGCCTCTGAGGTCAGCGCGCTCTGCGGGGCAGCGTATGACCGCTCTGTCAAGGGGGCCTGTCGACGCGCTGGCAGCGCTCCATCTGCACTGGAGATCGAGGGAGAGCCCATCAGGCGCCCTCGTGTTCGTCGACAGCAAGACGATGGCTCGGAATCCGAAGTCGATCTTGATACCTACCAAGCTGCCAAAGGCCTACAAACCGAGCAGATTCGAGAAGCCATCATCAAGGCCTACCAGAGCGGCACGCCATCACGCGAAGTCCAAGAATCCATCGAATGGAACAAGGGAGCCAGCAGCACCGAAGTGAGTCGAGTGTGGGCGAAAGAAGGAGCCAAGAGGCTCCTTGAACTTGAGAACCGCCGCTTTGATGACCAGCGCTGGGCCGGGATCATGCTCGACGGCATCCGCCTAAGTAAAGACCTCACAGCGGTCGTCGCCCTCGGTATCACCGATGACGGGAAGAAGGTGATCTTGGGCTTAGAAATTGGCTGCAGCGAGAACGAAGAAGTCTGCAAGGATCTCGTTAAGAAGATACGAGAGAAGGGATTTGGACCGGTCAAAGGGCATCGATTATTGGCTCTTATAGACGGATCAAAAGCCCTTAAGAACGCAGTATTGGGAGCATGGCCAGACGCCGTCATCCAGCGGTGTTTGGTCCACAAAGAGCGAAATATCAGGGCGAAACTTTCTAACAAGCACCACGGAACACTTGCCACCCTCTTTAAGGCACTGCGCATTTCCCAAGGAGAAGACGAGGCAAAGGAAGCGTTAGAGAAGTTGCGGAGCTTTCTTGAGAAGAAAAGCGCTCAATCCCTAGCAAGCTTAGAGGAAGCCGACGGAGAAATGATCGCTTTCTTCGAACTCAATGTCCCCAACTCGTTAAACATCAGCTTTCTTAGCACTAACAGTATAGAAAACGCTTTCCTAAACACTCGCCGGAAGATCAATCGGGTGACGCGTTGGCGGGAAAACACCAAACACGCGTCGAACTGGTTAGCCTACGCATTGCTAACGGCAGAGAAAGGATTTAACAGAGTGAGAGGCTGTTCTGAAATGCCTCTACTAATGGAGGCTCTGAAAGCGCCGCTTAAGGCATAGCGTTAATTTCCTGCCGAGTGCGCCCTCCTTCACAGTTCACCAAACCTGCTAACTTGGAAAATAATCTCTGCTTGCTTGGGCTAACGTAAGGTAATTCACTCGAATCGGCACGGAGGCTCGACGCATCCAGCAGAACAACATAAACCTGCCCGCTTAGAGGGTTGGGTCAAGTGCTTCCTCAACGACATTATACCAACTTTGCAACTCTATTTCTCACGATTGAAGTCGGCGACTTTGGCAATGAAAGTCTACCGTGACTGTCGTCTCCGGGAGCACTTGACCCACCCCTCTAAGCAGCCCACCGTCATCATGTTCAACAGGAGGAAGTTCTATGCGCTCTCGGGTATTTGAGAAGATCGGCGAATCACTCGAGCAATGGCTGGCGCAATACGATGATTCTTCCATAGCCCCCTCGACAAACCGGTCATTGGCAAAAAAGGCTCCACTGAGGGGGAACACCCGCTGACGCGGCCCATGAAAAGAGCAATAGAAAAAAGAAGAACTAACAGTTTCTTGTGAACTTAGATTTTCCTTAAAAACGGAAATCAACTATTGCAGATCATTCCAATCCTGCTATATAACAATCACCTATCCAGCGAATTCTAACAACTCCTGGGGAATCTCCTCGTAGACACCACCTGCAACAATCTGCCGCCATCCACAACAAGCGCCACCAAGTCATTCATCGGTGATTGCAGGATCACCGAACG
>JBAUHN010000129.1:0-25772 GCA_049680295.1 Sulfitobacter sp.
GGGTGGTGGTGCGCCGCGATGGAGAATTGCGGGTGCTGAAGGACGATGACGCGCTGTTACGCAGACCGGGCGATCAGCTGCGCACGGAAACGTTTAACGATGGCTCCACCCGTACTTTTGTAACCCAGGGCGACGGCGCGCAAATCGTGACGATCCGGGGAAGTGACGGGTCGGTTCTGAGCCGGACACTGATCTCGACCGACGGGGAAGCGACCGTGTTGTTTGACGACACTGTCGAGGCCGAACGCGTCGTGGTCAGCGCATTGCCCCAAGTTCCCGAAACGACGCTGCAAGCTCTGGATCAGGATGAAATCGCCCTGCGGGCGGCACTGGAAGCGCAGTTAAACCCGGCTCTGAACCGGCGCTATTCATTGCGCCAGGTGCGGAATTTTCAACAGGTACGGGCCTTGGTGCCGCAGGTTGAACTGGATGCGGTGCAGTTCAAGACCGGATCATCGGCAATTCTGCCGGAACAGGCCAGCGCGCTGGCCAAAATCGGCCTGGCGCTGCGCAATCTGATTGCGGATGACCCGCGCACGGTCATTCTGGTCGAAGGGCACACGGATGCGGTGGGCAGCGAGACCTATAACCTGGCCTTGTCAGATCGGCGTGCAGAAACCGTGGCGCTGGCGCTGACTGAGTATTTTTCGGTGCCGCCGCAAAACATGATCACGCAAGGCTATGGCGAATCTGCGCTGAAAATTCAGACAGAAGCGGATGAACCTGCAAATCGGCGCGCCGTTGTGCGGGACATCACCGCATTGCTGCGCTGACGCTTCGACGATGACATAAAAAAACGCCGTCGCGAAATGCGGCGGCGTTTTTGCCAAGACATTGATTCGAAGCTAGAAAACTACTTGGGCATCGGACCGATCAGCATGACCATCTGACGGCCTTCCATCTTGGGGAAGTTTTCGACCTTGCCGGCCTCTTTGGTGTCTTCGGCGACACGCTCCAACAATTCCCGGCCCAGGTTCTGGTGCGCCATTTCCCGGCCCCGAAAGCGCAGGGTGATTTTCACCTTGTCGCCGTTTTCGAGAAATTTGAAGACGTTGCGCATTTTCACATCATAATCATTGGTGTCCGTATTCGGGCGGAACTTGACCTCTTTGATCTCAATGATTTTTTGCTTTTTGCGGGCTTCCGCTTCGCGCTTTTGCGTCTCGTATTTGAACTTGCCAAAGTCCATGATCTTGCACACAGGCGGATTGGCGTTTGGCGATATTTCGACCAGATCAAGCCCGGCCTCATCAGCCATTTCCATTGCGCGGGCAGGGGTCACAACACCTGCATTTTCACCGTCGGCGCCAATCAGGCGAATTTCAACCGACCGGATTTTGTCATTAACGCGCGGGCCTGTGTCTCTTTGTGGCGGCGCGTTGTGGGGTCTGCGAGCGATAGCTGTAGTCCTTTGATTGTTGTCTATTTCTGAAGTGCCAAGGTAAACGCGGCTCTGGCTCACTTCAAGCCGCAAAATGGGCTGACTTGCGCCAATTTCAGCAATTTTCCCCGTTGAAGCTTTTCTTTTCCATGCCCATCTGAAACGACACGGAAATAACGTGGTCCTATGGGGGCCCTGACTGATCTGAGGGGATCAATATCATGAGAAATCTAATCTGGGTGATCATTGCGGCTTTGGTCGTGGGAATTGGTTATTTGCTGTTTAGTGGCAAAACGCCGCAAGAGGCGGCACAGGACGCATCTGATGCAGTCAATGCGCCAGAAGCGCTGGAATCGGCCTCGGAAGCGGTGGGTGACGCGGTTGATGCGACCACCGATGCAGTCAGCGATACGGCTGATGCGGTAGCTGATACGGCCGAGACAGCTGCGGAAGCCGTATCAGACGCAGCATCAGACACTGTGGATGCCGCAAGCGATGTTGTCGATGATGCTGCCGATGCGGCGGCTGACACGGCCAATGCAGCGGCGGACGCTGCCACGGATGCGGCGGAAGGCGTTGCCGATACGGCCAACGACGCGGTTGATGCGGCATCAGATGCGGTTGATACGGCAACAGAATCTGCGTCGGACACAGTTGACGCAGTCACGGAAACGGCAAATGATGCAGCCGATGCGGTTGCAGACACGGCCAGTGAGGCTGCCGATGCGGTGACAGACGCGACCACAGACACCGCAACAGATGCAGCTTCAGACACTGCCACAGCGGCGGACGCGGCCACTGCCACTGCCACCGACGCGGGCGAAGCCTTGACAGTTGACGGGTTTGATCTGGGCCGGGTGACCGAAATGGTTGAAGCATCCGATCTGGGTGCCACGCAAAAGCAACTTTTGACTGCAGCGCTTGAGCAGGCGCAAAACAGCCCTGAATTGCTGCAGGCGGCCTTGGATCAAGTTAAATCTGCCTTGGGTCTGTAAGTCAGCGATATTGGGTGTGACCCGATTAAAGACAAAAGCCGCGTCCTGACATCAGGGCGCGGCTTTTCTTTGTTGTCAGCTGTCAGGTCAAAACCTGACAGGTATTAGTGTCAGCCGACAAAGGCTTTTTCAACGACATAGTGTTTGGGGTCGCTGTTGGCGCCTTCCTCAAGACCGAAATCTTCCATTATCGCCTTGATATCGACGTTAAAGCCAAGTGAGCCACAGACCATGGCGCGATCCGTTTCAGGTGATATTCCGTCGATACCGAGATCGGAAAACACTGTGCCATCTTGAAGCAATGTGGTGATCCGGCCCATCTTTGGGCTGTGTTCGCGGGTAGTGGTTGGGTAGTATCTGACTTTGCCATCCACCAATTCGCCAATCAGCGGGTCGTCATTTAAGCCGTCGACCAGCAGACGGCCATATTCCAGTTCCGCCACGTCGCGGCAGGTATGGGTGACGATGATCTCGTCGAATTTTTCGTAGGTTTCAGGCTCGCGCAGCAGTGATGCAAAAGGCGCAAACCCGGTGCCAGTGGCAAAAAGCCACAAGCGTTTTCCAGGCAGCAACGCATCATGCACCAATGTGCCTACCGGTTTGGGCCGCAAGATGATCTGATCACCGGGCTGAATATGCTGCAATTTGGAGGTGAGCGGGCCGTCCTGCACTTTGATCGAGTAGAACTCAAGCTCATCATCCCAGGCCGGTGAGGCGATGGAATAGGCGCGCAGCAGTGGTTTTTGCTTGCCTGTTGTCGGGTCCGGATCGCCCATCAACCCGATCATCACAAATTCGCCGGACCGAAACCGCAGTGACGCCGGGCGCGAGACGCGGAAGGAAAACAGATGATCTGTCCAATGTTTGACAGACGTCACTGTCTGGGCATCAGGCAGGGTTGGGATTTTGGTGGCTGTGGTCTGGTTCACGGGTTTTGCTTGGCTCATATTTGTTTCATCGCCGGTGGTGTGCCCCAGCGTGTCCCTTCTAAAGTGCGGAATGTCATTGTGAAAGAGGTCAATCAGCCGCGCAGGCGGGCCTGATAGTCATGGTCTTGCCAGTTTGCGCGAAATTGCCATTGATCTTGCGGTTGACGCTGCGCCAAAGCGTCTGAAATTTCGACCTCGTCAAAGCCTGCCCGGCGGGCCATGGCATATTGATCGGCCAGAACGTGGCCCTTGGCCCGCAACCGACCGGTGTAACCGCGCAGACGCAACTGACGTGCAATGGTAAAGCCGCGCCCGTCGGCGGAACTGGGAAAATCAACGCGGATCAGCGCCAGCGCGCCACACAGCGGGATATCGCCGGGCACGGCGTCTGAGGGCACATCCAGCGCGGATGTATCATTGGCGACCTTGCCCCCCAGGGGGGTAAAGCTTGTGGATAGGTCTGCCGGGGCAAAGCCCGTGTCGGTGATTAAAATGCTCATGTATTTGCTCCTGTGCGGATCATTTTTCCGTTTTCGAAATGAATGCCGCATTCATCCTTGTCGGTTGCGCGCCAGCGCCCCGCACGGGGCGCTTCGCCCTTTGCTACCGGTGAGGTGCAGGGTGCGCAGCCTATGGAAGGATACCCCTTTGCGACCAAAGGATGGCGCGGCAGGCGGTTTTCGGCGATGTATTCTGCCACATCTGCGGGCGTCCAATGGGCCAGCGGGTTGACCTTGATACGACCTGTTACGGCGTCGTATTCGAAAAACTCAAGGGCGGCGCGGGTGCCGGACTGGAACCGTTTGCGTCCGGTAATCCAACCGTCATAGCCTTGCAGCGCCGCCGTCAGCGGCGCGGTTTTGCGCAAATGACAGCAGGCATTCGCATCCGTGTCACGCAAGGTGCCATCCGGATCGCCCGCGGCGATATTCCGGGCGCGGACAATCGAGATGTTGCGCAGCCCCAGCCGTTCCGAGACTTCGTGCTGGTAGACCAGTGTTTCGGTAAACAGCAGTTCGGTGTCGATGAAGATCACCGGCAGGTCGCGGTTGATGACTGAGACCATATGCAGCAGCGCCACCGATTCCGCGCCGAAGCTGGACACCAGGGCCAGGTTGTCTATGTCTGCCAGTGCCGCGCGCAGCACGTCAGCCGCGCTATGGTGGCGTAATCCGGCGTTCAGGGCAGCCACATGGGAGTTGCGCGCATCTATGCTGTCGGACCCTCCGGGGGGAGTATTTTCCGAAGGGTGAAGTTGAGGGGGATCAAGCAGCATCGGCGCGGGCCTGTGGATAGAGCGCTGCTTTGAAGGGGGAAAGCCCAAGGCGGCGGTAAGTTTGCAAAAAGGTCTCACCGGCATCCTGGCGCAGGTTTAGATAGGCCAGAACAATGCGTTCAACCGCCGGCACGATGTCATCCGCGGAAAAGCCGGGGCCTGCACGTTCGCCGATATGGGCGTCTTGGGTGCCGTCGCCGCCCAGCGTGATCTGGTAGTTTTCGACGCCGGCCCGGTCGAGGCCCAGAATGCCGATGTGGCCAACATGGTGGTGGCCGCAGGCATTGATGCAGCCCGAGATTTTGATCTTGAGCGGGCCGATATCATGTTCCAGCTTGAGCGCATCGAAATGGGTGGCGATGTCCTGAGCGATGGGGATCGAGCGGGCGGTGGCCAGCGCGCAGTAGTCCATGCCGGGGCAGGCGATAATATCGCTGATCAGGCCGATATTGGCGGTGGCCAGTTGCGCCTCTTTCAGGGCGGCATGCACGGCGGGCAGGTCGTTGCGGTGCACATGCGGCAGGATCACGTTTTGCTCATGGCTGATGCGTAGCTCATCATGGCCGTATTGCCGGGCCAGATCGGCCATCAGACGCATTTGCGCGGAAGACGCATCCCCTGGAGTGGCGCCATGCGCCTTGAGGCTGATTGAGACGATGGCATAGCCCGGTGCGCGGTGGTCAGACAGGTTTGTGTCGGCCCAGCTGCGGAAGACCGGATCGTTGGTATAGGCCGCTTCAAACGCAGGCAGCGGCAGGCTTTTGAAGCGGGGTGCGGCAAAGTCCGCCTCGATCGCGGCCAATTGTTGCTGGTCGGTGCCAGAAAACTGCGGGCGGATCAGGGCATATCGTTCCTCGACGCGGGCGCGAATGTCCTCAAGCCCATGTTCATGAACGGTAATCTTGATCCGTGCTTTGTATTTGTTGTCGCGGCGGCCCAGCAGGTTGTAGACCGACACAATCGCCTCAAGATAGGGCAACAGGTCTTCGCGCGGCAGGAAATCTTTCAGGATCTTGCCGATCATCGGGGTACGGCCCAGGCCGCCGCCGACGATGACTTCAAAGCCTGCCTGACCATCACGGGTGACCATACGCAGGCCGATGTCATGCGCTTTGGTCACAGCGCGGTCGTTGGGTGATCCGGTCACGGCAACCTTGAATTTGCGCGGCAGGAACTGGAATTCAGGGTGATCGGTGGACCATTGGCGGATCAGTTCGGCAACGGGGCGCGGATCGGCAATTTCATCTGCTGCGGCCCCAGCAAAGTGGTCGGCTGTGACGTTGCGAATGGTGTTGCCGGAGGTCTGGATCGCGTGCATTTGCACCTGTGCCAGTGCGTCAAGCATATCTGGCACGTCGTGCAATTCAGGCCAGTTGTACTGGATGTTTTGGCGGGTGGTGAAATGGCCGTAGCCTTTGTCCCATTTGTCGGCGATATCGGCCAGCGCGTGCATTTGCCGGCTGTTGAGCGTGCCATAGGGCACGGCAACGCGCAGCATATAGGCGTGCAATTGCAGATAAAGCCCATTCATCAAACGCAGCGGTTTGAATTCGTCCTCGGTCAGCGATCCGTCAAGGCGGCGCGCCACCTGAGACCGGAATTGCGCGTTGCGCTCCGCGACAAATGCGGCGTCGAAGTCAGTGTAATTATACATGTTTTGGTGCCTCTTGCTTGCCATGGGCATAGTTGGATGGGCCTGTGGCGCGGAAATCTTCGCGGAAATGCACCGGGTGCGGGCCGTCTGACTTGACCTCGACATCGGCCAGGTAGGCGCCGACAATCTGCGCCGTTTGCTGGCTGGCATCTATCAGACGCAGGTCGGCATCGGCTTCGTCGGTCAGGACTTCGGCCTGTTGCAGCTGCCGTGTCCAGCCGGTGGCGGTTTGGTAGATCACATCGCCTTCGATCAGGGCATTCGCGGTGACGACTTTGGGGGTGAATATCTTTGGCATCACAGTGCCTCCTGCACTTGAAGTTTGGTGTTGGTCTGGGCGGTGCGCGCGGCGTTATGGGCGGTGGCGGCCCGTGGGGCCAGCCCGTAAAACATCAGCGCCGGGCCGTTCATGTCAGCCTGCGCAAGAGTGCCGGGCAGGGCATCCAATGTCGTCTGCAAGATACGCTGTTCGGGCCGGGATGCATTTTCGATCACCGTGATCGGGGTTTGGCGGTCCGCGCCATGCATCAGCAGTCGGCCCTGGATAAAGCGGGCTGATTTCTTGCCCATATAGATCGCGGCCACCTCGCCGGGGCGCGCCAGAGTTGCCCAGTCGTGGTCGGCAAAACCTTTCATGTCATGACCGGTCAGAAACCGTACCGAGGAATTGCGGTTCCGTTTGGTCAGGCTTTGACCGATTTGTGCGACAGCCGCAGAGGCAGAGGTAATTCCCGGTACGATGGTCCAGCCGATGCGGTGCGCGTCAACCGCGTCAATTTCTTCATCCAGACGGCCAAAGACCGTGGCATCGCCGGATTTCAGCCGCACGACCTGGGCGCCGTTCAAAGCATGTTCAACGATTGCCGCGTTGATGTCTGATTGCGATGTCGAGGGGCCAAAACCCTCTTTGCCGGCATCGACCATGATCGCCTCGCGGCGGGCAAGCTCCAGAATTGGAGGGCTGATTAGCCGGTCGTAGATCACCACATCCGCCTCATCCAGTGCTTTGCGCGCCTTGAGCGTCAAAAGATCGGGATCACCGGGGCCAGCGCCAACAAAGAACACATGCCCATCGCGGGATTTGCGCGTCAGGTGATCATTCAGCAGGCTATGCAACGCCCCCTGAACGGCGGTCTCGCCTTTGCTCACAGCGTTGGGGCCGGCGTTGAAATAATAGTCGCGCCAGAAATCGCGACGCGCACGGCCAAAGGGCAGGGCGTCCGCCATTTTGCGAAAACCCTTGCCGATCCGGGCAAGGGGGCCAAGGGTCACCGGCAGGCGCGCCTCAAGATCGGCTTTGATCGCGCGGGCCAACACGGGTGCGGCACCTTCGGTGCCGATGGCAATGGTAACCGGATCACGGTCGACGATGGCGGGGGTGATGAACATGCTGTCGTGCAAATTATCGACCACATTGACCAATGCGCCATCGGCGCGGGCAATTGCAGCGGTGCGCGCATCGGTCTGGGCGTCTTCATCGGCGGCATAGAATAAGGCGGCGCCTGCGGTGTCACCCGGTGCCATATCGCGCCGGATCAAGGTCAGTTTCGCCTCGGCGGCCCATGCGACGATCTGGGGCGCCGGGGCCGTTGCAAATACCGTCAGTTCGCCTTGGGTCTTGAACAGCAGGCGCAGCTTGGCCAATGCAGCTTCGCCGCCGCCTGACAGGACAATACGACGGCCCTTGGTCGATAAATAGATCGGAAAGTGGTCCATGGTGGTCCCGCCTTTGGATTCTTTCGCTTGGCCCCAATATAGGAAATTTTCCCAGTGTTGCGCCATATGCATTGATCAATAAGGACGATTGTTCTAAGGATTGCAAAAATCAGCATGATTGATCTCAAATACTCAGGAAGTCAGAATGAACGTGCGGATAGATGAGACAGACCGGAAAATTCTGGCAGAACTGCAACGCGATGCCAGCCAGTCATTGGACGATATTGCCACCCGTGTGGGCAGTTCCAAGACGCCGGTTTGGAATCGCATTCGCAAATTGCGCGACGCCGGAGTGATCGGCCAGCAGACGGTGGTACTGGATGCCGATGCCCTGGGGTTTGAGGCGTGTTTCTTTGTTCTGATCCGCACGTCTGAGCATGAGGCGGAGTGGCAGGCCAGGTTCCTGAAAGCACTGCAAGACCGCCCCGAGGTTCAAGAAGCCCACAGGCTGGCAGGGGACATTGATTACATCCTGAAAGTGCGTGTCAAAAATGCCCGTGCCTATGATGAGTTTTATCAGGCTCTGATATCGGAGGTGCGCGTGTTCAATGTCACAGCGCTTTTGTCGATGGAGCAGATCAAATCAACAACGATGTTGCCGCTTTAAGGTCAGTTGCAGCGGACCATCAGGCGATCCAGTTTGTGAAAATGGTAGCTGTCACAATAGGTTGGCCGTTCGGCCAAAGCCAGCCGCGGGTAACGTTCAAATAGTGCGGACAAAGCGATTTGAATTTCCAACCTGGCCAGGGGCGCGCCGACGCAAAAGTGCAATCCACCGCCAAATGCTGCATGGGGTTTCAGGGGCCGGGTCGGATCAAACCTGTCGGGATCCGGCCAAATCGCCGGATCGCGCCCGGCAGCACCCAGAATCAAGGCGACCTGTTGGCCGGATTTCAAGGGATAGCCGCCAACCTCGATATCCTCATAGGCGTACCGCGTGAACATGTGCAACGGCGGGTCGAACCGCAACAGTTCCTCGACGGTGGCGGCAATGGCATCGGGGGCCAGCGCGCCCAGCGGTGTTTCAGTCTCAAGCAGCGTCTTGACCGCATTGCCAAGGCTGTGAACCGTTGCCTCATGACCGGCATTCAACAGCAAGATACAGGTGCCGATCATCTCATCATAGCTGAGCTTGCTGCCGTCCTCTTCGGCGGCAATCAGATGGGTGATCAGATCATCCGCCGGGTCGGTGCGGCGAATTTCGATGTGATTGCGCAAAAACGCCGAGAATGCCATTGCTGCGGCATTGGCCGCATCCTCGGTGGCGCGGGTTCTGCCGACCTGATACATCGCCACCATCGCGTTTGACCACGCCAGCAGGTCCGGGGCCAAATCTTCGGGCACGCCCAACAGCCGGGCGATGATGCGCACCGGTACCTGGGTGCAATAGGCCGGGATCAGATCGAAATCACCGTCCGGGAAGTTTGCCAGCAAATCGGCGCAAATATCCGATATGTCGGGGCCAAGGGCGGCAATCCGGCGCGAGGTAAAGGCGCGCAGAACCAATCCGCGCAGGCGCGTATGGGTTGGTGGCTCCATTTCCAGCATGGATTGGCGTTCCACCGCGTCAAATTCTGTCAAATGGTCCGGGATGGGATGTTTTTGCGCCTCAGGCACAGCGCGCCCCAACCTGCGATCGCGCAGCAACGTCTGGACGGTGGGGGCATCGAATACTGCCATCATATTGAAATCATCCCAGAATTGCACCGGATCATCGGCCCTGATCGCCGCGTATTGTGCGTAAGGATTTTGGATAAAGGCGGGATCTTGCGGGGATAGGAAAAGCGATTTCATGTACCCGATTAACCGCAACGATGCCGGTCATGGCAAGGGGGGATGGCTGCGCCGCAGGCTGTGTCCAGAAATCGCCGTTGTATTTAGTGCTGTGACCAATTGACGTAGCCCCTTGTGAGTGGCGGTGCAGTGGTGTCTTATATCGAAAGAGCATTCAAAACGGGATGCCATTGAGACCAACAAACAAAAATCCGTTTCTGGGAGGAAACCACATGAAATTTCTGACAGCCACCGCTGTGGCGTTAAGCTTGAGCGTATCCGCAGGGGCCGTTTCTGCCGCCTGTGATGATGGTGAAATGGTCATCAAATTCAGCCATGTGACCAATACTGACAAACACCCTAAAGGCATCGCCGCATCCTTGCTGCAACAGCGCGTCAACGACGAGATGAACGGCAAAGCCTGCATGGAAGTGTTCCCGAACTCGACGCTTTATGATGATGACAAGGTGCTGGAAGCACTGTTGCAAGGCGACGTGCAAATGGCCGCCCCGTCACTGTCCAAGTTTGAACAGTTCACCAAGGTCTTCCGCATTTTCGATCTGCCGTTCATGTTCAAAAACATCAATGCCGTGGACGAGTTCCAAAACTCAGACACCGGTCAGGCGATGAAAGAAAGCATGACGCGTCGCGGATTGCTGGGCCTGGCTTTTTGGCACAATGGCATGAAACAGATGTCGGCAAACAAGCCATTGATCAGCCCGACGGATGCAAATGGGTTGAAATTCCGGGTGCAGAATTCGGATGTGCTTAAGGCGCAGATGGCGGCAATCGGTGGATCGCCGCAACCGATGGCATTTTCCGAAGTTTACGGCGCATTGCAAACCGGCGTTGTGGATGGACAGGAAAACACCTGGTCAAATGTGTATGGCCAGAAATTCTTTGAAGTTCAGGACGGCGTGACCGAAACCAATCACGGCATCATTGACTATATGCTGGTCACGTCGACTGATTGGTGGGACGGTCTGGATGCGGAGGTCCGCGATCAATTGGCAACAATCGTGGCGGAAGTGACCGAAGCGCGCAATGCGGAATCAACGGCCGTTAACAATGCCGCAAAGGATGCCGTGATCGAAGCGGGAGGTGTTGTGCGCCAGCTTGATGCAGCACAGCGCGACGAGTGGGTTGCCGTCATGAAACCCGTTTGGGAGCAATTCAAAGACGACGTTGGACAAGACAACATCGACGCCGCTCAGGCGATCAACGCCAAGCACTAAGGTCTGAATTGACCTGACATCGCCCGGCCCCCTATCTGATGGGGCCGGGCGCCGTTTATCCAGCGATAGGACCCGCAAGATATGGCACATTCCTATGAGGCAAAAACCGGTTTTGGACGTTTTATCAATGAACTAGAAGAAACTGCCATCGCGGTAATTCTGGGCGCGATGACGATTATTACCTTTATCAATGTCGTGCTGCGATACGGATTTAACACCGGACTGATCTGGGGGCTGGAGGCCGTCACATTCCTGTTTGCCTGGCTGGTGCTTTTCGGCGTCAGCTATGCAGTCAAAGTCACCGCGCATCTGGGTGTGGATGCCGTCATCAACCTGTTTGCACCCAAGGGCCGGAAAACCCTTGCTTTGCTGGCCGCCGCGGTCTGCATTGTCTATTCGGTGTTCCTGTTCAAAGGCGCCTGGGACTACTGGGCGCCCTTTGCTGGTCTTGATGCCACCACGGGCAGGTGGTTCCCGACCGGGTTTGCCAATTCGCGGGACCAGGCCTGGTACGAGGTGATCGACATTCCGATGTTCGACTGGCTGCGCTTTATTGAGCCGATCATGAACGAGGGCGAGGCCTATGAAAAACTGCCCCGGTTTATTCCCTATGCCATGTTGCCTTTTGGCATGGCGCTTTTGTTGTTCCGCTTTGTACAGGCCAGCCTGCGCCTGATCCGGGGCGAGGCCGACAGCCTGATTGTCAGCCATGAGGCCGAAGATGCCGTCGAAGATGTCAGACATTTGAACGCAGGGGATTAAACCATGGAAGTTGTTGTCCTATTTGTCATGGTGATCAGCCTGATGCTGATCGGGGTGCCGATTGCCGTCAGTCTTGGCATGTCTTCGATCATTTTTTTACTGGTACTTAGCGACACCTCGATGGCGTCGATTGCCCAGACGCTGTTTCAGGCGATGGCCGGGCATTACACGCTGCTGGCAATTCCGTTTTTCATTCTGGCATCGTCCTTCATGTCGACGGGCGGTGTGGCCAAACGCATCATTCGGTTTTCAATTGCTCTGGTCGGGCATCTGCCGGGGGGGCTGGCGATTGCCGGCGTGTTTGCCTGCATGTTATTTGCCGCCCTGTCAGGGTCATCCCCGGCCACGGTAGTCGCCATTGGGTCGATCGTCATCGCGGGCATGCGGCAGGTCGGCTACACCAAGGAATTTGCCGCAGGTGTCATCGCCAACGCAGGCACGCTTGGCATTCTGATCCCGCCGTCGATTGTGATGGTGGTTTATGCGTCCGCCACAGATGTGTCTGTGGGTCGGATGTTTCTGGCGGGCGTGATCCCCGGCTTGCTGGCGGGATCCATGTTGATGGCCACGATCTACGGCATGGCCAAGATCAAGAACCTGCCCAAGGGTGAATGGCGCGGCTGGGGCGAAGTCTGGTCCAGCGGGCGCGATGCGGCCTGGGGGCTGTTTTTGATCGTGATCATTCTGGGCGGCATCTATGGCGGGATATTCACACCGACCGAAGCCGCAGCGGTTGCTGCGGTTTATGCGTTTTTCATCGCCAGCTTTGTTTACCGCGATATGGGGCCGTTGCATGTCGACGGCGAGGGGCAGGCCAACATCCCGTTCCTGTCGAAACCCTGGTCGCTGATCACAGTGTTTTTCCACCGCGACACCCGCGACACATTGTTTGAAGCGGGCAAGCTGACGGTGACGCTGATGTTTATCATCGCCAATGCGCTGATCCTGAAACATGTGCTGACAGATGAACAGATCCCGCAGCGGATCGCCTCGATCATGCTGGATGCGGGGTTTGGTCCGATCGCGTTTTTGATCATCGTCAACGTGATCCTGCTGATTGGCGGGCAGTTTATGGAGCCGTCGGGCCTGCTGGTGATTGTCGCACCTTTGGTGTTTCCGATTGCGATTGAGCTGGGGATTGATCCGATCCATCTGGGTATCATCATGGTGGTGAATATGGAGATCGGGATGATCACGCCGCCGGTTGGTCTGAACCTGTTTGTGACGTCAGGCGTCGCCAATATGCCGATGATGTCGGTGGTGCGCGCAGCACTGCCGTTTACCGCAGTCTTGTTCGTGTTTCTGATCATCGTTACTTATGTGCCGATAATCAGCACCTGGCTGCCGACACTGATGATGGGCCCGGAAATCATAACCAAATAGCGCGGCTTGCGCCGCATCACTATTTAGGAGCTTGTAGAGACGCGGCACGACAGATCGGCTGTGGCCGCGTATTACACAGGATTAAGATGCGGCAAGCGCCGCGATGATCGGTGAGAAATCCGCCGCTTTCAGGCTCGCGCCCCCAACCAGCGCGCCATCGACGTTTTCAGCAGTAAAAATCTCGGCGGCATTACCGGGTTTGACCGATCCGCCATAAAGCAGGCTGATCTGATCGCCGATGCGCGGACCGTAGCGCCGGATGATGTGGGCGCGGATGAAATCGTGAACTTCGATGATTTGTGCCAGAGTTGGCACCATGCCGGTGCCAATCGCCCATATCGGTTCATAGGCGATGACCAGTGATTGGCCGGTGACCTGATCGGGCAGGGAACCTGCAAGCTGGGTTTCGATCACGGTTAGGGTGTTGCCGTCATTGCGGGTTTGCAGGCTTTCGCCGATACACAAGATCGCCGTGAGACCTGCGCGAAATACGGCCGTTGCCTTGGCGCGGACGTCGGCGTTGCTTTCGCCATATGCGGTGCGACGCTCTGAGTGGCCGATGATGATGGAGCTGCCGCCTGCCTCTGCGATCATTTCAGCAGACAGATCGCCGGTGAAGGCGCCGCTGATCTGCGCGTGGCAATCCTGCGCGCCAATGCTGACAGAAGTGCCTTTGGCAAGGTCAGCGGCCTGAGACAGTAGCGTCGCAGGCGGGCATATCACGATGTCGGGGCCGGTCGCATCATGCGCGTTTGCAAGCTCGGTCAGGATGGACAGCGCTGGCGCCGTTCCATTCATTTTCCAGTTTCCGGCGGCCATTTTGCGTCGCATGACGGTCCCTTAGTCTGTTTGTTGAGTGTCGGTTGATCGGGGCAATTTCGCCCTTAGCCGAATTTGATCGATTCACCGCAGCCGCAAGCCTCGGTCACATTTGGATTGCGGAATTTGAAGCCGGATTCGAGCAGTGATGTTTCATAGTCGATTTCGGTGCCGAAAAGAAACATCTGCGCCATTGGTGCGATCATCACACAGGCGCCTTCCGATTGGACTACCTCGTCGTTGGGATCGGTGTCGGTGACGTATTCCATGGTGTATTCCATACCCGCACAGCCGCCCTTTTTCACGCCGATACGCAGGCCTGCATGACCTGCCGATTGCATCAGCTTGGTGATCTGGGCCGCCGCTTTGGGCGTGATTGTGACAGCTTGCTTGCCGGGAATGCCGAACATGGGCGGTCTCCTTTACGGGGTCAATCTAGGGGCTAGGCGTAGCGGTCTCAAGGGGGCGCTGGACGCGCATTTACATGAACCCCAATTCCAAACGCGCCTCGTCGGACATCATTTCCATACCCCAGGGGGGTTCCCACACCAGTTCAACGTCAACCTGTTTGACGCCGGGCAAGGGTTCCACCGCATCTGCGATCCAGCCGGGCATTTCACCTGCAACAGGGCAGCCGGGTGCAGTCAGGGACATTTTGATCTGCACTTCGTTGGCGGGGTTGATGTCGATGGTGTAAATCAGGCCCAATTCGAAAATATTCACTGGAATTTCAGGATCATAGACGGAACGACATGCTTCAACCACTTGATCGTAAAGCGGGTGATCTGTTGTCGAGGGCGCGATCAGTGGCGCGCCTTCTAGGGGGTCTGGGGTCTGGTTCATGCTCTTGCCTTAACTCGTTCCTGACTATTTATATAGGGATTACCAGCGTCAGCGTCCAGTAGGGTCAATTGTCGTTAATGTCGCGCTTAACAATGCGCGCGCCGCTGGACTGACGCTTAAAGGCGACGCGCAACACTACCCATGAAATCAGGGACAAGCCGCCGAAGATGGCCAAAAGGGCCGCAGCGCTAAGACCTGAGAACAGCGCCACAACCCCGGCCATGATGACGGCACCCATGGCAAAGCCTAAAAAGATGAACCCCGGGGCCATGACCTCAACCAGCGCCAGAACAAGGGCCAGCGCCAACCAGGCCCACCACAGCGACATTAAAGACATCAAAGTCATCAGCCACGCCCTTTGAGCAGTTTGAACGCATCGCCAAAGGCCTCCAGTGCGGCGGCGGGCAGGACGATTGTGTTGCTGCCGGTGCCGTTGCCAAGTGCGTTCAAGGCTTCAACCTGTTTCAAGGCGACCTGATATTGCGCGGATTCCAGGCCGTTGTCGGCAATCGCTACGGCAACCACCTGGGTGGCATAGGCTTCGGCATCGGCCAGAATGCGGCGCGCCTTGGCCGATTGTTCCGAGGCATAAAGTTCGGCGTCCGCGCCCAGCTCAACCGCGCGTTTGTGGCCTTCGGCCTCGGTTACTTGTGCGCGGCGTGCACGTTCGGCGTTCAGCTGCTGCATCATCGCGTTACGCGTGGCCTGATCCAGGTTCACGTCCAGAATTTCGGCGCGGGTCACTTCGATGCCCCAGTCATCGACGGCATCTTCAACGCTGGTTTTGATGGTTTCGATCAGCTGGTTGCGGTTGGCCTGCACTTCATCAAGGTCCATTTTGCCAATCTCGGCCCGCACGATCCCGGCCACTGTGGTCGAAATTGCGCTGTCGACATCGCGAATACGGTAGACGGTTTTTTCAGGTTCAACGATGCGGTAGAACACGGATGTATCGACCTGCACCAGCACGTTATCGCGGGTGATTGCATCTTGGCTCGCGGTTGGCAACTGCCGCTCAAGGATTGATATTTTATGGGCGATTTTATCAATAAACGGCACGATCATATTGATGCCCGGCCCCAGGACCGCGCGCAGGCGGCCAAAGCGTTCGATCACATGTTGTTCTGATTGCGGAACGATCTTGACCGACTTAAAGACCAGGACGATCAGCAAAACGCCCAAAAGCAAAAACACCGAGTTTTTGGCGAGAAGATCCAGTATCAGTTGTTCAAAGTCCAATTGTATCACCTTTAAGTAAATCAAGTTGTTCGTTATTTGCGTGTTTCGCGGGTCGATTGCAAGTCTGGTGCGGCTGGTTTATCGCCAGACACGAAAACATATCAGGGGTAAATATGGCAGGATTTGGGTTTCTGAAACACAGCCAGGACGGCAAGGCCCGCCAGGGGGTGATCACCACGTCACGTGGCGACATTCGCACACCTGCGTTCATGCCCGTTGGCACCGCCGCGACCGTCAAAGCGATGATGCCCGACAGCGTCGCTGCAACCGGCGCCGATATTTTGCTGGGCAATACCTATCATCTGATGTTGCGCCCGACGGCAGAGCGGATTGACCGTCTGGGCGGTCTGCATAAATTCATGAACTGGGACAAGCCGATCTTGACGGATTCAGGCGGTTTTCAGGTGATGAGCCTGGCTGATCTACGCAAGCTGACCGAAAAGGGTGTGACTTTCAAAAGCCATATCGACGGATCGAAGCATGAGATTACGCCGGAGCGGTCGATGGAAATTCAAAAGCTGCTGGGCAGTGACATTGTGATGTGCTTTGACGAATGCCCCGCACTTCCTGCCAGCCGCGACCGGATTGCGCAAAGCATGCAATTGTCGATGCGGTGGGCGGCGCGGTCACGGGATGCCTTTGGCGACCGGCCGGGGCATGCGCTGTTTGGCATTCAGCAAGGCGGGCTGGAACAGGACATGCGCGAGGAAAGTGCAGCGGCGTTGCACAACATCGGGTTTGATGGCTACGCGGTCGGCGGTCTGGCCGTAGGCGAAGGGCAGGAGGCAATGTTTGACGTGCTGGATTTTGCGCCCGACATGCTGCCCGAGGATAAGCCGCGTTACCTGATGGGGGTGGGCAAACCCGACGACATCGTCGGCGCCGTGGCGCGGGGGATCGACATGATGGATTGTGTTTTGCCATCGCGATCGGGGCGCACGGGGCAGGTTTTCACCCGCCGCGGCGTGCTGAACATCAAAAACGCCCGTCACAGCGATGACCCACGGCCTTTGGATGAACATTGCGGCTGCCCTGCCTGTCGTGGCTATTCGCGGGCCTATCTGCACCATGTGTTCCGCAGTCAGGAAATCATCAGCTCGATGCTGCTGACGTGGCATAACCTGCGATATTATCAGGATCTAATGCACGGTATGCGCGACGCCATTGCGGGTGGGCGTTTTACTGCGTGGCAGGCGGAATTTCACGCAAATCGTGCAGAAGGTGACATTGAACCGTTGTAAAAGCCCCACGCGCGGCGATCTGTTCTAAATTTGATGTCTTGTGGTTTCGGTCGATGACACGCATTCTGAGGCCAATCAAAAAACCACAGGTCTGGTTGATTTCTGATGGGTCGACCCCCACGTTAACAATCGAGAACCGGAGATGGCAAAGCGTCGCTGCAAAAGCGGGACCAGTGCCATCTTGCGAAAATGAGGAAAGAGCATGCAAGAACCCCTGAACGCCTCCTACCCAGTGCTGCCGCTGCGCGATATCGTGGTTTTCCCACATATGATCGTGCCGCTGTTTGTGGGCCGTGAAAAATCTGTACGCGCCCTCGAGGAAGTGATGGCAGATGACAAGCAAATCCTGCTGTCGAGCCAGATTGACCCCGGCGTTGACGACCCAACCAGCGACGGCATTTTCCAAGCCGGCGTTCTGGCCAATGTGCTGCAACTGCTCAAACTGCCCGATGGCACCGTCAAAGTGCTGGTCGAGGGCCATGCGCGTGTGCGCATCACCAACTATATCGACAATGAAAACTATTTTGAAGCAGAGGCCGAATATCTGGACGAAATGCCCGGTGATCTGGCCACCACAGAGGCGTTGCTGCGCACCGTTGCGGATGAGTTCGCACGCTATGCCAAAGTAAAGAAAAACGTGCCCGAAGAAGCACTTGCCGCTGTCAGTGAAAGCTCTGAACCGGCCAAGCTTGCCGATCTGGTGGCCGGTCACCTAGGCATTGAGGTTGAGCAAAAGCAAGACCTTCTGGAAACTCTGTCGGTGTCTGAACGGCTGGAAAAAGTTTACGGGCTGATGCAGGGTGAAATGTCTGTGTTGCAGGTCGAGAAAAAGATCAAAACCCGCGTCAAAAGCCAGATGGAACGTACCCAGCGTGAATATTATCTGAACGAACAAATGAAGGCCATTCAGCAAGAACTGGGTGACGGCGAGGACGGCAAAGGCGAAGTGGCTGAACTGGAGGCGCGCGTCGCCGAGACCAAGCTGAGCAAAGAAGCCCGCGAAAAGGCCGACGCGGAGATCAAAAAGCTTAAAAGCATGTCGCCAATGTCGGCCGAGGCCACCGTGGTGCGCAACTATCTTGACTGGATGCTGGCCATCCCGTGGGGCGTTAAAAGCCGCGTGAAGAAAGATTTGGGTCGGGCGCAAAAAGTGCTGGATGACGACCACTATGGCCTTGAAAAGGTAAAAGAACGCATCGTTGAATATCTGGCCGTGCAACAGCGCAGCAGCAAGATGAAAGGCCCGATCATGTGTCTGGTTGGCCCTCCGGGTGTGGGTAAAACCTCGCTTGGTAAATCTGTGGCCAAGGCAACGGGGCGCGAATTTATCCGTATCAGCCTGGGCGGTGTGCGCGACGAATCCGAGATACGTGGCCACCGTCGGACCTATATCGGCTCGATGCCCGGCAAGATCATTCAGGCGCTGAAAAAGGCGAAAACTACCAATCCGCTGATCCTGCTTGATGAGATTGACAAGATGGGTCAGGATTTTCGCGGTGATCCGGCCTCGGCGATGCTTGAGGTGCTGGACCCGGAACAAAACTCGACCTTTGTAGATCACTATCTGGAGGTCGAATACGATCTGTCCAATGTGATGTTTTTGACCACGTCGAACAGCTACAATATGCCGGGGCCGTTGCTGGACCGTATGGAAATCATCCCGCTGGCGGGCTACACAGAAGACGAAAAGCGCGAGATCGCGAAACAGCATCTTTTGCAAAAACAGATCAAAAACCACGGTCTGAAAAAGGCTGAGTTCACCCTTGAAGACAGCGCCTTGACGTCGATGATCCGCTATTACACCCGCGAAGCAGGGGTGCGAAACCTTGAACGCGAGATCGCCAAAATTGCGCGTAAGTCGTTGACCAAGATCGTCAAAAAAGAGGTCGAACAGGTTGTCGTCAACGCAGACAACATTGACGAATTCCTCGGCGTAAAAAAATATCGCTATGGATTGGCCGAACAGGAAGACCAGATTGGCGTGGTGACGGGGCTTGCCTATACTTCCGTTGGTGGTGAGTTGCTGAGCATCGAGGCATTGCGCCTGCCGGGCAAGGGCCGGATGAAAACCACCGGCAAGCTTGGCGACGTGATGAAGGAAAGCATTGACGCTGCATCCAGTTACGTGCGTTCGATCAGCCCCAAGATTGGCGTCAAGCCGACGATCTTTGACAAGATCGACATTCACGTGCACGTACCCGATGGCGCGACGCCAAAAGACGGGCCAAGTGCCGGTTTGGCGATGGTGACGTCGATTGTGTCGGTGCTGACCAAAATCCCGGTGCGCAAAGACATCGCCATGACCGGCGAGGTTAGCTTGCGCGGCAATGCGATGCCGATCGGCGGTTTGAAGGAAAAACTGCTGGCGGCGTTACGGGGCGGTGTGAAAACCGTGCTGATCCCTGAGGAGAATGAAAAAGACCTCAAGGAAATCCCCGACAACGTGAAAGCCGGTTTGACGATTATTCCGGTAAGCCACGTGTCCGAAGTGTTGGAACACGCGCTGATCAAAACACCCGAACCGATTGACTGGGATGAGGCCGCAGAAGAAAAAGCGGCAGCAGCAGCGCTGGCGGCAAAGTCTGGGTCAGGCGATACAGCCACAGCGCATTAAACTGTGCGTTGGCCCCAGTTACGACCAAGGCGCATCCATTTGGGTGCGCCTTTTTTGGTCCGTAAGGTGGGCGAATTGTCGCGAATACAGAACACTAAACCCCAATGAATACATCATTTTGTGTTGAGTGCTGGCCAAAACGTCATGCAGTAGCTAGACTGTTTCGAAAATAGAAACAAAAAAGGCAAGGCAGGTAAAAATGACAATATCAGCACTCAAGTCCAGGACAACCAAGGCAAGCGTTACGAAACCGTCGCCTGCTGCCAGCGCAACCTTTGCAAAAGCGCTGTCAAAAACCTCTGCCAAGGCGGCTGCTGGCGTCACGCCAAAAATCGCCCGGAAAACCCCGCCAAAACCCGCCGTCAAGGTGGCGGCCGGGACAACAACTGCAATCAAACCAACGGCAAAAACATTGGATGCAAAACCCGACCTGGCGTCCCGTGCGCAGCCCGTTGTACTAGGCCCTGAGATGCGCAAGAAGGAATTGATCGACCGTGTTGTCAGCCGATCAGGCATCAAAAAGAAAGACGCCAAACCGGTGGTCGAGGCCATGCTGGCGGTGCTTGGCGAAGCGCTGGCCGACTGCCGTGAATTGATCCTGCCACCACTGGGCAAATTGAAAGTGCGGCGCGAAAAGAAACTGCCCAACGGTCTCGCGATGGTGGTCAAGGTGCGCCAGAACAACAAAAAGGCGCCAATCTTTCCCACGACTGACGATTGACGGAATTTGGCACTGAAAATTGCACCCCGTCACGCTGCGCGATTGATAGGATCATACCCAAAAAATGCTGTCTGCTGCGTTAACGCACTCGGCATTAAACTTGTATTGCCTAACGCTGCCTGAAATCTGCAATTTCAACGCGTTGGGCGATATGTGATGTAGCAAGTAGACCGCGGAACGCTGTGGCGCGCAAAAATTGTTCAAATAGGGCAACATATTCAATTCTGATGATGTTGCCAGTTCTTTCCCCTTTTTCGCCCAATTCTAGTCCGGTATTAAGGTTAAAGGTTAACGAGTTAAGGTATTGCGCTCATGCGTTTGTTTCAATTGTTAGCGCTGATACCGTTGGTAAGAAAGTGCCGTGCAAATGCAGTTGACATTAAATCAGGTGTTCCCGCGTCCACCTTATGCCCGCGTGATGGGCTGCAGTGTGGCGCGTAAGACAGTGACAATATACAGTCTGAAAAACAGCATAGATGATGTCTATATCAGTGTGCCGCCGCGCGCGGACGTTGCTTGTGTTCTGGCGACCAAAACCCGAAAGATCGGGCTTTTTGCGGATCTGAAATCGGCACATAAAGCCGCCATAGATCACATCCGCACCATCGGGCAATATGATGATGCCACGGCGGACCGCTCAGAAAACCTGGGCAACTGGCAGTGCCGAAAAATCCCGGTGGGCACCGACTGATGCCCGGACATTGTTCTTGATCGTCCGAGCCCGATTTCGCGCTGCGTGGCGGCATTCGCATGGCAGCGGCATTTCTGCATGCCGGGGTTAAAACACATACGCGTATTGGAAAACGCCGGATTTATTGCGCGTGGCATGCTGCAAGGCCTGTTCGGCGATCCTCCTGCGTAAATTCACCTCAGACCTGGGCGCAAGAGCGGCGATTAGTGTTGGAAAAGCGCAACGGGTTAGAATGAATATTCCGGAGGTCCAGCCAGGTCAAACTGTGCACAACAGACGTGAGCCCTTGGGCAAAGAGTAATAGGTATTGCGCGCGGCAAGGGCGAACCAGTGGCAGGTCCGATGTTTCAATACCCTCACTGATTTTGCCTATTTCCGTGTGTTTACAACAGGTTTTTTTACGCAATGAACGCAACAAGTATGGGGTGCGCAGGCGTATGGGCCGGGGGTGCACCCCATCCGGTCGCGTACTGAATGGTCCCGGTCTTGGGCGCGGGCAACGGTTTGCGCCAACCTTCTTCGCCTTGTCCATTCGCGGGTGGGGCAATGAAGCCCTTGATATATTGACGATTTTGGAACACAAGTAACCTAAAATTACCAACCGGCGTTCAAGATCGGTATAGGTTCGGCCGAGCAAAAGGAAAGACGACGATGCGACCCACAGGCTACATATCCGGTGCCGCAGTACTGGCGGGCGGCGTTTTGGCGATGCACGCCGCGCCTGCATATGCCTTTGACGGGGCCGTATCTGGTTCGCTTCTTGGTCCGGGTGGCGGGTTTTGCATGTCGGCCATCAACAGCGATGCCACGTCTGTCGCTATTGTTGGCAACGCCGGCGCGTCAACCGGCGGAACCAGTTTCGATCTTGGCGCGACGATCGTAAACACCCCCATTACGCCCGCTTTCCTGACTGCCTGTGGCTATATTGACCCTGTGATCATTAGCCAAAATGGCGCAGACGGGATCTATGCAACCGATGGCTATATGGGGATCACTCTTCGCGCGCGTGAAACTGTTGGCGGCCCGTTTTATCAATATCAATTCGGGCTTAGCGGTGTGACCGGAACCACGGTTATCAGCACCCGCGTTTTGGCACCGGAAGAATCCGCTGAAATCGGCCAGTTTCAGCAATCGCGTGCCAATTTGCTGCTGCAAAGCCAACCTGATCTTATTCCCTTTCTGTCTGGCAGCGGGACCGGCGCTTTTGATGCGACGGTGACCCAAGGTGCCGGAGTGTTCAGATTTGCGGCCGGTGGCAATGAGCAACCGGTTTGGATGCGGCTGTCTGGCGCATGGTCGCAAGAGGGCACCAGTGACACGCGTTATGTTTTTGGCGCTTTCGGTGCACATGCGACCGTGTCCGAGAATTTCCTGCTGGGCGGTATGTTTGAGTTTGACTATACGGACCAGTCCGACGGCACGTCGGACATAGACGGCACCGGATGGCTGGCAGGCCCATATTTTGTCGCACGCCTGCCCGAGCATCCTGTCTTTCTTGAAGGGCGGCTGCTTTATGGCCAGTCTGCCAACGATATTTCCAGCGGTGGCGCTGCAGCGGATAATTTTGACACCAAAAGGTTCCTGGCCCAGATCAAAGTCTCTGGCGAAATGAACTATGGCGACACGCGTCTGTTCCCGTCGGTTGATCTGTCCTACACGTCGGACAAGCTTGAGGCCTATACCGGGGCGGGGGGCGCGGTTCCCAGCCAGAAAGTTGAACTTGGTCAAATCGAGGTTGGTCTGGGCTTTGCCACGCCCTTCCCATCCAACGCAGGTCCCGCAGACATAACACTGAATGGGGGCGCATATGTGGTTCATTCGTTGCTGGGCGGCGCTGGTGCCTCTGCAGTGGTGTCAGAATTCGATGGAACGCGCGGCCGGATCGAATTGGGCGTCGCCTATGGCGGATCCGACAATAACAGTTTTGTCGCCGAAACGTTTTACGATGGTATCGGTGCCAGCGGATTTGAAAGCTTTGGTGTTCAGCTCGGCTATAATCTGGAATTCTGATACCGCTGAAACGTGATCCTGGCCTGGGATCTGGCCGCAGGTCAGTGGCCAATATAGGCCGAATAGATTCCAAACGACCCCACCAGAACCAGACTGATAGCCCAGACCAAGTCGAGGTTGAACCAGGTGCGCGACAGGAATTTCAACCCCAGCCATGCGTAAATAATGACAGCGACAACCCCACCGGCCACGCTCATCGCGCCGGTATGGACAGCCGCCACGCCAAGGGCGGTCAGAATATTGCCGGTCATCAGGGTTTGCGCGGCCAGATGGCCGGTTGCATCTGCGTCAATGGAACAAAGTCCCAGAAAGATTGGCACCAGCATCAGCCCGGCCCCATGCGCCATCGCCGCTAGAAAAGACCATAGGGCCAACTGGCTTGGGCGCACACGCGACAGGAACCTGGGGTGTTTTCGGTTGATCAGCAGGTAAACCCCCATCGCGATCACCAATACCCCTGCGCCGATGCGAATTTCCACCTCCCATTCCACCAGAAAGAACATCACCGAAAACGGCAGCAGGATCGCCAGCATTGCCAGAAAATGCCCAAACGCCAGCATCGCCAGCGCCCGCACCATGGCCATGTGCCTGCGTTCCATCAAAGCGGCCGAAACGGCCAGCGGCCAGCCCATTCCGGGATTGATGCCATGATACAGGCCGGAAAAAATGACGGCCCACCAAAGGGCCGCCATGGTTGTTACGTCTTCCAGCATTCAGACGTTCGGATAGCAAAAGCTGTCAGTGGAACAGTCGCCGCCCTCTAGCCGGATCTGGTGGCTGCGATAGCCTTCGGGGAAATCGACGTAGAAATCCTTATCAAGGGCAAAGCCGCCATCCTCGTCGACACGGGCCATAACCATTTGGCCGCCTTTGTCATTGGGGTAGAACTGATCGTCCCATGTCGAATAAAGCGAGTTGGTCCAATAGACCCGTTTGCCATCGCGGCTGATCTCGACCATCTGCGGACCATAGGCAAAATCTTTGCCGTTGGGATGCTTATGGTGTGCGACGATCCCGCCCAGTTCGACCTTGCCGGCCAGTACCGGGTTCATCGGATCACTGACGTCATATTGATGCATTTCGCCCAAGCCCCAGCAGGCGACGTAGAGGTATTTGTCATCCAGGCTAAGATCAATATCAGTGACCAGCGGCGGCACGGCGCCAAAACCCTTTAGCAGGTCAGGCAAATCATCCGGATCAGCCGGAACCGGGTCAATTGTGATGGTTTTCTTGGATTGCCAGACGCCGTCATCATCGCGCCACCAGGTAAAGATCGCCCCTTGCAGGTTGGTAGTGTCGACGACAACGCCGCAGAACCCATAGGATTTTGTCGGATCATGCGCAGGCCGGATTTCCAGCGCCATCTGGTGGTTCTCGCCAAAGTCCATCGTCTGAATGTTCTTGCGCGCGCGCAAATCCCAGAAATGGATCGAATGGCCGTATTTGTTAGATAGCAGATCCTCAGCGACGATCCCGTTCTCAAACTGCGGCGGCAGGCCCCATTCGGAACTGACCATATAATCCTGCGGCAAGTTCCACCAGAAATCATAGTGTTTGTCCTGTTTGCCGCGATCCATTTCATAACGGCCAATGATTTCAAAGGTCTCGCAATCCATGATGAAAATGCCCGGAGGTCCGTCAGTGCCATCCGCGCCGCCGCCGCCAAGGCAGGAGACATAAATACCTTCGGGGCCACAATGGATCGTGTGGGGCCGCGAATATCCGGTCTTTTCAAACAGTTCTTCCGGTTCGATCGTTTTGTGTATCTTGGCCTTCAGCGGCTCTTTGACATCAACGACGTAGATGCGTGACGACCGGATGCCTGGCACAATCAGATAGCGTCGTTCTAAAAATGCGTGGCCTGACAAAGGCGACAGCGATGACGAACAGGCATTCCAGCCAAAATGGTGAAACTCATCCCCCTTGTTGGGCACAATAACCTGATGCACGATCTGGCCATAGGTGTCCGAGCCGGGTTTCAGGTCGATCACCGCGATACCATCTGACTGCGACCCATCGGGGCTTAGCATGACGGTAAAGCCGTAATTCTCCACCGGGGCCTGCATGGCCAGCTTGGCGGATGCGTGAAATGTTGGATCTGGTCGTAGTGTCATTTTTTCCTCCATGTTTAAGTGATGGCCTGATTTTTGGGGCCGTTTTTTGGGCCCATATGGACCGGTTCTGATTGTTTTTCGTTCTACACCTCAGCCACATTGCAAAGCTGGATTGCGCCGCTGATTTTTAGGGCAAGCCGGGTCAGGTTTTGGCCGATGTCATCGCGGCTTTTCTGGTCGAACCTGCGCAGAGGGCCGACGGCACCAACGCTGAACGTAGCGCCGATATTGCCGATTGAGATGGGGGCTGCGACGCTGGCAATGCCCAGATCAATTTCCTGATCGCAATCGGCAAAACCGCGCCGCACGATCCGGGCAAATTCAGCCCTGAGGTCGCTTTCACTGGTTTTGGTGTGTTCGGTATATTGTTTCAGGC
>JBAUHN010000130.1:0-17291 GCA_049680295.1 Sulfitobacter sp.
CAAAATCGGCGATGCTTATGTTTTCCATGTTTGGAACATGGCTCTTGAACCGCCAGCTTTGTTCGAGAGAACTGTCGAAGACATTCGCCCACATATACCTTCTGACAATGAGAAGGGAAAATGGTCCAATGCCGCAATACCTGTAGGATTGTGATACCCAAATGATCATCCATATGGACAAATTTAACATAAACCTTATTATGCGAAATGGAACAAAATATGAACACATGAAACGCCCTACTATCTTCGTGAGATGAACACTAAGCACCCGCCCCCCAAAATGACGTCTTCTTCCCATGGGTTTGTTTCAAGCCTTCAAGATAGGCCTCATGCGTTTCGAATTGTGCAAAGTCGTCAATTCTGGCCGCGAGGTTCTTGCACTCGCGCAAGTGACGCGCTGCATGGCGATAACGTTTGACCCGCGAATTCTGCAGCGCAAAATCGATCAGGCCGCGTTTCAAAAGTGTGGCAGCCAGTGGGTGGCGATCTTCGAGGGCATCGGACGCCGGCCCCAAAAGCTCATAATGATGTCCGTCAATTTCGGCGGCACGCTTTGTGATCAGAACTGCGGCCTGCTCAATCGCGGGCCAGGTCATCAGAAAATGGAGTGCTGTTGTGAAACTCTCAAAACCTAGCGCGTGTTCCATGGCGCGGGTCTCGGCGTCAACATCCTCGAAATCTGGTAGTCCGCCGAGCCATGCGCGCAGATGGTCTGGATTGAGGCTGCGAGCGTAACACGTCCACATAAAGTCACGTGCCGCTTCGGTTTGACCCATTGCTTGCATCACGCTGATCCGTGTTGCTTCCCACTCATATGGAATCCAACCGCGATCTTTCTCGTCTGGCGCATTTATGGCGACCCATGCGTCCTCAATCCGCCCTGCTGCGAGAAGCCGACGCGCAATTTCTGCGGCAACCTGTGGTGCCTTTCGTGCCAGATCACTTTGTTGAGCAATGTAGGCATCTGCATCACCTTCGACATCCGCAATCTGTTCGAGCGCCATGCGCAGCGTGTAGTTGTCCGACAAATCAAATTCCGAAGCGGTGATCCCCCCCTTGAGGCGCTGTAAACCCTCTGAACCCAGAATGGGAGCAAGGCCTGATATCAAAACAGGATAATGCCCGTAATCATCATCAGTTAGGGCTTCCAACAACTGGTCTGCCAACCCGAGCGGGTCCGGTTTGGCTGCCTCGGCCAGATCCATCAGGTCGTCGCAGGCTGCGTGAAACACTGACTGGACCCGTCCCGTACTGTCATCGCAACGCTCGTAAACGCCATTAGAAAGAGCCACGAAGCGCCAGATCAGTTCAAAGGCCGCAGCTGGGTCGATCGGTCCAACTTGCGAGACGATGGCGCGTCTCTGCATATCCAGATCTGCCGCAAAAGCGTTGCGCCCCTGCCAGTCAATAAACGACTGCGACCTTGCGATTGTCGTGAGCCGTTTTCGGATCTCACGCGCCACATCGCCTGAGCCAGCTTCGCCGGCAAGCTCGAGTCTAAGGCGCCGCTTCGCCCCAGCATTGCCCTTGGTGATATCAAGCATAAGGTCAGCCAATCGGTCAGCGCCGAGGGCCGCAAGATTCTTTGCATTCAATGTAGTTTTCGAAGTCATGTGCGAAATTTAGATCAGTAAGCAGGTCAAATGCCAGCCCCCTGCTTTCAAATTTAGTACCGCCCTTATCGCCAGAGCAGATTTGGGAAGCTGCCTTTTGCTGCGCACCGTATCAAATGACACAATGCGGGACTTTGCCGACATTGGTGTTTGAGTGTGTTGCTGGCGCAGCATTGCTTTGCATGTGCGGCAAATTTCTTGCTGCGATGCGGCTCAAATCACGGAAACGGTCATTGCTGGACGGTTTTACCGGCCCAACCTAAACGGTACTTTCGCTGCATGACATAGGAAAGCGAAGCATGCGGGACAAACCGGACTTGTGCAGCTGTGCCTTTTGCTGAGGCAGAAAATGCTCGCAACTGAGGCATCGCACCTTTCCGGGAACGTCGAAAATGAGTAAGCCCCCATTGCTGCTTGCGCCGTTTCCCACTGCTGTGGCCTCTGACGTCAGTCTGGGATTTGCCGCGCGAATTTTTCCAGCCGCTGGCGCTGAAAGGCATTCAAATCCATGGGTGGCTGGTTGGCTACAGCAACTTCGCGGAACGGATCGACGACGTCACTTTCAACACCAGCGAGCGTGCGCACAACTTCGTGGGCGCAGAACGGCACCACGGCTTCGGCGTATCCGCCCTCATGGGCGCAGACCAGTTTACCATTGCACAGCTCATCTGCTGCATGCATGATCGTTTCAGTCAGATAGCCAAAGGTGCCGCTGTGTGCCGCCATCCGGCTGAGCGGATCAAAGTTGTTGGCGTCCAGACCGCAGGCCACGATGATCAGATCCGGTTTGAAACCCCTCAGCGCAGGCAGCACCAGCAGGTCCATCGCGTCGACATAGCTTTGATGTCCACTTCCTGGCAACAGATTCACATTGAGGTTACAGCCAGCCCCTTTGCCGCTGCCCCGTTCATCGCCGGCACCTGAACCGGGGGGGAAGCAGTTTTCCTGATGGATCGAGATGGTCAGCACATCGTTACGGTCATAGAAGATCTCTTGCGTGCCATTGCCGTGATGTACATCCCAGTCCAGCACCGCGATACGTTTCAATCCGCGCTCGGCCTTGGCGGCCTCAATCGCAATCGGGATATTCGCCAGCAGGCAAAACCCCATCGAACCGTCCCGCGTTGCGTGATGCCCCGGTGGGCGCGACAGGGCATAGGCGTTGTCATAGGTGCCGTCCAGCACATCGTAGACCGCCTGTTTGACCAGCCCTGCCGACAGCGCGGCAATCTCATAGCTGCCGCCCCCAAAGGGTGAAAACAGCCCGGCATTGCCGCCGCCCGCATCGCTGAGGGATTTGAACCGGTCGATGTAATCAGAGCTGTGCACGCGGGCCATGTCAATTTCGCTGACGGGGGCCGCAGATTGCACGCCCAGCTGTGCGGTCAGGCCTGATACATCCATCAGGGATTTGAACCGGCGCTTGGATTCAGGGGATTCCGCATGACCCGCCCCCGCAGGGGGCTGCACCCAGCCGCCCACCGGCATGATCAGCGCGTGTTCGCCCGTCGTATGCCACAGGCAATGTTCGTCGAAATAAAAACCGGTACGTGGCATAGGTGTTATCCCTTATTTTTGGCCAGAGGCCGCAGTTGAAATCGGTCGATTAGGCCGCTGATGCCGTTGGGTGCAAACATCATCAGCGCAACGGCGATGACCCCCAGCGCAATCAGGTTCCAGCCCGGCGCGCCAGAAAGCGCTTCGCGCAGGGCAATGAACAGCAAGACGCCGATCACCGGCCCGCGAATGGTGCCAAGCCCGCCAATCACACAGATGAAAATCGCATAGACAGTCCAATTGATGTCAAAGGCCGCAACAGGTGAAACATAGAGGCTGCCCATGAACGCGATGGCACCCGCCATGCCACAGCCTGCGGCCGAGATGATGAACAGGATCGCCTTGATCCGGTCCGTCTTGACCCCCAGCGAATGGGCGGCGGTTTCATCATCGCGCATCGCATGAACGTGCAGGCCCCAAGGGCTGCGCCCGAGCCACCACAGCCCGATGCACAGGGCAGCGGCCAGCGCCAGCGCCAGCCAGTACCCCATGGAGGGCAGCAGGCTGGTATCAATTCGGCGCGCAGCAAAAAGCGGCAGGCCGGAGGAAGCCCCGAAATAGTCCCAGCGGCTGACCACGATCTTGATGATCTCTGCCGCGACCCACATGCCCACGGCGAAATAGACCTCGCGCAGGCGGAACAGGATCGGGGTCAGGATCAGCGCCAGAAGCGCCGCCCCGACCCCGCAGAACGGGATCATGACATAGGGAGAAATAGGCAGATCCCGGGTGACGGCAAACAGCAGATAGGCCCCGATGGCGACAAAGGCATGGTGACCCAGTGACAGCAACCCGCCATAGCCCGCCAGCAGGTTCCAGCTTTGGGCGATGGCCAGCAGGACAAGCATTTCCGTGACCAGCGCCAGCGCGCCGCCGCCCAGCCAAAAGGGCACAGAGGCCAGCGCGGCAAGGGCCACCAAAGGAAGGATGCGATTCATCGTGTCACCACCTTTCCCGCGATCCCCTGCGGGCGCAGCAGCAGGAACAACAGCAGCGTCAGATGGCCATAAAGCAGCCCCGATGCCGGATCGATATAGAAGCTGACCACATGCACCATGGCCAGCGCGATGCCGCCCAGAAAGCTGGCCCAGATGGAGCCAAGCCCGCCAATCACGATCACCTCAAAGGCGATGATCAGGCGCTCAGCCCCAGAAAATGGCGTGATCGAAGACCGGATCGCCAGCAACATACCCGCAAGTGCGGCAAAGGCCGCCGCAAGGGCCATCACAAAGGCAAAGATGCGGCGGCGCCGGATGCCAAACAGCGCCACGATATCCGCATCCTGCGAGGTGGCGCGGATGGCGCGGCCCAGCCGGGTGTGTTGCAGCCCCAGATGCAGCGCGCCAAACAGCGCCAGCGACAACAGGAATATCCCCAGCGGCAGATAGCCAAGCGTCTGCCCGCCAAAGGTTATCCCCGCGGTCTTCATCGCGCCAATGTCGATGCTGCGGTTGTTTGCCCCGTAAATCTCAACCATCAGGTTTTGCAGGATCACGGACAGACCAAAGGTCAGCAGCAGGGCGGGCATCGGGTCCGCGCTCAGCACCCGGTTCAGCAGTTGCGATTGCAACAGCCAGCCTGCGCCAAAGGCCAGACAAAACACCAGAGGCATCAGCAGCAGGGGGTTCAGGGGCAGGTCCGCCGACAGGCTGAACAGCGCCAGCGCGCCCGCAATCGCGATCTCTCCATGCGCGATATTGGCGATCCGCATCACGCCAAAGATCAGGGTCAGGCCCAGACCGAACAGCGCATAGAGCCCGCCCAGAAACAGTCCGTTGATCACGATGTCGATGGCAAGGGTCATGCTGCTTCTCCGAAATAGGCGCGGCTGACCGCGTCGAAACTGTCGTCCTTTGAAGGCCCCTCAAGTGTGATCCGGCCCGACAACATGCAATAGAACCGGTCAGAGGCCCGCAGCGCCCGGCGGATATCCTGTTCGACCAGTACAATCGTGGTTTCGGTGTCTTTCAGCCGCGCCAGCGCGTCATAGACCCGGTCCACAATCACCGGGGCCAGACCCAGCGAAACCTCATCCACCAGAAGCAATTCGGGGTTCGTCATCAATGCGCGACCCAGCGACACCATCTGCTGTTGCCCTCCCGACAGCAGCCCGGCGGGGCGGGCGGCGAATGCGGCCAGTTCGGGGAACAGGCCGAATACTTTTTCCATGTTCCACGGACCTTTACGGCCCAGATCGGCACCGATCATCAGGTTTTCCGCAACGCTCATGCCTGCAAATAACCGCCGCCCTTCTGGCACCATGGCGATGCCCATGCTGGCGAGTTTTTCAGTTGGCAGGGCAGATACATCTGTGTTTTTAAATGCCAGCTGTTCCGCATGGCGCGTGCCCAGCCCGGCAATGGTGCGCAACAACGTGGTCTTGCCCGCCCCATTGGCCCCGACGAGGGCCACGGTTTCGCCCGGCGCGACATGCATCGAGACCCCGAACAGCGCCTGAAAGTCGCCGTAATGGGCCGAGAGGTTTTTGATATCCAAAAGGCTCATGCCGGTGTCCCCAGATAAAGCGCGCGCACCTGCGGATCGGCGGCAACCACATCGGGCGTGTCCTCGATCAGCTTTTTACCAAGCGCCAGCATCATGATCCGGTCAGAGGCGGCCTGCAGCGCATGGGCGATATGTTCGATCCACAACACCGCCAGCCCGGCCTCTTTCAGCCGGTGCACCAGCACCACCATTTCTGAGGCCTCGCGGTCCGTCAGCCCGCCCGAGATTTCATCCAGCAGGATCACCTGCGGATCGGCTGCCAGCGCCTTGGCCAGTTCCAGCCGCTTGCGGTCCAGCAGGCGCAGCGCGCCGCCCATCTCATGGCGCTGCGGGGCCAGTCCGGTCATTTCAAGCACCTGTTCGACCTTGTCGCGTGCCTCCGCCGGGGCGATGCCGTGGCTGGCATGCTGTGCCAGATACAACGTTTGTTCCACGCTGAGCGAGGCAAAGGCGCGTGGCACCTGAAACGCGCGGGCCATGCCGGATTTGACGCGGCCTGCGGTGTCCAGCGTGGTCAAATCCTTGCCACCGACCGCAACCGTGCCGGTATCGGCGCGGGTCACATCCATCAGCAGGTCAAACAGCGTGCTTTTGCCCGCCCCATTGGGCCCCATGATGCCAAGGCAAGTGCCGGGGGCGACGCTGACAGACACATCCGTCAGCACCTGCAGCCCGCCAAAGGCCTTGGAAAGGTTGCGCGCCTCAAGCATCTGCTCAAACCGCAGACAATGCGATGGTTTCGGATTCGACCTTGATGTCGGGGGCCAAGGTGTTTTCGGTGATCAGCAGCTCATAGTCATGCTTGCCCGACGACTTGCGCCACTGCCCGCCTGCCAGCTGTGTTTTGGCCACGTTCTTGATCGGGCTGTCGGCAAAATTGACCGGGCCCACGACAGTATCCAGATTGGTGGTGGCAAAGACGTCGCGCACCGCGGCGCGATCTTTGGGCGCGCCCGATTGCACCAGCGCGTTCAGACCAACCTCAAAGAGCGCGTGGCTGTAGCCCAGCGTCTGCACCCATTGCGCATTGCTGTCACTTTCCCATGCGGCGGCCAGTTCCTTCGCCGATTGCCCGCTGAAAGAGGAGGCGAAGGGCACGTTGGGCGTCCACCAAACCTCGGTGGTCATGCCATCGCCACGCGCGCCCATCGCCTCGATTGCCTGCGGGAACAGGAAGGCGGCGGCAAAGGTACAGGCCTTGGGCGTATAGCCCGCCTGTCCTGCCTGATTCCAGAAAGTGATCCAATGGGGTGGAAAGCCAAAGCCGGTCACGATATCGGCGTTTGCCTCTTTGAAGCGCGACACCTGGGCGGAATAGTCGTCGGCATCTATCTGGAACATGCCGCCATCGGTGCGGGAATATCCGCCGCGTTCAATGAACCCCGGCAGACCCATTTCAGGATCGGCAAAGGCCTGACCGACCGGGTTGTCCAGGTAGAAGTCCCCGACCACCTTGTTGGTGTCGATCTGATCCCAAAGCCGTGTGAACGTGCTCATCGCGTCATCCGCGCCCCAGAAGAAATGGAAGGTCCAGGGGAACCCCTGACCGGGGTTAGATCCGCGTGGGAACATCCAGGCCTGCCAGGGCTGCATCGTGCTCATGGTGGGCACACCGTGGATGTCGGCAATCTCGCCCAGGGCAACAGCGGCGTCACCGTCATTGATCAACAGCATGTCGACCTGATCGCGCAGCAACAACTCGTTGCCGACAGAGATTGACCGGTTCATGTTGGACTGATTGTCCTTGATGATGATCTCAACCTCATGGGAGGCGCCGCCAGACACCAGCCCGCCCTGGAGCTGTGTGCGAATGTCCTCAACCATCCATTGATCCGATGTTCCGAACGAGGCGCGCGGCCCGCTAAGCGGTGAGATAAAGCCGATGCGAATCTTTTTACTGGCGGCCGTGACGATGGATGGCGCGGCAAGCGTGCCTGCCAGTGTCGCTGATCCGGCCAGAAAACGGCGGCGGTTGAGTGTGCTGAAATTGGCCATGATGTCCTCCCTTTTCCAAACGGTAAGAGAGAAGTATGGGGCTAAAATATAGTGCAGATGCACTATGACTTGGCAATCTGTACCAATTGCGTGCGGCTCGTCACGCCGGTTTTGCGATAGATCGAGGCCACCTGATTGCGCACCGTATTCACAGAGACACCCAGCGTTGTTGCCGCTTGCCGCATGGACAGTCCCTTGACCAAAAGGTTTGTCACCAGTTGTTCGCGCGCAGACAGCCCGGCCAATGGGTTGGGCGGCGACACTGTGATCAGCCACAGGTCCACGGAATAGCGATTGCGTTCAAACCCTGTGCCAGCCGGGCTTTGATACATGGGAGCGGCCGAAACCTCTTTCAGCAAGGTTTCCAGTCTCTGTCCAGGGGTCATCCCGTTGCTAAGGTGCGCCTGAAATCCGGTGGAGGACAGGAACAGCTCTCCCGTGTGGTCTATCAGGGCCCAGTCGGTATTGGGATCGACCCGCATCGCCAGATCCAGTTGCAGGCACATCGACAAAGCCTGTTCAATATGGCGCAGAATGGCCAGAAAATCGGCATTCTCGGTCTCGGTGAAAGGTGGTTTGTCGCCGTGCCGGTAAAGCGACATAAAGAAATTGAACCGCCCGTCGCGAACCTTGCAATGGCCGTTGAGCATCTGGGTCAGGTTAAATTCTTCGGCAAAGGCGCGAAAGCCGGGGTCGGTGACGACCTCGGACACGGTGATGGAGCGGGCATAGCGTTCCAGATTGCGACCCGTGCGCACAAAGGGATCGTTTGACAGATGTGATTTGACCTTCGGTTCAAAGTCGGGCGGCAGATCACTGATCATCGTGTGCACCATCACAATCCTGCCGCCCCGAAACAGCGACCAGCCCCACCACGCCGCGTCAAAGGTGGTGATCTCGCGCATCAGCCCCATCATGAACTTCTGAAAATGCAGCGGCGTATGGGTGTTGGCCTTGTCCATCAGGCTCAGAACAAATTCGCTCAGGTCATATCTGTTCATTTGATCCAATGCCTTCATGCCTAGTGCAGATGCACTATATCTGAAGGGCTTGTGCGCTGGCTAGTTTTACTTCGACACCTAAACCGGAGGACAAAATGTCAGCATCACTGAAAGACATCATCGACGCGAAATCGCGTGAATTCGAAACCAACTTCAACAACGGCGACGTCGCGGCACTGGTCGCGGGGTACTACAACGATGATCCGGTTGTGATCGGGCAAGGGGTCGCCGTGTTCACCGGGCGCGAGGGCGCAACCACTTATTTCACGGGCGCGGTTGGGGCGATGAAATCGGTCAAGCTGACAACCTACACCATTCAGGAAGGCGAAAGCAGCGCGATTGAAACCGGCGGCGTCAAGCTGACACCGCGCGAGGAAGGCGCGGATGCGGTGGATATGACCTATGTGCTGGCCTGGCAAAAGGGTGCCGAGGGTTGGGCCGTTCATATGGATTACTTCATGCCCGGCGTTGTGCGCTGAACCCCGGCCAGAAAGGACCATTCCTATGACATATCACATGACGATCAACGCAAACCCGGTTCCCGTGCAAGCGATGTTTGATGTCGCAAACCCGGCAGGCGGGATCGCGGGGCAGGCCCCCAAGGCCTCACTTGCCGATCTGGACAATGCGGTTGCCGCAGCGCAGGGGGCGTTCAAAAGCTGGTCACAGCAAAGCGATGCTGACCTGCAAACCGCCTGCGAGGCTGTCACAGCCAAGATTGCCGAACATGCCGAAGAACTGGCGCACATCGTGACCGCCGAACAGGGCAAGCCCCTGAACGGTCTTGGATCGCGTTGGGAATTGGGCGGGGCGCAGGCCTGGGCGGGGTACACCGCCGGTCTGTCGCTGCCGATGAAGGTTTTGCAGGACAACGCAGAGGGCCGTGTTGAATTGCACCGCAAGCCGCTGGGCGTTGTCGGCTCTATCACGCCGTGGAATTTCCCGGTGATGATCGCCATCTGGCACATCATGCCCGCGCTGCGCACCGGCAATACGGTGGTGATCAAACCCTCACCGCTGACGCCGCTCTCCACGCTGCGGCTGGTGGAGCTGATGAACGACGTTCTGCCCGCAGGCGTTGTGAATATCGTCACTGGCGATGACAAGGTGGTCAATCTGGGGGCTGCCATGTCGGCGCATCCGGGTATTCGCAAGATTGTCTTCACCGGGTCCTGCGGGACGGGTGAGAAAATAATGGCGTCAGCGGCCACAACCATGAAACGGCTGACGCTGGAAATGGGCGGCAATGACGCGGGTATCGTGTTGCCGGATGTGGACCCGCAGGCGATTGCCGAAGGTCTGTTCTGGGGCGCATTCATCAACAACGGTCAGACCTGTGCCGCGATGAAACGGCTTTATGTGCACGAAGACGTGCATGATGCGGTCTGCGACGCGTTGGTCGCGTTTGCGCGTACTATTCCGGTGGGTCCGGGCAGTGACGAAAATGCCATTTTAGGCCCGGTGCAAAACCCGATGCAGCACGCCAAGGTTGCGCGGCTGGTTGCGGCGGCTAAGGAGAATGGAGAGGTCCTGCTGGGCGGCAACGCAGGTGAGGGGCTGTTCTTTGAACCTACGATCATTGCCGGGCTGAATAACGGCGATCCGCTGGTGGACGAAGAACAATTCGGGCCTGCACTTCCGGTGATCAAGTACAGCGATCTGGATCAGGCGATTACCGCGGCCAACAACAGCCCTAACGGGCTGGGTGGGTCGGTCTGGTCTGCTGATATTGACAAGGCCCGCGCCGTTGCCGCCCGGCTTGAATGTGGATCAGTCTGGATCAACAAGCACGGTGCGATCCAGCCAAATGCGCCTTTTGGCGGGGTCAAATCCTCGGGGCTAGGCGTTGAGTTTGGCGAAGAAGGCCTTGCCGAATACACGGACATTCAGGTGGTGTTCTCGTAAACCTGACTGTGTGGCCCGGGGTATGCTCGGGCCACACCTATGCAGCGGCATCAAAGACGCTGCGCGCTTCCACAATTTCGGGCTGTTTTTCGACGGCCCATTGCGCCATCGCTCCAATCGGCTCGAACAACGATTGGCCCAGATCCGTAATGGCATAATCCACTCTCGGTGGAATGCTGGGAGTCACAGTCCGGCGCACCAGCCCGTCGCGCTCCAGCTTGCGCAGGGTCTGGGTCAGCATCCGCTGCGAGATATCCGGGATGGCGCGCTGGATGGCTGAGAATCGGTATTCGCCGTCCCGCAGCATCAAGATGACTAGAAGACTCCATTTGTCGCCGATTTGGGCCAGAACCGTGCGGATCGGACATAGGTCAAGCCCCAGTTCTTTCTCAATTTTTTCGCGTCGTTTCATATTTCTTCCAGTTATTAAAAAGTGCCTACTTACGAAAAGTAATCTACTTAGTTACACCTATAGCACGCCTCGCAAACGGGCAAGCATTCATTCAAGGAGAAGACAAATGAACAAGACACTTCGCACTGCTACCGCCGCCGCAGCAATCGCCCTGACGGGTCTTTCGGCCGCCGCTGACCCTGTCGCAAACAAGGAAATTGCACTGGGCTTTTTGGAAAAAGGGCTGGCCAATGGCGACCGCGATTTTATCATGGCGCATGTCGCTGAGGACTATATCCAGCACAACCCGCAAGCAGCAGACCGGCGCGAGGGCCTGCTGGGCTTTGTCGGTTTTCTGGAAACCCTTGAACCGCCTGTGACCGTTAATCCTATACGGGTCATTGCCGAAGGTGATTTCGTCGTGATCCATCAAGAGGCCGAGTTTTTTGGCCCCAAGGTGATTATTGATGTTTTCCGATTTGAGGGCGGCATGATCGCTGAACATTGGGACAGCATTCAGGACCGCGTCGAAGACACGGCAAGCGGCCGCTCAATGACAGGTGGTGCCACCGAAATCACCGATCTGGAAAGCACCGACTCCAACAGGGCGCTGGTCACCGGGCTGGTGACGGATGTTTTGATGCGTGGCGAGATCGACAAGATCGACAGCTACATCGCGCCCGACTACATGCAGCATAATCCGTTTGTCCCTGACACGCGCGAGGGGCTGAAAGGTTTCATCGCTTATCTGGGAGAAAACGATATCTCGTTCTGGTATTCAGAGTTGCATAACGTCGTGGCCGAGGGCAACTTTGTCTTCACGCAGGCCGAAGGCGTCTATGACGGCACGCCCACCGCCTTCTATGACATCTGGCGCGTCGAAGACGGCATGATTGTGGAGCACTGGGACGCAGTGCAGGCCATCCCGACCGAATTTGCGCATGAAAACGGCATGTTCTGAGGGGGCTACCTTTGAAATCAAAGATCCACCCGGCGCGATTGTGCTGGGTGGTTTACGGGCCTTGCGCTGAGTTAATCTGCAAAGATCGTTCTCATCCAGTTCTTAAAGACCTCCACTTCTGGCCGATGCGCCTTTTGCGTTTTGCCCTGCACAAAGTAGTGCGATTGCGGGAAGGGAACCGGCGGCCCTGTGATCGCAATCTTGACACCGGCGGCGATGGCCTGACGCGCAAAGCGTTCCTGAATGACAGACTGCCCGCCACCCGACGCCACCAGCGAAACGGCGGCAACAGTGGTATCAACGGTGATATGCGCCAACGCACCGACCGGTTCCAAGTGGTGCGCAGCGGCATAGATCTTGCGCATATGTTCGTTGCCAAGCACCTGAATGAACGCCCCGTTTTCATGTTCGATCGGGCCGGCAGAATGAATGGGAACGATGGTTTCGGTCGATATGCTTTCAGCCTCAAATCCCGGCCAGTGACCCAGCCCTTGGCGGATATCAACATCAACATCCTCGTCCGAAATCGACGTGGCCCAGATGGTTGAGACCAGCCGGACATTGATGCCGGGATGCTCTTTGGTGAACTGCGGCAGATAGGGTGCCAGCCAGAGCGTCGCGGTGGAAATCGGAGCGCGGACAGTGATCGTGCCCCCTGACTGGCGTCCAAAAAGGCTTACCGTGGCTGTGTCGATCGCATCCAGAGCGTCCCGCACGGTGTGCAGGTACGCCTCACCAACCGCGCTGAGCGACAGATGCCGCGCTTTGCGGACAAACAGCTTGCATCCCAGCGTGTCTTCCAACGTTCGGATATGCAGGCTGATCGCGGTTTGGGTCAGGCCCAGTTCGCGACCTGCTTCGGTAAAATTCAGCAGGCGCGCAGAGGCTTCAAAGCTACGCAGCCATGTCAGGTTGGGCGTTCGGTTCGTCACTCTATCACCAAATTTTTTGGGCCATTTTGCAGCTTATTACTCGTTTTGAGTTTGGATGGAATGGGGAAATAACAGCCCCATAGAAACCAACCCGGATCAATAGACAGGGGAGTACCGAACATGTTTACCACCGCAGTAGACGTTGAAACCAGTTTTGGCGAAGGCACCGCTAATGACAATGCTCCGATATATCAACATGTTGTCCATGTGGATGACCTGCCCATCGAGACAGGCTTTGGCCCGCAATACGGCGGCGCGACGTGGCAGACGCTGATCTCAAGTGACCGCATGAACTCTTCTGAAGTGGTTTTGGGTGTCGCCCAGATCCCCCCTGGTGGGGTTCTTGCAGCCCACCGTCATCCGCCGGCTGAGTTCTACTTTATCCTATCCGGATCGGGCATCGTGACGCTGGAGGGCGTATCCCATCCCGTCAGAAACGGGTCCGGCGTGTTCATTCCCGGCAACGCGGAACACAGTCTTGAGGCAGGGCCAGGGGGCGTGTCATTTGCCTATGGATTTGCGCAAAACGCATTTGCAGACGTTGCATATACGTTTTCGGAATAGATCGTTTTGTAGGAGAAACTGGAAATGAAAATCGGATTTATCGGTCTTGGTAATGTTGGCGGCAAGCTGGCGGGGTCTATCCTGCGCAACGGTTATGATCTGACCGTGCGTGACCTGAACGAAGATTTCGTGCAGGATTTTGTGTCGCGTGGTGCCAAGCGGGCAGAGAGCCCCAAAGAGCTGGCCGAAGCGTGCGACGTAATAATCTCGTGCCTGCCATCACCTGCCGCCTGTAGCGAGGTTATGGAAGCCGCTGATGGCGTGATCGCAGGGTTGAGCGCTGGCAAGATCTGGGCCGAGATGTCGACGACTGACGAGACCGAGGTTAAACGCATCGCCGAACTGGTACGCGCCACCGGGGCCGCCCCCATTGAGTGCCCGGTTTCGGGCGGTTGTCACCGCGCAGCGACGGGCAACATCTCGATCTTTGCAGGCTGCGACCGCGACACTTTTGAACGCATGCTGCCGATGCTGACGACCTTGGGGCGGCGTGTATTGCACACGGGTCCAATTGGCTCTGCGTCGGTGCTCAAGGTCATGACCAACTACCTGGCCACCGCCAACCTTCTGACCCTCTGCGAGGCGATGGTCACGATGAAGGCTGCGGGCATGGACATGGCCACCACCTATGAGGCGATCACGATCTCCTCCGGCACCTCGTTTGTTGCTGAAACCGAAGGTCAGGTCATTTTAAACGGCAGCCGCGATATTTCGTTCACCATGGATTTGGTGCTCAAGGATATCGGCCTGTTCCACAAGATCGCTGAACAGCATGACATCCCGCTCGAAATCAGCCCGCTGATGATCGACATCTTCAGGGACGGTCAGTCGCGATACGGCAACCGCGCCCAGTCTGACGACATCATTCGCAGACTAGAGGATGCAACGGGCCTGTCTATTCTGGCAGACGGCTTCCCGGCCGAGATGACCGATGATGAACCTGAAGAGCCGGGATATGAAGTTGTACCACGTGGTTCTTCTCGATTGGCTGCCGAATAGGCGGCCTTCGCAGAAGCACCGGTGTTTGCCGGGCAAGGAGATGTGATGGAAAACCTGGGTAAATTCTTTATCGGAGGCAGATGGGTTGCGCCGCAGTCGGACCGCACGTTTCCGGTAACCAACCCTGCGACCGAAGCGCAGATTGGCCAGATCATTCTGGGTGATCAACGTGATGTGGACGCGGCAGTGGCAGCGGCGGGTGCCGCCTTTGACCGCTATGGTCAGACGACACAGGCAGAGCGGCTGGCTTTGCTTGAGGCTTTGCTGGCCGAGACCCGAAGGCGCATCGAAGACCTCGCACAGGCCATGTGTCAGGAGATGGGCGCGCCGATCACTTTGGCGCGCGAGGCGCAGGCGGACGCGGGTGTCGGGCATCTGGAAGCCTTCATCGACGCATTGCGCGGTCAGCATCCGCGCGAGACGCTGGCGAACGGGGATATTCAACTGCGCGAACCTATTGGTGTTTGCGGGTTGATCACCCCATGGAACTGGCCGATCAACCAGATTGCGCTGAAGGTCATACCGGCGCTGGCGACGGGGTGCACCTGTGTGCTGAAGCCGTCGGAATACACGCCGCTTTCCGCCATGATCTATGCCGAGATCATCGAGGCGGCAGGCTTTCCACCCGGCGTTTTCAACTTGATCTACGGCGATGGCCCGACCGTTGGCGCGGCCATGTCGCGGCATCCGGGGATTCAGATGATGTCGTTCACAGGTTCGCTGCGTGCTGGGGTCGCAATCACCAAGGATGCCTCCGATACCGTCAAACGCGTCACGCTGGAGCTGGGCAGCAAGTCACCCAACCTTGTGTTTGACGACTGCGATCTTGAGGCGCAGGTCACGGATTCAGTGCAGGCCTGCATGCTCAATACCGGTCAGTCCTGTGATGCGCCCACCCGTCTTTTGGTGCAGCGGTCATGCTATGATCAGGCGCTTGCCACCGCCAAATTGGCGTGCGAGGCAATAAAGGTCGGGGATCCGGTGCAAGAAGGGGACCACATCGGCCCGCTATTTGACAAGATCCAGTTTGATCGGGTGCAGTCTATGATTCAAATGGGGCTGGACGAGGGGGCCACTCTGCTTGCCGGGGGACTGGGCAGGCCAACCGGGCTAGATGTAGGATGGTTTGCGAGACCGACTATTCTTGCTGATGTCCGCAACGATATGCGGATTGCGCAGGAAGAAATTTTTGGCCCCGTTCTTGTTATCATCCCATTCGAGGATGAGGCCGACGCCGTCGCTCTAGCAAATGACACGCCCTATGGTCTTGCCGCCTATATCCAGACAGGGGATCAAGCGCGCGCGGAACGCGTGGCGACCCGATTGCGCGCAGGGGCCGTCCATATCAACGGTGGCCCTTTCCGTTATGGTTCACCCTTTGGCGGCTACAAACAATCGGGCAACGGCCGCGAAGGCGGATTGCCCGGACTGGAAGACTATCAGGAAATCAAGGTCGTGCACTATCCGGACTAGGGTCCTGACCCTAAATGCAACGGGGGGAACGGAATATTCCCCGCTCCCCCCGCAATCTGTCAGCCCGTCATGGGATGGGTTCAACCTGCCAAGGCCTCAACAGGGGCGGCGGCGATCACCAGAAGTTCGACCTTGTAAAACGGTTGCGCAAGGCGCGCTTCGACACAGACCCGTGTCGGGGGGGCAATGCCGCTGACCCAGTTGTCCCAGGCCTCATTAAAGCCGTTGTAGTCATCCATATCAGACAACCAGACCTGAACGGAAATGATCTGACCCCGGTCTGTACCGGCTTCTGCCAGCAGGGCATCGACCTTGGCAAAGACGTCGTCTGACTGGGCGATGAAGTCGCCGTGCTTTGTATCAATGACCGGGTTACCTACCGCCGCGCAGCATTAAGAAACAAGCAACTGCAGCGATTTTTGCGCTGCGAGTGCACGCAGCATAATTTCCCAAGGCACACTTTGGGCTCTGACCCGCCATTAGCTGCGCTTTGCACGAATGTCCGCTGCTACGTTTATGGTCCAAATGGGCGGTGTTCCAAGTCTTCGAGAGACTAAACTCAAGGCACATGATTTTGTTGCCAACGCAGTTTCATCAATTCAGTGATCCGAAAGCCATACGACTTTGCTACCACCTAGTGGTCAGATGGCATCTAAGGTAAGCAAAAAAATGAATGTTAATTAGATACATAGAAGCCAAGGATATAATGGATAGTATTACCCGACTGACGCAAATCGAGGCGTCATTGCTTGGCGTCATCTCAGCGATCACGCAAACCCCCAGTAAGAATGTCCAACGCGCCCGTTTGGCTTCTTCCATCGCAACGGCCAAGGTGACGGGCGTTGCGACAACGGCAGGCATATTTGGGCTTGTATCAACCCTTGGGACGGCAGGAACTGGGACTGCCATAGGAACGTTGAGTGGTGCCGCATCGACAAGCGCGACGCTTGCTTGGATCGGCGGTCTTGTTGGTGGCGGTATGGGAGCTGGCGCTATTGTTCTACCTTTAACGGGGATCGCTGCTGGAGCCACGGCAACGATGTATTTGCGCCGTAAATTGCATGGGCGGCCAAGGTTGCTGAATGAGCTTCATCCATTTGAAGATGAAATACTGTTCGGCGCGGACAACCTTATCCGCCCCATCGACACACTGTCGAAAGAAGGCGTTTCGGAGCCAACTTCAGATGAGCTTCGTCTTTACGCACATGATGGTCTTAAGCCGCTGATTGCCGGCATCGAGCGCTACCTTACTGAAGCAACACAAGCATCTGACCAAGAGGACGATATAGCCAAGTTCACGACAACCTTAAAACCAAAGTACCAAAAGCAACTTCGACAGCACTGCCGGGTTCTAAAAAAACATGCAGACGTCTTATCGCGACCAAGGCGCATATC
>JBAUHN010000131.1:0-7244 GCA_049680295.1 Sulfitobacter sp.
CACGCTATTCGAGCTAAATGAAATGCTGGAACAGCGGGTTGATGACCGGACCCGCGAATTAGGTCTGGCACTGGCCGAGGCTGAGCGCGCGAATGCATCTAAGACCCGCTTTGTCGCCGCCGCCAGCCATGATCTGCTGCAACCGCTTTCTGCGGCAAAACTCTTTGTCTCCTCCATATCTGAGCAGACCAATCCCACTGACGCGCGGAGCATAACGGAAAAGGCCGAGATGGCGCTGAACAGCGTTGAGCAATTCATCGCCGCCCTTCTGGACATCTCAAAGCTGGACGCGGATCAGGCCGTGTTCGAAGTACAACCATTGCGGCTGGCGGATATATTCACGCCTCTGCGCAATGAGTTGATGCCGCTGGCCCAGCACAAGGGCGTCGATATGCGGATCGTCGACTGTGATCTGACGGTTGAAAGCGATCCGGGATATCTGCGCAGGATCGTGCAAAACCTGCTGACAAATGCCATCCGTTACACCGATCAGGGCCGCGTGCTTGTAGGGGTGCGCCGCACTAAAAACGCAGCTCGGATCGAGGTCTGGGACACTGGCCGCGGGATCGGGCAACAAGATCAGCAAACGATTTTTCGAGAGTTTGAGCGGCTCTCCCCTGATCATTCGGACACCGGTCTGGGCCTTGGCCTAGCCATTGTGGAACGGGCTTGCAAGGGCCTTGAGCACCCGCTCAGCCTTTGGTCTGAACCGGGTCTGGGCAGTTGCTTTTCTTTGAATGTACCCATCCGAAAAGCCAACGGGCCAGAAGCTACATTGCAAGACGCGGGTATCACAACTGCGCACCCGCAATTGTCAGACCGGCTTTTGATGCTGGTCGAAGACAACTCACAACTGGCCCAAGCCATGACAGCCATGATTGAAAGCTTTGGCACCACAGTCATCCATGCGCACACGGCCGAAGAGGCACTGGATATTCTGGGAGAAATCCAACTTGTCCCCGATGCCCTGTTGGTGGATTATCAACTGGGCTCAGGCCAGAACGGCACGCAGTTCCTATCAGAGATCTTTCGCCGCTTTGGCCCTGTACCAGCCGCGATCATTTCCGCAGAACGCACCAGAAATCTGAGAGAGGCGTGCAGAAACCTGGGCACGCAGTTGTTTGCCAAACCAATTGAGAAAAACCGCCTTCAGGATTTGCTGATCGACTTGTTTCAAGACAAATCCTCTTAGCCAATCCTTCATTCAAGGGCTTTTTCGGTAGACAAGTTCCGCGCTGTCATCTTGCGAAAAATCCTTAGCAAGCTTGGACATTTTCGCGTGCATCGGTGATTTGACACAGACCGGATCCGTGGCCGCCGCATCCCCGGCGATTGCCATCGCCTGACAGCGGCACCCCCCGAAATCCAACTTGCGTCGATCACAGAATTTACAGGGCTCCTGCATCCAGTCTTCGCCGCGATAAGCGTTAAAAGCATCGCCGTGATACCAGATGTCAGACAGAGATTTATCGCGAACGTTATCGAACTTAAGCGACGGAATGCTTTGGGCCGCATGGCAGGGCAACACCGTTCCGTCTGGCGTGACATTCAACCCCGTCGTGCCCCAGCCACCCATGCAGCGTTTGGGATAATCGCTGTGATAGTCCGCCGGGACGTAATCGATCACCAGCACGCCTTTCAATCGTGCGCGGGCTTCAGCGACAATGCGGCTGGCTTCCTTGGCCTGTTCGCGGGTTGGCATCAGTGCGTCGCGGTTCAGCATCGCCCAGCCGTGGAACTGTACAATTGCCACCTCCATGCGCCGCGCTTTCATCGCCACGGCCATCTCGATTGCCTGCGGCAATTGATGCAAGTTCTGGCGGTGCACCACGGCGTTCAGGGTCAGCGGAAAGCCAGCCTCTACAATCCACTCTGCCGCCTGCATCTTGCGGGCAAAGCCCCCTTTATAGCCGCCAATCCGGTCCGCCATATCTGCGTCTGTGCCTTGCAAGGACAGTTGGATATGATCTAGCCCTGCCGCGTCCAATTCAGCCAAGCGGCGCTGGGTCAGTCCAATCGCAGAGGTGATGAGATTGGTGTAAAGACCCGCCTTCCGCGCGGCATCCACCAATGCCACCAGATCACGCCGCGAGGCAGGTTCCCCCCCCGACAGATGCAATTGCAACACGCCCAAAGCAGCGGCTTGGGTGAACACATCTGCCCAAGCTTCGGCATCCAGTTCGCTGTCCTTCTTGGCCATCTCAACCGGGTTGGAACAATAGGGACAGGACAACGGGCATCGGTAGGTCAGTTCTGCCAACATGGCGATGGGCGCGGGAATATTTGCGGGTGTGGCCATCAGGACAGCTCCAGTATACGGCGATCTGTCAGGCTGGTGATGAATTCAGCCACATCTCCCTCAATTTGGTCCACAGGTGCGGCGTATTTCGCACCAAGTCGGGCAACCACCTCTGCAAAACTGCGGCTGCCGTCAATTTCCTGCACAATTGCCAGCCCGATAGCGTCAAGATTGATGGTGCGCTCGGGCGCCAATAACACCCATAGCCCGCGCACCTTATCCTCGTGCAGGCGCACACCGCGTGGGATCAAAGGGATCGCCTTGCCGCTAATCTTACTCATTGTCGTGCATCGCTTAGATGATTGCCCGGCTGCCAACAACCCGGCGGGATGCGCCCAGGCGTTACATAGGCCGCATACAATGCATCCAGCTGCGCCCAAAGCACATCGGTCTTGAAGATCAGCGCCGCCGCCGCGGCATCCTGCTTCTCCGCCGTATCCGCGTGCTCCAACACCCATGCCAGCCCAAAAGCCACGTCCTTGGGGGCCTCTGTCAGACGGTTACGAAAATAGGACAGGCTGCTGTCGTCGGCGAAATCATAGTTTGCCAACAGCCCTTCGATCCTAGCAGCATGGATCGCAGGCGCAAAAAGTTCAGTTAGGGATGCCGCCACCGCCTCAAGCAATGTCTTGTCGCGCACAAAGCGGACGTAGGCATCAACCGCAAAGCGCGTCGCGGGCAGCACGCCAGCCTTGCTTGCGACATAACCCCGGTCCAGCCCGACTGCATCCGCCAGCCGCAGCCATCGGGCGATCCCGCCTTCATTCTCATCCGTGCCATCGTGGTCTTCGATGCGCGATCGCCACGCACGGCGCAAGGCAGGGTCCTCTACACGGCTCATGAAAGCGGCGTCTTTGATCGGAATACTGGCCTGATAATAAAAGCGGTTGATCACCCATGCGCGAACCTGATCGGGTGTACATCCCCCGAAATGCAACAAATGGTGAAATGGATGTTTGTCATGATATCGCTCTGCGCCGATCTGGCGTAGGCGGGCTTCGAAATCCGCAGGCGAGGCTGTCATATCGTCAACTCCAACCCGTCATAAGCAACGGTCCAACCCGCAGCTTCAACCGCTTTGCGCTGATCTGATCGGGGGCGCAAGACGGGGTTTGTGTTGTTCATGTGGACAAAGACCTTGCGCGCGACCGCGATATCCTCGAACGCCGCAATCGAACCGTCCTCACCCGACATCGACATATGGCCCATCCGCCGCCCTGTCTTTTGGCTCAGCCCAGCCTGCACCATCTCATCATCCTGCCAAAGTGTTCCGTCAAACATCACCATGTCAGCACCTTCGATCCGGTCCCGCAACTCGGGACGCATGGCGGCACATCCGGGGATGTAGTAGACATTCTTGCCTTCACTGCGCAGGTGCACGCCGACAGTCTGTTCCCCTAAAAGGTCAGTTTGCACCTCTTCGCCTTCCAGATAAAGCGGCACTTTTCCCGGCACCGCAAACAGCTGCGCGGTTAGGCCTGCCACCAGCTCAAATTCCTCGTCCAATGCAATCTGCACCCGAGAGACGTAGTTGGGATTGAGTGCCGCAAAAATCGAGTTGTCTGCCAACACCTGATGGATTTCCGCCGTGGCGAAAAGCGTGAAGGCTTGCTGTTCGCGCAGGGTCAATAACCCGGCCACATGGTCGATATCACCATTGGTCAACAAGACGGATCGTAAAGGAGATTTGCGCAGATCAGTTGGATGCAAGGCCTTTGCCCGCGCCATCTGCTCTCGAATATCAGGGGATGCGTTTAGCACAGCCCAATCGTCTCCGTTGGCGCTAAATGCAACGGAGGATTGGGATTGGGGCGGTATTTTACCTGCCCGCGCTAGGTTACAGTTTTCACAACCACAGTTCCATTGAGGCAAACCACCACCGGCCGCCGCCCCAAGGATATGCGCGCGGAATGTCATTGCGAACCCCGCACGCAGTGTTTTTAGAACAGATCGCCGTCGTCTGGACTACGATCACCGTCCGGACCGTACATGTTGATTTCCATGCCGCATTCGATTTCACGAATGATTGGTTTTGACCATGCCATGAGTTTTCCTCCCAAAAAATCAGTTGCTTTACCTGAAGCAGTGTCGGGCGGTTACAGCCTCGAGTCTATGAGACCAAGGTATGAGTTCGCCAAACAATGGTACAGGGTCAACAGGTTCTGACCCTAGTGCTTTGGTCGAAACGACCAAAGTCCAATTGGTTCTAAGCTTCTCAACGCCTAATAAACTCACTCGACTCTTCAGTTCAAGGAGCACTGTATGTTTACCCGAAATTGGTTCTTCGCTGGCTTGATCTTTGGCCTAAGCACGTCACTCGCAGGTGCTGAAGGGGACAGCAAGAAAGGTGAACGCGTCTTCAAGAAATGCAAAGCTTGCCACCAAATCGGCGAAGGTGCCAAATCCCGTACCGGCCCCATCCTGACCGGCATCATAGACGCTTCCGCTGGTATCGACCCTGATTTTGGGTATTCGGACGCCTTAAAGGCCGCCGCAGAAGACGGGTTGGTGTGGAACCAAGACGCCCTGACCGCGTTTCTGACGAAACCGAGGGATTTCTTGCCCAAAACCAAGATGTCGTTTTCGGGTCTGCGAAAAGAAAAAGACATCGATGATTTGCTTGCTTACCTGCAGACTTTTGAAAGTGACGTCAAAGACGATTAGTCTATGAGCTGCAAATGCAGCGGAGAAGCCTGTGAGATGCGCTTGGACCTTTTTCACTTTTGGAGACCAAGGCCGTAACATAAGCGCCATTATCGGCTTGATGCCTGCCACCAGGGCCCGTTCTAAGCTATCAATTCGCCAGATGGTTGGCCTGATTTAGGTATTTCCCACTTGTTCAGTGCCGCTGAAAAACTCGACTATCTGGTTCATCACTTCCCCACCGATTTCAGGGATTTCCGTCAACACATCGTGCTTCGCATTTTTGATCACCTCGAACGTCCCATTTGGCCATCTTTCCATACGATCTTTTATCGCGCGATTGTCGACCAGTTCGTCCAATTCACCGCAAAACGTGATGCAGGGAATGTCAGGTGAGTGCATTTTTGACAGGCTTCGACATTCAGAGAGGCCTTGATAGAGCCACGCCATGCTCGGCCCACCGATCTGTAGATCAGGAACGGTTCGAGCCTGATCTACCCAGTAGTCATACATATCTGAGTTTCGGGTCAGGTTATTTTTTTCGAAAGGCGTCTTTAGCATATAAATCTCGCCACTCTCACCGGGAACGTAGATGTGGCCTTTGCCAATCTTCTGCGCCGCCCATGAGAGGGGCCAAGCTGCAATTCGCTGTAACGGTGACATTTTTATGCCGAACATAAGGGGAGATAAAGGCAGTCGCTGCAACAGGTAATCCTTCCAGCATTGCACGTAGGCCGATACAGGCTCCCATCGAAACCCCGACCAAGTACCACGGCTTCGGCAGATCAAGTTCCTCAGCTGCTTTGACCATTGCCGCGACATCTTTCTGGTAATCTGAAAAGCGATGGATGTGGCCTATGTGTGGGTCATCAGCCATCCGGTCGGAGAGACCTTGGCTCCGCCAATCAATAACTACAGTCGAAAATCCGTTCTTGTCGAAATCCTTGGCAACCCGCCCGTATCTTTCGATGTACCCAAAGCGCCCGAGGAAAAGTAGAATAGTCCCTTTGCGGTCTTTGCTAGATCCATAGGTGCCGACACGTACGCGCGCATTGTCATCCGTTTGAACCCAATATGCCGCGCCCTGAGAGGGCCCGTCCGCAATTTCTGAATAGAGTTTCGCCTGTTCCATGTGTCCACCTATGCTTGATTAAGACTTGGCCCGCGAACCACGTAGAACGTGGCAATGCCACTTAGAGCTACAAGAAGTGAGAAGCCTTCAAATCGACCTATTAAAAGCAAATTCGCAGACAGCACGATAATCACTGCACCCATCCCCATAATCAGCTTTCTATCTGACCTGGCGCGGTCTTGGTCATCGCCTAAAGGCGATCCCGCGAAGACCTCGTGAACTTTCGCAACGCAAAAACCAAAGGTGGCAACTGTAACAGCCCCCATCAGAAGGGTCGTGAAATGGCTTACAGAACTGTTGTCCAACCAGCTGTTTTCGGTAGTTCTAAAGCCCAAAGCAGCCTGCGCATCCCAGCTTAACCAGCTCACGAAATCTTTTGCATTCGACGACAAGTAAACGATTTGGAGTTTGATAAGTGTTGCGATCCACAAACCAAGGGCAGTTACCCTAAAGCTCCCCCAGATAACTCTGATCCCTGCTTCTCGGATTGTCACAGTTGTCGTCACAAGATTTTGTTGGATCGAATTATTGCAAGTTTCACGGTAGTCGAGGGCGATAATGACCAGAAAAAGTAGACCCAACAAAAAGACGACTATGTAAGAAGCGGTATACAAGTAGCCAACCGCTGACAGTACCATAGCCTGTCGAATTGATATCACCTCGGGACGTGACAGCGCGACAAGATATCGGTCTATTTGGACACCGCCGGGATCGCCCGACATATAGGCGGGTAAATATATACCTGCCCATTGGAACCCGAAAACAAAGAATAAGCTAAATAGCGCTATCGCCCAAAACGATAAGGTGAAGGAATTTACCTTCAACATCCACCCATCCGCACCTGTTAAGAAGTCGGCTTTGTCGCCACTCAACGCGCACTGAGATCGTGCACCGTTTTTCCAACATGATATCAGCTCGTTGATGGACAGTATGTAAAGCGGAAGCACAATTAAGGGCAGCACCGTCAGCGTCGGTGCCCAGATGAATCCCACCTGTTTGTCCAATCCGTCTTCGGGGCTGTAGGTGACGCTGAGTGTGCCCAAAGCATAGTTCATCAATCCCAATGCACCGAAAACAAGCCAGTAAGAGACAAGCAAATTCATGGATGCTTCGCCAGTAAGTAACCACTCACATTTTTTGGCCAGGCCCTCGTGAATAGGCTTCGTGTTC
>JBAUHN010000132.1:0-3957 GCA_049680295.1 Sulfitobacter sp.
CACCCACAAGGACAAGCGGCAGCCATTTGATAAGTGCGCTTTCTGACATGATATGTCCTACTCTATGCTTGTGATGCTAAACGGTGGGCCTATTTGTGTGACCCGTTTTGACGGTACAAGTGATCCAATTGGGCGCAGAATATCCGGTAAAAGCTCACCTATCGGATTCACAATCGTCCATGTCGTTTCGGCCCAATACTCCCCAACCGGCAGCATCGAGCATCTGGGGTCAGACGGCGCCCACCAGGCAAGGTCTTTATCTTTTAAGGGGCCAAGTGTGGGCTTGTAGGTAAACGGCCCTCCAACGGCATCGCACACAACGTCATTGGTGCCGACAACCCGAACAATGACAGAATATTTGATGGACGATGCGATTTTGATTTCCCGGAAAAACTCGACATCAGGCGATTCACCCAATTGAGCATCTCTGAATACCGGAACCCCCGGTTCGTACCAGATGGATGATGGCAACAGAACCAGCGCTGCATACCCCATCATGACAACCAAGGCCAATCGGTTAACCAGCCTCACTTGAACATTTCCTTGATGCGGTCCAGATTCGACAAGACCAAACCAGCGGTCAGCACGGCCCATAGGATCAGATTGCCCAGCTTTTTCCATTGACGTATCATACGAAAAAACTCCAAAACCTGTTGGATTTCCTCAACCTCTTGGCTGTCGAAAACGTGCGGTTGCCCACCCGATTCCAGAGCCGCCTTTAGCTTTTTGACAAGCTCATCGGCGTGATTTGGTCTATTCACTTACAAACTTCCTGCTGCTTGCAGATTGCGACGAATAACTCGCGGTGCAAGGCGACCTCGCGCTTGGTTTGTGGCGTATCGCGACGGCTGACGGTCGGCAGTGTCCCGGCCAAGTCAGTCAAAATCTGGCGATTCGTCTGGCCTAAGGCCACCGGTTCGGTGCAGGCTGTCAGCGATAGCGTCGTCATCAAGGTTAGCGTTGTCGCGCAGAACCCTTTTTGCAGTTTCGGCAACATCTTCTGCCCCTTTTTTGTCAGCGTCGATAAAGTGTTGAGTGGTGTCCATGACGCCCGCTTTGTATTGCGACCGCCCATATCCATAGATGCCCGCCACAATGGCCAGAATTACGGCCAAGTAAGCAATCCACTTACGTCCGCCGATAAGAGCCAAGATAAATGTCATCGCCCCAAATGCTCCCCTGATACAGCGTCACGCACGCGAATATCCTTGATGGCCTGCATCAACTTCGGCCCTTTGAAATACGCAACAGCGGCGATGGCCAGAACAGCGATGATCGGCCAATTCGACACAAGAACATCCTGTGCTTGCGTGAGAATGCCGCCCGCCCCGCTCACCTCAGTCAGTGCGTCCTTGCCAACTTGCAGAATGCCCAAGCCACCAATGCCCGCAGATGCGACTTTTGTTTGCGTCTCGGCCGCATCAGCGGTCTTGATGGTTGATGACCCGTCATCGCGCAGAGACGCGACTGTGTGCTTGCGTTTGGGCGTCTCACGGGCGGTATCAAGCGCCTCCCATGTCAATTCACCCACTTCGCCATCAACAACCAGCCCTTGTTCGCTTTGGAAGGCAACAACGGCACGATGCGTTTGGCGGAAAAACTTCCCGTCTTTCTTCCCGACTGGAAACCCCAGCATGGCTAACGTGCCTTGTAGCATTTCGACATCAGCGCCAATCATGCCCCACTTGAGAACCTTGCCACGTGTGGCGCGGAAAACCTCAGCTGGTGGATTCGGATCGGGCAGCGTCTGATCTATATTGTCGATTGTGAATGGCGTATCAGGGATTTTGCACCACTTATCGTAAGCCCGTTTCAGCTTCGTGTGGTATCCGTGCTTGGCATATCCAGCCCCGTTGTACCCACGAGCGAAGCCGCGCCAGTCTTCGGCGCGCAATTCGTCGTCTAATCCGCTCCCGACAATGAATTCGACCATTGCGGCAAGGTGCGTGTCCTCGTCGTCGCGGAACGCCTCAACCATCGCAGCGGCACTGGAGTAGCCAGCAATCTTGTGGTTGAAACCCATGATCTGGCCCAAGCCCCAGGAACAAGAGCGCAAAGCCGCATCGGCGTTGATCGCCAAGGCGTGCTGTAATCGCGAATAGCTGTCGCTTGGATAGGTCTTTTCACCCCAGCGTCGATAGGCAAGACCTGCTGAAATCGCCTCTTGCCGCTCAGATCCCGACAATTCACTGTAGAACACATGTGGCTCAAACAGCATTTTGATGCGACCGTAATTGTCAAAGCCACCGCCGCGCGTTTCGACTTCCATTACAGCGTGCAGGTGGTCTTCCCCGCAACCAATAGTGTGCGCCAGCCGAGATATATCAATGCTTTCGAGACGTTTCGCGTCACCTTTAAACTGCATATTGCTCACCTCAAATTGTCCATTTCGTCCCGTTTCAGCCAATCAATACGCTCGGCTAGCCAATCCTCACGGGTAAGCGCGAACCAGATCAGCCGGATTTTATTAATGCGGTTGGATATATCGGCGGGGGACTTCTGGGACCGCATAACGTGGTAGATCACCAGCAAGCCGATTAGCAGGACGGGTAGCGATGCGAGATGTGCGATCAGGGTCACAACTTCGCCCTCGCAAAAATATCCCATGATGCAGGCGTGGCGGATGCAACACTGCCTGTCGTTTTGTTCGCAAGGAAAAAACTACTTGAGCCGGTCGCCCCGATTAGTGTGGCATTCGCCCAAACCGCAAATCCCCTAGCGCCGTTACCTTCGTAGCTGCTCATTTTGACAATATCACCGACTGCATAGCCAACATTTGCTGTCGTACATTCGAGGAAAACATCAAACTGAGAAGGAGTCGCGCCCAGCCCATGGGTGAAGGTTTGTTGTGTCGTGCCAGCGGTGACTTTTGCGCTCTCATAATCCCAGATTGATACCCCCGCCGCCGCTATTTGAAAATCCGCAATCGCCGCGATCCCGCTGCGATCCGCCCCACTGGCTGGCGAAATAGACGGGTCACCATCGTTGACGGTCCCCTTGGTGGCCATGGTGCCAAGCCCCAGCGTGGTTCGCTGTGCGCTGGCGCTCGCATCGTCCAGCAAGGCACGTCCTGCCGCTGTCAGGGTAAACAGTGCAAGCGTATTAGCGGCGGTGCTGTAAAGCCCCCGATCCGCAAGCAACGTCAGCCCGGATAGGCTGGTGAGATTGGCATTCACAGCCTGCACGTCAGCGGTAGCCGGAACGCCGAGCAACGTGCGCGCAGCGGAGGCGCTGGTGCCCCCTGTTCCGCCAGCCACAATTGGGCGGGCCGTATTAGCGTCAGTGACTAAATCGTCAATTACAGCATTATATTTCGCGCTCTCAATGGTCGCGCTGGCAACCGCTGTTGTGCCTGTTGGCTTACTGTAAACGTTTGAACCGTCGCGGGGCATAGTATCACCTATTGATTTTTTGGGGGAAATGCCGACATATGTAGGCATGGATATTGTGTGATGAAGTTCTGGAATACAGAGATGACCGTCGGGATTGGCAGCATTGTCGCTATAGGCCTCGGTCTCGTGTGGCCTCAAACTTGGCTGTTCTTAGCCGCAGCCATCGGGGGGGCGTGGGTTTACGCTATTGTGGTTCCGCGCGACTCTGCGAAAGCAAGGTCGCGAAATAGGCGCGCAGATCGTCTCCGGTGATCGTCTTTTTCGCAAGTGGACCTTTGTTGCGTATTAATTCGTCTAATTTTGACACGGAACGTTTGGTGGAATACTCAGCGCCACTTTTCGCTGCCATGCCAATCGCTGGCGGCAAGGCCAGGAGCGGGTTAGATGATGCGGCGGCGCCTGTAAGCATACCACCGCTTGCCATCGCAGGAAGCGCACCGGATGTCGGTGAAAACCGACCCAGGCCACGCATTAAGTTCTGAGCCGGGGTGCCGCGGACAATCTGTTCCATCGCTTCGATTTCTTCGCTGGAGTAGCCCCGACGTTTTTTCGGATTGTCCAAAAT